>NZ_JBXWQU010000024.1:0-93618 GCF_059612545.1 Ruegeria sp. SAZD011 | reverse complement strand
CCGTGTGGGCCATATTCCGTTCTCCTTGCTTTCCAGCAAGATAGGGGATTCGTCGCAACCCAGTTTAGAATGTGCCCCTGCTTGATACTCATTTCTTATAATCGGTATTATGTGTATTAAACGTACACTGAATTGCCGGAACGTCACGGCGATTGCATGGATTGGCACCACCCTACGCCTGCGCTAGCGTTTGGCTGAAACCGGTATTCAGAACCGGCTGTTGGTTTGCAGAAATAGAACGACATGCTCTAACCGACTGACAAAAGTCAGCTTTACAGACGCACAACATGGGAGAACACCGTGGAAATCAAAGACAGGATTGTTGTCGTCACAGGTGCGGCCAGCGGTATCGGGCGCGGCCTGGCCGAACGCTTCGCCGCCGAGGGCGCGAAGTGCGTTGTTTGCGCGGACCTGAACCTGCAAGGCGCCGAGGACGTCGCGCAATCGGTTGGTGGCGTTGCCCTGCGCTGCGATGTGAGCCGCGAGGCCGATATCGCCGCCCTGATCGAGCATGTAGAAACCCAGATCGGTCCCATTGACCTCTTTTGCTCCAATGCCGGCATCCTGACCATCGGTGGTATCGAGACGCCGGATACGGACTGGCAACGTATCTGGGATATCAACGTGATGTCACAGGTCTGGGCAGCGCGCCATGTGGTGCCGCGCATGATCGCGCGCGGCGGTGGCTATCTGCTCAACACCGCGTCCGCAGCGGGTCTGTTGAACCAGGTTGGTGCGGCACCTTATGGGGTGACCAAGCACGCCTCGGTTGGTCTGGCCGAGTGGCTGGCGATGACCTATGGCGATGACGGGATCGGCGTGTCGGTTCTGTGTCCGCAGGCGGTCCGCTCGGAAATGACTCGCGGGCATGAGGAGTCGGTCGCGGCGCTGGACGGTATGCTGGAACCCTCGGACGTGGCCGAGGCTTGCGTTCAGGCCATCCGCGCCGGGCAGTTCCTGGTGCTGCCGCATCCGCAGGTTCTGGACTATATACGAATGAAAACAGCGGATTACGACCGATGGCTGGGCGGCATGCGCAAGCTGAACCGGCAATTCGGCGGCAAGCTCTAACCTTCGGATTTCAGGCGCCGCATCAGCCCTTCCTGCGCCACGCTGGCCACCAGCGTGCCGTCTTCAGCATAGATCTTGCCCCGGTTGAAACTGCGCCCGGCGCCGGTCCAGGGACTGTCCATCGCGTAAAGATGCCAGTTTTCGAACCGGATCGGCGCGTGAAACCACATGGCATGATCCAGGCTGGCCCCGTTGACCTGACGCGTATACCAGCTGAGCCCGTGCGGCCGCAGGCCCGAGCCCAGCAACCCCATGTCTGACGCATATGCGAGCAGCAGATGCTGCATTTCCGGCCCTGCCCCGGCTGCCGCACCCATGCGGAACCACAGGTAATGACGGTCGTCGGTCGGGATCGGCTCGAACATGTCGCGCGGTTCGACCTCACGGATTTCGATAGGACGTGCGCGGGTGAATTCGGCGCGGTATTTCTGCGGTATACGGTCGATGAAGCGCTCTTGCAAAGCCTGCCGCGTGGGATGGGTTTCGGGGCCGGAAATATCTGGCATGGGGTGTTGATGGTCCCAACCGTCATCGCCCGCATGGAACGAGGCCGAGAGGTTCAGGATCTGGCGACCATGTTGAATGGCCACAACCCGACGGGTTGTGAAAGAACCTCCATCCCGCGCTCTATCAACCTGATAGATAACGGGAATAGACGGGTCACCCGGTCGAATGAAATAGGCGTGCAGCGAATGGCACAACCGGTCCTCGACCGTGCGATAGGCAGCGGCCAGCGCCTGTGCGATGACCTGCCCGCCATAGATGCGGGTCGGCGTTTCGCCCCCCGATCCGGTGCCACGAAACAGATCCACTTCCAACCGCTCGATATCGAGCAGGTCGAGCAGCTGGCGTTCCGCATCGGTCATGTCGCATCCTCCGGCGTCAGCGTCGCCCGGCGGCATAAGTCACGAAGAAATCGAAACTTTCCGGGTTCGCCATCGAGTCCCGGTTCACCACTTGCACCGGGTCGCCCCCCAGTAGCAGTTTCTTGACGGGAACTTCCAGCTTCTTTCCCGACAGGGTGCGCGGCACCTCGGCGATCTGAACGATGTCGTTGGGGATGAAGCGCGGCGACAGCGTTTCGCGGATGGCCGTGTTGATGCGGTCGCGCAGGGCCTCGTCCAGCACCTGCCCCGGCGCCGGCACCACGAAGAGCGGCATGAAACTGTCGCGGCCCAGAAACTCCAGATCGACCACAAGGCTGTCCAGCACCTCGGGCAGCGCCTCGACCGCGCGATAGATCTCGGACGAGCCGAGCCGCAGCCCCTTGCGGTTGATCGTTGCGTCCGAGCGGCCATAGATCACCGAACCACCCTCAGGCGTGATCTCGATCCAGTCGCCATGCCGCCAGATACCGGGATAGGTGTCGAAATAGCTTTCATGCAGGCGACTGCCATCGCTGTCGCCCCAGAACCCCAACGGCATCGAGGGGAGCGGTTCGGTGCAAACCAGTTCGCCGACTTCACCAATGATCTCAGCGCCTTCGGGGTCAAAGCTGCGCACGGCGTTGCCCAGATAGCGGCATTGCATCTCGCCCGCGCGCACCGGCAGCATCACGTTGCCGCCGACAAAGGCGCCGCACAGATCGGTCCCGCCCGAGATCGGCGCCAGCCAGATATCCGGGTCCACCGCGTCATAGATCCAGTCATAGCCCTCGGCCGTCAGCGGTGATCCGGTAGTGCCCAGCGATTTGAGCGCCGACAGATCCAGCACGTCGCCCGGGCGGATGCCGGATTTCAGGCATTGGGTGACATAGGCCGCGCCGACGCCGAAACTGGTGACCCGCTCTTCGGCCACCACGCGCCAGACCGCCAGCATGTCGGGGTGGTTGGCGGCCCCGTCGAACAGCACCACGGTGGCACCCTGCCCCGTGGCGACAAATTGCGCATTCCACATGATCCAGCCCGAAGAGGTGAGCCAGAGAAAGCGATCGTCACCGCCCAGATCCTGATGCAGCGCCTGTTTGGCGCCCTCCAGCAGGATACCGCCATGACCATGCACGATGGGTTTCGGGTTGCCGGTGGTGCCCGAGGAATAGACGATCCACAACGGATGATCGAAGGGGAGATCGGCAAAATCCGCCGTGGCCGAGCCTTGGGTCATCTCGTCCCAAGGGGTCACACCCGGCGGCACATCCCCCATCACCGGCACCAGAACCGTGTGGGTCAGGCTGGGCAGATGCGCGCGGATCTCCTCCAGCACCGGGCGCCGGTCGATGGTGCGCCCCGCGTGAACATAGCCGTCCTGCGCGATCAGCACCTTGGGTTCGATCTGGCGGAACCGGTCCAGGATCGCCACATGGCCCATATCCGGGGCGCAAAGCGACCAGATGGCGCCGATGCTGGCCGCGGCCAGAAAGGCAATCACGGCACTATCGGTATTGGGCAGGATCGCGACCACCCGGTCGCCCTGCCCCACACCCATGGCGCGCAGATGGGCGGCCACATTGGCCACCTGTTGCGCCAGTTGCGCCCAGCTGACCTCGTTGCGGCCGAACCCCTCGGAGCGCAGGATCAGCGCGGGTGCCTCGGGGCGGCTCTCGGCATGGCGCAGCATGTGGCGGGCGAAATTGGTGGTGACACCAGGAAACCAGACCGCACCGGGCATCCGCCGCTCGGCCAGCACCCGACCGTCACCGCCCTGAAACGGCAGGCCCGCGAAATCGCGGATCGCGGTCCAGAACCCAGCCAGATCCGTAATGCTCCATTCCCAAAGGGCATTGTAGTCGTCAAATTCCAGCCCGCGCTCCTCTGCCAACCAACGCTGAAACGCCGCCATGCGGCTTTGCTCGGCGCGGGCCTTGCTTGGGGTCCAGAGAATGGGCCGGGGATCTGTCATTCGCATAATGCTCCATGGATCAGCGCCTTGAGTTCCGACCGCGAGGGATAGGCGCTGGAGGGCGACAACTGGGTGAAGAACACCACCGTCATGTCATTGACGCGGTCCAACCAGAAAAAGGTCGAGGCCATTCCGCCCCAGCTGAAATCGCCGACCGAACCGGGGGTGCGGGCGCGGGCCGGGTCCAGCACCACGGCACCACCCAGGCCAAAGCCCATCCCCTCCATCGGCTGTTCGGCAAAGCTCTGCGGCCCCATCGAGGCGATATCGCCCGGCAGATGGTTACGCATCATGAAATCGAGCGTTGCCGGGCCGATCAGGCGATGACCGTCGACCTCGCCACCCCGGCGCAGCATCTCGGCAAAGCGGCGGTAATCGTCGATGGTGCTGACCAGACCGCCGCCGCCGGAATACATGCTGGCAGTCTCGAAGGGCGATTTGCCCGCCTCGTCGAACAGGCGCAATGTGTCGCCGCCGGAATGGGCATCGTTCAGCGCCATCGCATCCCCGGCAAGCGGCGTATAGAGCGAGGCGAAACGGTCGCCAGCGCCCTCGGGCACGCTGAACCCGGTCTCGGACATCCCCAGTGGGGCGAAAATCTCGTCCTGAAAAAACTGCGCCAGCGTCCGGCCCGAGACCACCTCGACCACGCGCCCCAGAATGTCGATGGAAACCGAGTATTCCCAACGGCTTCCGGGCTGAAATGCAAGTGGCAGTGCCGCCACCTTGTCGGCCATGTCGGCCAAAGCGCCCTGACCCGGTTTGAACAGCAGGTCCTGCTCCTCCATCGCGCGCGCCAGAACGCCGGGATTGAACGGATAGCTCAGCCCGGCGGTATGGGTCAGCAGCTGGTGCAGCGTTGGCGAGGGCGCCGGTTCGGTCTGGTCGATAGTGCTTGCTCCGGGCACCAGTGCCTGCATGTCCGAGAAGGACGGCAGAAAGTTCGACACCGGCGCATCGAGGTGGAACAGCCCCCGTTCGGCCAGCATCATCACCGCAAGCGAGGTGATCGGCTTGGTCATCGAATATATCCGCACCAGCGTGTCACGGGTAAAGGGCAACTGTCGCTCGATGCTGCGCTGCCCGGCAGCGTGGAAAAACACCTCTTGCCCGCCCTGACTGACCAGCACCGAACTGCCCGCATAGCGGCGCCGGTCGACATAGCCCTGCATCCAGCCCGCGATCCGGCCCAACCGGCCGGTGTCGAGTGTCCTGTAACCGGGGTCGGGCATCGCGCTATCCTCCTGCTGTCGCGGCTTGACAGAGTGTCACCCGGCCCCAGCGCCAAGGAAAGTACGTAGGAATACGGACCCTTGTCGAGAGAGCGCGCCACCCCCTCATGGCACCATGCCCAGGCTGCGTCCGGCTTCGATCAAGAGCGGCGCATAAACGCGCTCCAGCTCTTCTTGGGTGACGTGGAAACTGGGCCCGCCCAGATTGAGCCCGTGCAAGCGGGCACCGCCAAGCGACAGCACCGGCACCGCGATACCGTTCACATCCGCCTGCCAGTCGCCGTATCCGGTGCAATAGCCGCGCGCGGCGTATTCCTCGACGGCGCGGTCGATCTGGGCGCGCAGCTCTGCCTCGGACGCCCCCAGGTCGCGCAGTCCGGTGGCGATGGCGGCCTCACGCTCTTCCGCCTCCATCCCCACCAGGATCGCCCGCCCGATGGCCGAGCGGAACAGCGGCAGCCGCGAACCCACATGCATGCTGAGCGAGACATTCTCGCGCGAGCGCGACACCGCGACATAGATCACCTCGGCCCGGTGCACCTCGCCCAGGGCGGCGGTGATATAGGGGTTGGCGCCGGTGCGCAGGCCACGCAGCACCTCAGCCGCGCGGTCACAGATATCCATGCCCGCCAACACGCCCATGCCCAGTTGCAGCACGCCCACGCCCAACCGATAGGCGCCGCTTTGGCGGTCCTGCACCAGATAGCCCAGCTGGCACAGCGTATGGGTCAGGCGCGAGACGGTGGGTTTGGGCAGGCCGGTCCGCTCGGACAGGTCGGTATTGGTCAGCAGCACCTCGCCGGGGCGAAAGCTGCGCAGCACGTCCAGCCCCCGCGCAAGTGCGGTGACAAAGTTGCGATCCTTGCCCTCGGCCAGCCCGTCCATATCGCCGCCCTGCCCGCTCACCCGCGCAGCGCCCTCAGCCCGTTTTGCGCGAATACGCCCACATACTGGCCCAGCCTCCGGGCGCGTTCGGGGTTTGACGCATTGCCATCCAGCGCGCGTTTATAGACGCCCTGGATGATCGCCGCCATGCGGAAGAAGTTGAAGGCAAGATAGAAGCCGAAACGGTCGATCCCCCCGATGCCGCGCCGCGCGCAATAGGCGGCGATGAACTCGGCATCCGTGGGCAGACCCAGCGCGGCACGGTCGACCCCTGCCAGCCCGCGCCCCTCTTTGCCCGGCGGCATCTGCCATTGCATGATCACGGCGGCCAGATCGGCATAGGGGTGGCCGATGGTCGAGAGTTCCCAGTCGAGCACGCCCAGACAGCGGGTGCCGCCCTTTTCGAACATCATGTTGTCGATCCGGTAATCGCCATGCACCAGCGTGCGCTGGCCGTCATCCTCGGGCATCTCCTGCCCCAGCGCCTCGATCAGCGCGTCCATGTCCGGGATCGTGTCCGTTTCCGAGGCGCGGTACTGCTTGGTCCAGCGCGAAAGCTGGCGCTCGAAGTAATTGCCCGGCGGGCCATAGTCGGACAGGCCGACCGCGTCGATATCGACCGAATGCAACGCCGCCAGCACCCGGTTCATCTCGTCGATGACGGCGGTGCGGGTGGCATTGCTCTCGCCCTCCATCGTCGGTTCGTAGAAATTGCGCCCGTCCAGATGCTCCATCACGTAAAAGGCCGAGCCGATCACGGTGTCATCTTCGCAGAGCAGATGCATGCGCGGCACCGGCACATCCGTGCCCGCCAGCGCGCTTTGCACCCGGAACTCGCGATCCACCGCATGGGCGGATTTCAGCAAGACTCCCGGTGGCTTGCGCCGCAGCACATAGTTGCGCGCGGGTGTTTTCAGCAGAAAGGTCGGGTTCGACTGGCCAACATCGAATTTCTGCGCCTCCAGCGGCCCGGCATAGCCCGGCAGGTGGTCGCGCAGATAGGCATCAACGGCGCTCAGGTCGAGGCTTTGGGTCGTGTCGCTCATATCCTGTCCCTCAACTATAGCTCAGCATATCCGCATGGGCCGGTTGGGCAAAATGCGGGGTGGTGTTGAATTCATGCAAAAAGAAGGCGCGCTGGGTAAAGATGAAGCGCGACATGGCGGTGTTCTTCACTTGCAGGTTCAGCGCAATCATCTGCTCGGACGGTGCGCTCAGTGCCGCGGCGGTCAGTTGTCCGATGGCCCCGCCCGAGCTGATCACCAGCACCCGTTCGGCACCCTCGCGGGTGGCGGTTTGGCGTGCCGCCTCGATCCGGGCGGTGAACTGGGCCCAGCTTTCGCGCGCGCCCGCAACCCCGCCGCCCTGCCATTCGCGCAAAACATCGCGCAGGGTGCGGAAATGCGTTTTGCGGTCATGCTGCACCAGATCGGGGATGGTGCCGCCGAATTTCACCCGCAACAGGTCGTGGAAATCGTATTCGTTCCAGCCCGCGTGTTCCTCGGGCGCGTCCGTGAACCCCATGCCGCGCAGAGTCTCTTTCTGTCGCGCCAGCGTGCCCGTGACCAGCCGGTCGGGCACCCAGCTCATCTCGCGCAGCGCGGCACCGACCAGCGCTGACTGGCGATAACCCAACTCGCTCAGCCGGTCATAATCGTCCGACCCGAACGAGGCCTGCGCATGGCGGATAACAATCAGTTCCGCCATGGTTCAGCCGGTAAACTCGGCGGCCAGCCGGGCGCCCGCCGCACGGTATTCGCGGTCAATCCGATCCACCAGATCGGCCACCGGTTCGATCTGATGCACGTCGCCGACGCCCTGACCCGAGCCCCAGATTTCTTTCCACGCCTTGGGTTTGGACGAGCCCTGGCTGAAATTCATCGAACTGGCATCGGCCGAGGGCAGGTTGTCGGGATCCATCCCGGCGCGTTCCACCGATTTCTTCAGGTAATTGCCGTGCACGCCGGTAAAGAGCGAGGAATAAACGATATCCTCGGCGGTGCTGTCGACGATCATCTGCTTGTATTCGGGTTGTGCATTGGCCTCATTCGTGGCGATGAAGGGCGAGCCCATATAGCCGAAATCGGCCCCCACGGCGCGGGCGGCCAGCAGGCTTTCGCCACAGGCGATGGCGCCCGACAGCGCCAGCGGCCCGTCGAACCACGACCGGATCTCGCGGATCAGCGCCAGTGGCGATTGTTGTCCCGCATGGCCCCCGGCGCCTGCGGCCACGGCGATCAGGCCATCAGCGCCCTTGTCGATCGCCTTCTTGGCGAATGTGTTGTTGATCACGTCATGCAGCACGACGCCACCACAGCTGTGCGCGGCCTCGTTCACCTCCACCCTCGCACCCAGCGAGGTGATCCAGATCGGCACGTTCCAGCGCGCACAGATCTCCAGATCCCGCTCCAGCCGCCCGTTCGAGCGGTGCACGATCTGGTTCACCGCAAAAGGCGCCGCCGGGGTGTCGGGGTTCTTCTGATTGTGGCGGTCCAGTTCCTCGGTGATGCGTTTCAGCCAGGCCTCCAGCAGCGGCGGCTCGCCCTCGCCCTCGCGCGCATTAAGCGCCGGGAACGACCCCACGATCCCCGCCTTGCATTGCGCGATCACCAGATCGGGCACCGAGATGATGAAAAGCGGCGAGCCGATCAGCGGAATGCGCAGGCCGCGCAGAGCAGGCGGCAGGTGGCTTTCGTCACGGGTCCAGGTCATGTCTTTCACTTTCTCATGCTCCCCAGGGCAGGTCGATGCCACGCGCCTCGGCTGCTTTGCGGGCGTATTTGCGAGTCTGGCTGAACGCGTCGGTCAACTCGCGCTTGCCCTCCTCATCCTGCACCGATGCAAAGCGGGCGGCGATTTCCTCGGGTGTATTGGCGCCGCCCTCCAACAGGATGCCTTCGGTCTCGAACACACGGGTCTGCGCGTAACAGCCTGCCCCGGCGCAGAGGATCACGCGCGAGGGCGCGTCCTCGCTCACCAGATACAGAAGGCCAGGCGTGATCGTTTCCGGCGCCAGCAGCGCCAGCGCCTGTTCGGGGATCAGCGCCTCGGTCATCCGGGTCGCGGCGGTCGGCGCCAGACAGTTGACGCGGATATTGTCGCGCGCGCCTTCGAGATGCAGCACGTTCATCAGGCCCATCATGGCGGCCTTGGCCGCGCCATAGTTGGCCTGCCCGAAATTGCCGTAAAGCCCCGAGGCGGAGGAGGTGAAGACCACCCGGCCATAGCCCTGTTCACGCATGATCGGCCAACAGGCGTGGGCGACATTGGCGCTGCCGATCAGGTGCACGTCGATCACCCTGCGGAAATCGGCCATGCTCATCTTGGCAAAGCTCTTGTCGCGCAGGATGCCGGCGTTGTTGACCACGATATCGACACGGCCCCATTCGGCCATGGTTCGGGCCACCATGTCGGCCACTTGTCCCTCGTCCGCCACGTCGGCACCATGGGCCAGGGCCGCGCCACCCATGGCGCGGATCTCCGCGACCACAGCACGCGCGGCATCGGAAGACGCACCGGTGCCGTCGGTTGCCGCCCCCAGATCGTTGATCACCACCCTGGCGCCGCGCGCGGCCAGTCCCAGCGCATGGGCACGGCCCAGACCCGCGCCCGATCCGGTGACAATCGCCACCCGTCCGTCAAAACGAATGTCCATACCCGCCCCCTTACAGCGCCTTTTCAAAGATGTTGCGGCCAGACATCACGTTGATGCCGCCCGAGACCGGGATCACTGCGCCGGTGACATAGGCCCCGCCACGCCCGCAAAGGAACAGCATGCAACCGGCGATATCCTCGTCCCGGCCGACCCGGCCCAGCGGCACGTCGCTGCCGACCTTGGCGCGTTTCTCCTCGTCAGCGGTGGCAAAGGCCGTCATCCGCGACACGAAAGGCCCCGGCGCCAGCGCGTTGACCGTCACCGCATAGGGCGACAGTTCCTTGGCCATGATCTTGGTCAGGTGGATCACCGCCGCCTTGGAGGCCGCATAGCTATAGGCGCCGTCGCCCATCGGCACCTCGCCCATGACCGAGCCCACATTGACCACCCGCGCCGGATCATCGACCGAGCCGCTTTTCATCAGCATCGGCAAAAGTTTCTGGGTCAGATCGAAGACACCGGCCACATTGACCGACATCACCTTTTCCCAGGCTTCATGCGGGAACTGGCCCATCGGCGCACCCCAGGTAACACCGGAATTGTTCATAAGGATATCAAGGGTTTCGGTACGGCTCTTTACCTCGTCCACCAGCGCGTCGATACCCTCCTTGCTACCGACGTCACCGCCAAACCCCTCGGCGCTGCCGGGGGCATCCAGCGCGTTCAGCTCGGCAGCGACCACTTCACAGGCCTCACCCTTGCGCGAGGCGATCAGCACGCGCGCGCCCGCGCGTACCAGCGCCTCGGCTGCCATGCGCCCAATGCCGGTGGCGCCGCCGGTGACCAGCGCGGTCTTGCCATGCAGCGAAAACAAAATCTCAGGTGTCATGATAAATCCTTAAAATCCACGCGCTTGCGCAACGATGTTTGCGTGATATCCGTAATCGCCCAGCCATTCGGCCCCGACGCGGGCGCGTTTCATGTAGAAGCCCATGTCGAATGCGTCGGTCATGCCGATGCCGCCATGCATCTGCACCCCTTCCTGCACCGCACGTTGTGCGGTGTCGGTGGCGCGTGCCTTGGCCAGCGACACGGCCAGCGCCGCGTTCTCGGGGTCTTCGTCCAGCATCCGGCCCGCGTTCAGGATGGCCGAGGCGGTCACCTCGCATTCACACCACAGATGCGCAGCGCGGTGTTGCAGGGCCTGAAACGCACCAATCGGAACCCCGAACTGTTTGCGTTCCTTGAGATATTCGACGGTCATGCCAAAGGCGCCAGCGGCCAGCCCGGCCATCTCGGCGGCCAACGCCGCCTGACCGGCGCGCAGCGCGGGGGCCAAAACGGTCATCGCGTCATCAACCTGGCCCAGCACATCCTCGCCCGTTGCCGCCACATCGGAGAATTCGATCCGCGCCGCGTCACGGCTGTCGATCATCGCCTGCCCCTCGCGAGTGATGCCGTCGCGGTCAGCGGGCAGGTCGAACAGGGTCAGCCCCGCATCGGTCCGCGCCAGCACCAGCAGGCGCTCGGCATTGGCGCCGTCCACGACAAACCGTTTTTCGCCGTTCAGGCGGAACCCGTTGCCGTCGGCCCGCGCCTGCATCTGCGTTGCCTCGGGTGCGAATTTGGCGCCCTCATCAATCGCCAGCGCATAGGTGACCTCGCCGCTGGCGATCCGCGCCAGCGCCTGTACCGCGCGGGCATCGGACACCTGCCGCAGCGCGGTTGCCGCAATCACCGCCGTGGACAGAAACGGCGAGGCAACCAGCGTCTTGCCCATCTCGCCCGCCAGCGCACAGGCCGCGGCGTGGCCCATATCGCTGCCCCCGGCCTCTTCGGGGACCAGCACCCCGGCCCAGCCCATCGCGGCCATTTCCGACCAGAGCGCCCGGTCCTGCGTCTGCCCCGCATCCCGCAGCCCGCGCAGATGCGCCACCGGGGCGGCCTGATCCAGGAAGCCGCGCGCGGCGTCGGCCAGCATGACCTCTTCTTCTGTACGTACCAGTTTTGCCATATGCCCTACCCCGGAAGCCCAAGAACGCGTTTCGAAATGATCGACAGCATCACCTCGGAGGTGCCGCCCTCGATCGAGTTGGCCTTGGTCCTCAGCCAGTTGGGCGCGCGCCCGTCTTCCCAGACCAGGGCGTCGGACCCGCCCGCCGCCATCACCAGTTCCAGATTGCGCTTGTTCAGCTCGGTTCCCATGTATTTCAGCATGGCCGAGGCATCGCCCGCGCCCTGCCCGGCCTCGGCCTGATCCTTGTAGCGCTCCAGTGTCAGCGCCACCGCCAGCCCGTCGACCTCGGCCCGCATCGCATCAGCGCGCAGCACCGTGTCGGTGCTGCCGCTGTCGGCCAGCACGGCGCCCAGTGCCCGGCCCGAGCCCATGGTGCCACCGGCGGCCGAGATCATCTCGCGCTCATGCGTCAGCAGGTACTTGGCCACGTCCCAGCCGCGATTGACCTCGCCCACCACCTGTTCGCGCGGCACTTCGACATTGTCAAAGAAGGTCTCGCAAAACGGCGACGCGCCCGAGATCAGCTTGATCGGTCGCGTGGTTACGCCCGGGCTGGTCATGTCGAGCAGGATGAAGGAAATGCCCTTGTGCTTGGGTGCCTCGCGGTCGGTGCGCAGCAGCGCAAAGATCCAGTCGGCCTGATCGGCGTAAGAGGTCCAGATCTTCTGCCCGTTGACCAGCCAGTGATCGCCCTTGTCCTCGGCCCGGCTTTGCACATTTGCCAGATCGGACCCGGCGCCCGGCTCGGAATACCCCTGACACCAGCGGATTTCACCGCGCGCGATGGGCGGCAGGTAATGCAGCTTCTGCTCATGCGTGCCGAAATGCAAAAGCGCAGGTCCCAGCATCCAGATGCCAAAGCTTTGCAGCGGATAGCGCGCGTTCAGGCGGCGCATTTCCTGGTGGAACACCTTCTCCTGATCGCGGTTCAGCCCGGCGCCACCATACTCGACCGGCCAGGTCGGCACCGTATACCCCTTGCTGACGCAACGTTGCAGCCAGGTACGCTGGGCTTCTGACGTAAAGTTCCAGTTCTTTCCGCCCCAACAGATGCTAGCTTCGTCATTGCGGCCATCGCGCATTTCTGCGGGGCAATTCGCCTCCAGCCAGCTGCGCAGCTCGTCGCGGAAGGCGGCCAGCGCCCCATCCTCTTCGGCCATGTCTCCTCCCCATATACCGATATCTGTTTTGCAGAGCAGAATTGCATTTCGATATCCGGTTGACAACCAAGGGGGCGGGCCAAAGACTTGACGTCAAATCGCGGTACGCACGCGTCCGCAACAGGGAGAAAGACCGATATGAAAGCCATGCTGAGCACCGCCGTGGGCGGCCCCGAAACGCTGGAGCTGACCGAACTGCCGGACCCTACACCCGGCAAGGGAGAGCTGCTGGTACGGGTGCATGCGGCGGGGGTGAACTTTCCCGACACGCTGATAATCCGCGACCTCTACCAGATGAAACCGCCCCGCCCCTTTGCCCCCGGCGGCGAGATCGCGGGCGAGGTTCTGGCCGTGGGCGAAGGTGTCAACGGCTATGCGCCCGGTGACCGGGTGCTGGCACTCACCGGTCATGGCGGCTTTGCCACCCATCTGACGGTCAAGGCCAATGTCGCGGTCAAGATCCCCGATGCCATGCCCTATGACGAGGCTGCCTGTTTCATCTTCACCTATGGCACCTCACATCACGCGCTCAAGGACCGCGCGGCGCTGCAACCGGGCGAGACGCTGCTGATCCTAGGCGCCGCCGGGGGCGTTGGCGCCGCCGCGATCGAGCTGGGCAAGGCCGCTGGCGCGCGGGTGATCGCCGCCGTCTCATCGCAGGAGAAGGCCGAGTTCTGCCGCCAGATCGGCGCCGACGAGACGCTGATCTATCCGCGCGAACTGGACCGCGACGGGCAAAAGGCGCTGTCGGGTGAGATCAAGAAACTGGCCGGGGGCGATGGGGTCAATGTGGTCTATGACGCGGTGGGCGGCGCCTATGCCGAACCCTGCCTGCGCGCGATGGCCTGGCAGGGGCGCTATCTGGTGGTGGGTTTCCCGGCGGGCATCCCCAGCATCCCGCTGAACCTGACCCTGCTCAAGGGCTGTCAGATCGTCGGCGTGTTCTGGGGCGCCTCGGTGTTCCGTGACCCCAAGGGCCATGCGGAAAACGTGGCCGACCTGTTCCGCCTCTATGCCGAGGGCCGGATCAAGCCGCAGATCTGCGCGCGTTTCCCGCTGGATCAGGCGGGCGCGGCGCTTGAGATGATGCAGGACCGCAAGGTGCTGGGCAAAGTGGTGATTACACCCTGACCGGGTCTAGGACAGATGCGCCACATCGTTGAACCCCCGCACCACCATCCGCTCGCCCAGGATCACCAACCGGCTGATCGAGCCATTGGCCGCCCCGTGAAAGGCAAAGGGTTCGGAGCCGCAGGCCATCGCCATGGCGGCACCGATGACGCCGCCATGGACAAAGGCGGCGACCCGCTGATCGGGATGGCGTGCCGCGATGCGCAGCAGCCCGGCCCGCACCCGCGCGTGCAATTGGGCTGTGGTTTCGGCGCCCGGGATCTCGCCCCATTCCTGCCTCTCCTTGGCGCGGATGAAGGCCGGATCGTCATTGGCGGCGCGGATGCGGTATTCGCCCCGGTCCCAGTCGCCCAAAAACACCTCGCGCAGGTCCGGCTCTACCTGCGGCGCCAGCCCCAGATGCGCGACCAGCGGCGCGGCGGTCTGGTGGGTGCGCCGCAGCGTGGTGACATAGATCGCCGCCAGCGGTTCGTTCTTCAACCGCGCGCCCACCGCGCGGGCCTGGGCCTCGCCCTCGGGATGCAGCGCCGGGTCGCCCTGTCCGTTCACATGCGCAAACAGCTCGCCTGGACGCGCGGGCTGGCTCTCGCCATGACGGATCAACATCAGATCGACCGCCCCGGCGGGCGGCGCATAGACGGTTTGACGGTATTCCCGGGTCATCGGATCCTCGCAGGCTTTGCTGCGCGCATCCTGTCCCGGACCGGGGAGAGGATGCAATGACCCAAAACGAGATCGACACCGGATCGGAATTGCTGCTGTGCGGCCTTGCCGATGGCGTGGCCACCCTGACGCTGAACAATCCCGAGCGGCGCAACGCGCTGTCGGGCGACCTGCCACAGGCACTGGGCCGTATGCTGGCCCTGCTCGACGACGACCCCCGCGCCCGCGTGCTGGTGCTGACCGGCGCGGGCGGCGCCTTTTGCGCAGGCGGCGATATCTCCAGCATGGGCGCGGCGCTGGGGGATGGCGCGCAGCCCGATGCCGACGCGATGACCCGCCGCCTGCGGCAGGCGCAGGACGAGATCGCACTGCGCCTCGCCCGGCTGAGCAAGCCCAGCATAGCCGCGCTGCCCGGTGCCGCCGCCGGGGCGGGCATGTCGCTGGCGCTGGCCTGCGACCTGCGTATCAGCGGGCAGAGCGGCTATTTGCTGCCCGCCTTTGGCGGTATCGGTCTGTCGGGCGATTTCGGCGGCAGCTGGCTGCTGACCCGGCTGATCGGCCCCGCCCGTGCCAAGGAGGTCTATTTCACCAACCGCTGTATCATGTCTGACGAGGCACTCGCACTGGGCCTCGTGAATCGGGTGGTCGCGGATGCGGATGTGGTGGGTGAGGCGCAGGTGCTGGCCGCCAAGATCGCCGGCTTTGCCCCGATGGCGCTGCGCTACATGAAGGAAAACATCGACCGCGCCGGCGATGTCGATCTGCGACACGCGCTGGATATCGAGGCAGACCGCATGATCCGCACCCTGCTGAGCGCCGACCACCGCGAAGGCGCCCGCGCCTTTGCCGAGAAACGCAAGCCCGAGTTCGGCGGGCGCTGAGACCACATGGAAAGGACCGCCACCATGACCCCGCTTGAACAGGCTCTTCACCAGGAACAGGCCAGGATCGGCCAAGATATCGGCCACTCGGACTGGGTCACCGTCGATCAGGCGATGATCGACCGCTTTGCCGAGGTGACGATGGACGACCAGTGGATCCATGTTGACCCCGCCCGCGCCGCCGCCGAGACCCCGTTTGGCGGCACCATCGCACATGGGTTCCTGACCCTCTCTCTGGGCAGCCGCTTTGTCTATGACGTGCTGGCCCCCCTGCCGGGACAGGCGATGGGGATCAACTACGGCTTTGACAAGCTGCGGTTTCTGGCCCCGGTGCCTGCCGGCGCACGGCTGCGCGGGCATTTCCGCTTGCTTGAGGCACGCCCCCGCGGCGCCACCGAACTGCTGCGCAAATATGCCTTGACGGTCGAGATCGAAGGCAACGAAACCCCGGCTCTGGCCGCCGAATGGCTGACACTCAGCCTGTTTGAGCAAACGTTGCCTGCGACCAACTGACCCGATGAAAATACTTCCATGTCACTGGTTTGGGTGACTGCAAGCTGGACAGTTCGCCCTATTCCTGTCTAAGAGATTCCTGAATGGGGATTTAATGTGATGAACAGTATTCTGGTCTTGCACGGCCCGAATCTCAATTTGCTGGGCACCCGGCAACCCGAGGTTTACGGCACGACAACGCTGGAGATGGTCAACAGCGCCTGTGTCGCGCATGGCCAGTCTCGCGGCCTGTCGGTTGTCTGCCTGCAATCGAACCACGAGGGCGCGCTGGTCGACGCGATCCACGCGGCAAAGGGAGTGCATGTCGGGATCGTTCTGAATGCCGGCGCCTATACCCATACCTCGATCGCACTGCGCGACGCCATTTCTTCGGTCGAACTGCCGGTGGTCGAGGTGCATCTGTCCAACATCCACGCGCGCGAGGCGTTCCGCCATGTGTCGCATATCGCACCGGTCGCGCTGGGCCAGATCTGCGGCTTTGGCGCCCAGGGTTATCTGCTGGCGCTCGACGCGCTGGCGGCGCATCTGTCGCCAGGGGATGCACAATGAGGCTGCGCAGCTATCTGGAAAAACTCAGCTACGTCCGCACGCTGGAAGAATTGTGGGACGGCCATACCCGTCAAATGGCGGAATATGGCTTTGACCGTCTGCTCTATGGCTATACCAACTATCGCACCGCCACCTCGCTGGGCGACCCCGAGGATTTCGTGATCCTGAGCAACCACAAGGAATCCTATGTGAACGGGTTCCTTCAGGACGGGCTCTATTTCCATGCACCGATGCTGCATTGGGCTTTGGAACACGAGGGCGCCGGCAGTTGGCGGATGATCTCGGACATGCTGGACAGCGAGACAATGACCCCGCAAGAACGGCGCGTCTATGCGTTCAATGCCGAGCATGGCGTGACGGCCGGGTATACGATCAGCTTCACCTCGGTCTCGGCCCGGACCAAGGGCGCAATCTCGCTTTGCGCCCGCGAGGGGATGAGCCAGGACGAAGTCGATGCCCTGTGGCAGGAACATGGTCAGGATATCCTGCTGATGAACAACGTGGCGCATCTCAAGATCATGACCCTGCCCTATGTGGCGCCGAACCGGTCACTGACCCGGCGCCAGCGCGAGGCATTGCAATGGGTGGGTGACGGCAAGACCACCCAGGATATCGCCATCCTGATGGGGCTGACCGCGGCGACGGTGGAAAAACATCTGCGCCTGGCGCGCGAGGCGCTGTCGGTGGAGACCACGGCGCAGGCGGTTCTGAAAGCGGCACTGCACAATCAGATGTTCATCATGGAAGCCTGAGAGCGCCTTACTTCAATTCTCTCCCGCAACCATTTGATATTCAACAATCAGAAGGTGAATCTCCCTATCTCTGAAAGGGTGCAATCCTTGTGTGCACGGTGAGCATTTCGAAAGTTGACCATAGGTAAGGAATCCCCGACTTTCGTACAGGGCCAGATTTTCGCATTATGATGATGTTCCGTGAGTGGTGGCTTTGGCCTGGGAACATCGGGAAAAGACCCTTGTGATTACAAGGCTCTCTGACCTGTCCGGTGCTGGCCGTCTATTGATCGACGTCAGCGCCGGAGAACATGAGGGGCCCCCACCATCCCCATCTTACGGGGCCCCTCACCCAAATCTCAGGGCGATACCGGCCAAACCGGTATCGCCCTGATGTCGTTACGACATCTGGAAACCTGGGCCAGTTCATCGAGCGGCAAAAGAAAACCGGCCGCACGTCAGACATGCAGCCGGTCGGAAGCTTTCGTATCGGCAACGCCGGTACGGTTCAGGATCAGCCCTGTGCGGCCTTTGCCACCTCGGCGGCGAAATCCTCTTTCTCGACCACGATGCCCTCGCCCACTTCGAGACGGACAAAGCCCGTGATCTCGGCACCAGCCTCGGCAGCGGCGGCGCCGACGGTCACGTCGGGGTTCACCACGAACTGCTGGCTCAGCAGGGTCGATTCGGCGACGAATTTCTTCATCCGGCCTTCGATCATCTTTTCGATCACCGCTTCGGGCTTGCCGGATTCGCGGGCGATATCCATCTGCACCTGCTTTTCCTTCTCGACCACGGCCGAATCCAGCTCGGCTTCGCTCAGCGCGGCGGGGTTCACGGCTGCGATATGCATCGCGACCTGCTTGCCCAGTGCCTCGTCGCCACCTTTCATGGCGACCAGAACGCCGATCTTGCCCATGCCGGCGGTGGCGGCGTTGTGCACATAGGTCACAACGGTTTCGCCTTCGATCTTGGCCAGGCGGCGCACCGACATGTTCTCGCCGATGGTGGCGATCTTGTCGGTCAGGGTGTCGGCCACGTTCTTGCCACCCAGATCGGCGGCCAGCAGCGCGTCGACATCGTCAACGGCCAGAGCGGCCGATGCGATCTTGCCGACCATGTCCTGGAATTCGCCGTTCTTGGCAACGAAGTCGGTTTCCGAGTTCACCTCGACCGCGACACCCTTGCCACCGTCGACGACAACGGCGACCAGACCTTCGGCGGCGGTGCGGCCCGATTTCTTGGCGGCTTTCGCCAGACCCTTGGTGCGCAGCCAGTCAACGGCGGCTTCCATGTCGCCATCGGTTTCGGTCAGCGCCTTCTTGGCGTCCATCATGCCGGCGCCGGTTGCGTCGCGCAGTTCCTTAACGAGTGCTGCTGTGATTGCCATCTTGGCTCTCCTCAATTCAAAACGGATTTGGGGCAGGTCATACCCTGCCCCATATGTCATTCGGATGACGGGGCCGATCAGGCCTCGGCGGTTGCCTCTTCGGCCAGCGCCTCTTCGGCGGGGGCCTCTTCCAGCTCGCCCAGGTCGACGCCTGCGGCGCCCAGCTGTGCCGACATGCCATCCAGCGCGGCGCGTGCGGCCAGGTCGCAATACAGCGCGATGGCGCGTGCGGCGTCATCGTTGCCGGGGATGATGTAGTCCACACCATCGGGCGAGCAGTTGGTGTCGACCACGGCCACAACCGGGATGCCCAGCTTGTTGGCTTCGGCAATCGCCAGCGCTTCTTTCTTGACGTCGATGACGAACAGCAGGTCCGGCACGCCGCCCATTTCGCGGATCCCGCCCAGCGAAGCTTGCAGCTTGGCCTGGTCGCGTTCCATGCCCAGACGCTCTTTCTTGGTCAGGCCCTCGGCGCCGCCTTCCATCTTCTCGTCGATCATGCGCAGGCGCTGGATCGACTGCGACACGGTCTTCCAGTTGGTCAGGGTGCCGCCCAGCCAGCGGTGGTTCATGTAGTACTGGGCCGACTTCTCGGCGGCTTCGGCGATCGGGCCTGCGGCCTGACGCTTGGTACCCACGAACAGAACGCGGCCGCCCTTGGCGACGGTGTCGCGCACGGCTTTCAGCGCCTGGTCCAGCATCGGAACGGTCTGGGTCAGGTCGAGGATGTGGATGCCGTTGCGGGCGCCGTAGATGAACGGCGACATGCGCGGGTTCCAGCGTTGGGTCTGGTGGCCGAAGTGAACGCCAGCTTCCAGCAGCTGACGCATGGAGAACTCGGGAAGAGCCATGCGGTATTTCCTTTTTCCGGTTTGCGCCTTGGCGGGGGAGAAGAAGCGGATGCTCCAACCGGCGGTTCGGATGGGGATGTCTCCCCCAAACGGACCAAAACCCCGCCTGCGGGTTTTGAATGGCGCGCGTATACAGTGACCGGACCCGGGGCGCAAGGGGCTTTGAGCATATCCGCGAACCCGTCGCCATGCCTCATCTGGAAACATAGCGAATTTTGTGATACTCATCCAGAGATTGCATCATACCGGTCCCCTCATCCGGCGGCCGCTTCTGTTTTGACATGATTTTGTAGATATAGGTGAATTGGCATGCCAAACGACACCGTCGATGGCGGGATACCGGCCCCCGCAGCACAAGCGGCCCCGCCCGCGCCCGCAGCTGCCGCGGAGAAACCCAAACCCGCCGGTTGGCGCGCAACCCTGTCCAACCTGTCCTCGCTGATCAAGGATTTCGGCATCGTCGCCGCCATCGTCGCCACCCCGATCGCCATCGTGGTGGTGGTGATCTGGGAGGGAGTGCTGCGCCCGCGCCTGACCGCCGAGATCATGACCGAACTCAGCCGCCCCGACGAGGGCTATCGGGCCTGGCACCGCGACAACGTGATCGGGGCGCTGTCGGGCCATGATCCGGCCATCTTGCGGAAATGGCTCGAAGCCGAAGGTGGCCCCGTCATCGAACAGTTGGCCAGCCCGCCCGACGCCGAAGAGATCAAGGCGCTGTTCGCCGATCCCGACTTCCGCAAGTTCTTTCAGCGGCAGGTGCTGCTCTCGGTCAGCGATTTCCGCGACGATTATGTGCAATACCTCTACCGCGAATATGGCGAGACCAACATGCTCAAGGCCTGGCTCTCGCCGGTGACCGAACAGGTCGACGCGGTCTATACGCTCAACCTTTTCTACCAGAAAACACAGATACAGGATGCCGAGGGGCGTCAGGCGGTGAACGAGGCCGGATTGGCTTTATACGACACCAGCTTCAAGATCTCGGACCAGTTCTATGCCACCGACGATCAGCTGTTCCACATCAATGTCCGCCCCGAGACCAAGGGCGGGTTCTACGACATCTTCCGGCAGGAAGCGGCGGTGCTGACGATCACCATCGGGAACTTCACCCAGAACATCAACGTGAACGGCTTTCAGGACGATGTAACCTGTATCGTGCGAACGGCGTTGAACAATGCGCCCTCGGGCTTTGTCACGGTACGGGCGAATATCAAGCGGTCCGGGCCGCTTGACCCCAACAACCCGGTCACGCTGGACGGGCAGATCCCCGATGGCGGCTTTGACATGAAGATCATCGTGACCGCGAAAAAGGGGAGAAAGACATGCTGATGCGCCGCTTGCTTGTACTCCTGCTCTCTCTCCTTACCCTGCCCGCCCTTGCCCAAGAGGCGCGCTGGCAGCCACTGGCCGGGTTCGACAAGGTCTGGACCAAACAGGGCGCCACCTTTGACGGGCCAGAGACCGAGCAATTCATCTATGACGCGCTGCGGTTTGGCCGCGAGGTGCCGCAATATGAATACGAGTTCTTCGATATGGAGGACCTGTTTCAGCGCGCCTACCGGAACCGGGCAGCCAACGGCGTTCTGGTGAATACCGCTACCGGTGGCGCCCGCATCCTGTCGCCCACCATGGCCGAGGCCTGGCTGGCGGTGCGCGACGACCCCGCTGTTGTGGCTGTGGTGCCGATGGGCTTTGCCCGGGTGGCCGGTGACACGCGGGTGGTGGGCTATCGCCGGATCGACGGGCGCGACATGCAATCGATGTTCTTTGCCCGCAATCTGGACGCGATCCTGTGCCTGAACGACATGGCCCGGCGCAACGCCGAAAGCTATGACGGGCAGGTGCCGTTCCTGTTCGGGCTGAATTTCAAGGGCCGGGCCACCTATTCCTATGTCGAGGGGCTGGACATGGTGAACCTTGCGGACAGCAGCAGCCCGCAGCGGTTCCTGAAGACCTTCACCGCCTGCTCGGACCTGTTGCAACTGGGCCGCCGGGTAATCGAGCCGCGCGATTACAGCCGTTTGGGCAGCCCGCGCGGTCGCATCGCCTTTGACCGGACCGCCAGCGCCGAAATCAAGCCCACCGAACGGATCGTGCTGCTCTATGACCGGTTCGGTCACATGAACTTTGTCCGCACCCGCCAGCCGACCGGCATTTATGAACTTGGCCGCCTCTTCAGCTCCGACGGGTTCTATGACGATGAACCCTGCAAATACCCTGAAAAAGACGCATATCGCGGCCGCTCTCTCAGCTGCGAGTTGTGGGCGGTGACCATTGCAGCCTTTGACGGAGCGGCAATCGCGGTGCGGCAGGGCGACAAGGCGTTGTTCTGGGGCGATCCGGGCCGCTACGCGCCCGGCGTGCTGGTGATCCGCCGCAAGGCCGCAGCAGAGCCGCCGCAGGCGCCAACCGCACCAGCACCGGCACCGGCAAAAGCGGCCCCGGTTCTGCCGCTGGCCCCGGCGCCAAAGCTGCAACAGCGGGCGCTACCGGCGGATTGAGCGCTCAGGGCGTGAGCCGTGCCAGGCTGTGCGCGTGGCGCACCGCCTCTTCGCAATGGGCGGCCAGCGCCTTGCGGTTGTCGAAATCGCTCACCCGGGCCGGGGCGTGATAGATCAACTCGACCCGGCCCTGCCGCCGCGCCGCCAAAGTCTTGAGCAGATGCGGGCCGAACTCCATGTCGCCCCACCAGCCATAGAACCGATCGGGCTGACCCTTGGGCGCATGAAACACGACCGAGACCGGCTGCACATACATGATCGGCCGCAGTTCGGGCGCAAAAAACGCCGCAAACAGCGTTGTCTTGAACGGCAGAACCCTGAGCCCGTCGGTCGAGGTGCCTTCGGGGAAGAACAACAGCTTATGCCCCACCCCCAGACGCTCGATAAAGATGCGGGTCTGTTCTCGCGCCTGTTTGGGATTGCGTTCGATGAACACGGTGCCAGTGGCCCGCGCCAACCAGCCGATGCCGGGCCATTTCGCCACCTCGGCCTTGGACACGAAATAGACCCGCTTGCGTGCGTTCAGCGCGAAAATGTCCAGCCACGAGGTATGGTTGGCCACCACCGCCCCATGCTCGCGCATCAGCTCTCCGCTGCTCTCGAATCCGATGCCGAGAATGCGGAACGCGTTGCGGCAGACAAACTGGGTGATATGCGGCGTGACGGGCCGGTGCAGGCCGCACAGCGGCCGCTCGACCAGCCGCACCAGCAACAGCACGATCAGCCCGCCAAAGACAAGCAGCGCCAGCGGCACCCCGCGCACCAGCACCAGAAGCCAGCCGATCAGGCCGATCTTGATCGGATCGGGGTCGTCCTCACTGTTCCAGAGCGGATCCATCCCTAGCCCCCGCCATAGATGCGCCGCTGACGCGCGTTCATCCGCGCGGTATCCAGGATCAGGCAGACATCGGTGGTGTTGAACGCATGGTCGATATAGGCGCCATCGCCCACGAAACCACCCAGCCGCAGATAGGCCTTGATCAGCGCGGGCACCTCGAGCATGGCCCGGCGGCGGTCCAGCGCCTCGGGCGCGACCCGGTTCATGTCGACATAATGGTCGGGCTGGGTGCGCACCCGAAGATCCTCGGGCGCGAGGTGGTTGTGGTAGAGCATCGACAGCGGCTGGGCCAGCGCCTCGACATCGGTGCCGTGAAAGCTCGCTACCCCGAACAGAACCTCTATCCCGTGCCGGTCGACATAATCGGCCAACCCGTTCCACAGGTGATACATGGCCATGCCACCGCGATAATCGGGATGCAGGCACGAGCGCCCCAGTTCCAGCAACCGCCGCCCCGAGCGTTTCAGCACGCCCAGATCGTATTCGTCCTCGGAATAGAACTGCCCAACCGCTTGCGCCTGCTCGCCCCGCAACAGGCGATAGACGCCCACCACCTGTCCGCTTTCATCGTCGATACACAGCATGTGATCGAAAAACGGGTCAAAGCGGTCCCGCTCCAGCCCCGCCCGATGATCGACCAGCGCACCGCCGCCGCCCAGTTCGCGCACAAACACGTCATAGCGCAGGCGCTGGGCCGCTTGCAGTTCGGCCTCGGTCTCGGCCATCTTGACGGTAAAGGCGGGGCCGCGGTCTGGCATGGGTCTCCGGCGGATGCGTTCAGGTTGCGCGCAGATAGCGCGGCTTGCGCAGGCTTTGCAACACAAAGGCGGTGGTGGGCGCTGGTGTTAACCATTCGGTAACGCAAATCACGGATCAAAGACCACAAGCAGGGCGATGCGTGTGCCGTCGATCACCACCTTGCCCTGATCGGGGAAATTCACGGTGATCTTGCCGGCGATGCTGGACTGGACCTGCCCGACACCCCAGTCGGGGTAATCGGGGTGGCGCACGAACATGCCCGGTGCAAGAATGGCATTGAGATCGGTCATATCCGGGCCCTAGCTGCTGGATGTGGGGGTCTGACAACGGAGGTATCGCATGGCCCAAAGCGGCGTCAACCTGGCCAGCCTGATCGGCTCGCGCATCTGTCACGATCTGATCAGCCCGATCGGCGCCATCACCAACGGGCTGGAGCTGCTCGACATGACCGGTTCGGTCGAAGGGCCAGAGATGGAGCTGATTGCCGACAGCGTCGGCAATGCCGGGGCGCGCATCCGCTTCTTTCGCATCGCCTATGGCGCGTCGAGCGACCAGATGCTGGGCCGGGCCGAGCTGGTGGGCCTGCTCGACGACCTGAACCGCAGCGCCCGGGCCAAGGCCGATTGGGCACCGACGGAACCGGTCGCGCGGGCCGAGGTGCGGATGGCCTTTCTGGCGCTGCAATGCTGTGAAACCGCCCTGCCCTTTGGCGGCACCGTGCGGATGGATCGGCAGGGCGACCGCTGGATCGTCACCGCCGAGGCCGAGAAACTGTCGGTCGATCCTGCCCTGTGGGAAGGGTTGAGTAACCCCGCCGCGCTGAAACAGATCACCGCGGCGCAGGTGCAATTCGCCCTCTTGCCCGCGGTGATCGAAGATGCCGGCCGGCGGGTCACGGTCGAAACCAGCGACCGCCAGCTGGTGATCCGCTTCTGATCAGGCCCGGGTCGTTCCGTTCCCGCGCACCAGGTATTTGAAACTGGTCAGCTGCGCCGCCCCCACCGGGCCGCGCGCATGCATCTTGCCGGTGGCAATGCCGATCTCGGCGCCCATGCCGAACTCGCCGCCATCGGCGAACTGGGTCGAGGCATTGTGCATCAGGATAGCGCTGTCGAGCCGTTCGAAAAAGCGCGCGGCAACCGCGTCATCTTCGGTGATCACGCAATCGGTGTGGTTCGAGCCATAGTGCCGGATATGGGCGATGGCCGCGTCCACATCCTCGACCACCCTGGCCGAGATGATCATGTCCAGATGCTCCTTGCCCCAATCGGCTTCGGTTGCGGGAAGCGAGCCGGACAGCCCCTCGGCCCGCACCTCGACCCCGGCCTCGATCAACGCGCGCACCAGATCGGCACCAAGACTGTCTGCTATATCCTTGTGAATCAACAGACATTCGGCGGCACCGCAAATCCCGGTCCGGCGGGTCTTGGCATTCAGGACCACGCGCAACGCCTTTTCGGGGTCGGCGGCCTTGTCGATATAGATATGCACGATGCCTTCGAGATGGGCAAAGACCGGCACCCGCGCCTCGCGCTGTACCAGACCCACCAGCCCCTTGCCGCCACGCGGCACGATCACGTCGACATAATCGGTCATGGTCAAGAGCTCGGACACCGCTGCCCGGTCGCGGGTCGGCACCAGTTGGATCGCATCCTCGGGCAGGTTCGCGGCGCGCAGCCCCTCGACCAGGCAGGCATGGATCGCACCCGAAGAGTGGAAACTCTCGGACCCGCCGCGCAGGATCACCGCATTCCCCGATTTCAGGCATAGCGCCCCGGCATCGGCGGTCACGTTGGGGCGGCTTTCATAGATCACCCCGATCACCCCCAGCGGTGTGCGCACCCGCTGGATATGGAGGCCCGAGGGCATGTCCCATTCCGCCAGGACCTCGCCCACCGGATCACCCTGTTCGGCCACGGTGCGCAAGCCGTCGACGATGCCCTGAATGCGCGCCTCGTCCAGCATCAGCCGATCCATCATCGCCGGGCTCAGCCCCTTGTCGCGGCCAAACTCCAGATCGCGCGCATTGGCGGCGATGATCTCACCCCGACGGGCCCAGACCGCATCGGCGGCACTGATCAGCGCCGCGCGCTTGGCCTCGGCGCTGGCAAAGGCCAGCTCGGCCGCTGCGGCACGGGCACGTTTGCCCAGTTCGGTCATGGTGGCGGAGATGTCGGCGATGTCTTTCATGTCGGGCCCCTGGGCTGCGGTCGGATCAATGGGTAGCGTCTGCGGGGCAACAGGTCAAAGCGCCATGTCGTCCCGGTGGATCAGCGCGGCGCGGCCTGGATAACCCAGCGTCGCCTCGATATCCGAAGACTGCCGCCCGCGAATGGCGCGGGCCTCGTCCCCGGTATAGCGGCACAGCCCCTGCCCCAGACGGCGCCCGTCGGGCCCGAGGATCACCACCGGATCGCCGCGTCCAAAATCGCCGGTGACCGAGGTCACGCCCGCAGGCAGCAGACTCTTGCCACCGTCAAGCGCGCGCGCGGCCCCCGCATCGACAGTAATCTCGCCGCGCGGTTTCATGGCCGCGATCCAGCGCTTGCGCGCCGCCTGCGGGTCAAGCGTCGCGGTGAACCAGGTGCAATTGGCGCCGTTTTCCAGCGTTTTCAGGGGGTTCAGGGGCGATCCTTCGGTAATCGCCATGGCGCAGCCACCGGCGGTCGCCATCTGCGCCGCCATCAGCTTGGTCTTCATGCCGCCCTTGGACAGGCCCGAGCCCGCATCGCCGGCCATGGCCACGATCTCGGGCGTGATCCGCTCGATCACGTCGAACCGGGTGGCTCTGGGATCATCACTGGGGTTGCCGGTATAGAACCCGTCCACATCCGACAGCAGGATCAGCTGATCGGCGCCGACGGTGACCGCGATCTGTGCGGCCAGCCGGTCATTGTCGCCATAGCGGATCTCGTCGGTCGCAACAGTGTCATTCTCGTTGACGATGGGCACCGCCCCAAGACCCAGCAGCGTTTCCAGCGTCGCGCGCGAGTTCAGATAGCGGCGGCGATCCTCGCTATCCTCGAGCGTGACCAGAACCTGCGCGGTGGTGATCCTGTGCGGGGCCAGCGCCTCTTCATAGGCGCGGGCCAGACGGATCTGGCCCACGGCGGCGGCGGCCTGCGACTGTTCCAGCGGCAGCGCCGTGCGCGGCAGGCCCAGCACGCCCCGCCCCAGAGCAATCGAGCCGGACGAGACCAGGATCACATCCATGCCCAGCCCCTTGAGCCAGGCCACGTCAGCCGCCAGCGAATGCAGCCAGTCGGCCCGCAGATCGCCCGAGTTGCGGTCAACCAGCAGGGCCGAGCCGATCTTGACCACCAGCCGCCGGGCTGCCGTCAGGGTTGCCAAGGCTGCGACTCCTCCACAGGCTTTTCGCGCAGGCGGTTGGCATCGATGCGGGCCCGCAGGGCGCGCAGCACCTCGGTCACCCCCTCGCGCGAGGCGCCCGACATCATCATCACAGGCCCGCCCGAGGCCTCTTCCAGCTCTTCGACCAGAAAGGCGCGTTCTTCTTCATCCAGCGTGTCGATCTTGTTCAGCACGGTCACGCGGGGTTTGTCCGCCAGATCGCCGCCATAGGCCTCAAGCTCGCCAATGATGGTGTGGTAATCCTCGACCAGATCGCCCGAGGTGCCATCGACCAGATGCAACAGCACCGCGCAGCGTTCCACATGGCCCAGGAACCGGTCGCCGATGCCGCGCCCCTCATGCGCGCCCGCAATCAGGCCGGGAATGTCGGCGATCACGAATTCCACATTATCGACACCCACAACCCCCAGATTGGGATGCAGCGTGGTAAAGGGGTAATCGGCGATCTTGGGCCGCGCGTTCGACGTGGCCGCCAAAAAGGTCGACTTGCCCGCATTGGGCAGGCCCAAAAGACCCACATCGGCGATCAGTTTGAGCCGCAGCCAGATGGTGCGATCCACCCCCGGCTGGCCCGGATTGGCCCGGCGCGGCGCCTGGTTGGTGGCCGATTTGAAATGCAGGTTGCCGAAACCGCCATTGCCGCCCTTGGCCAGCAATACGCGCTGGCCCACCTCGGTCAGGTCGGCCAGAACGGTTTCCTCGTCCTCGTCCAGGATCTCGGTCCCCACGGGAACCCGCAGCACGATATCGTCGCCATCCTTGCCAGACCGCTGTTGACCCTTGCCGGGCACCCCGTTCTGGGCAAAGAAATGCTGCTGATAGCGAAAGTCGATGAGCGTGTTCAGCCCATCCACCGCCTCGGCCCAGACCGAACCGCCCTTGCCGCCATCACCCCCGTCGGGGCCGCCATATTCAATGAATTTTTCGCGCCGGAAACTGACGCAGCCATTCCCGCCGGAACCCGAGCGGATATAGACCTTTGCAAGATCGAGAAATTTCATATGTGCTCCCTACTGCAAAGGCCCGGGCGGGCCAAGTCACAGTTTGCGGCTATAGGTCCAGGTGGGGACGGCAGCGTCGCGCGCCACCGAATAACTCTCGGCATCTCCAAGATACTGAAACCCGCAATGGGTCAAGACCCTGGCCGAGGCCGGATTGTCCTGAAACACGCTGGCGAACATGGTGGCGTTGCCCAGCGGGTTGGCATTCACCAGCGCCTCGACCGCCATCGAGGCGATGCCGGTATTCCAGAACACGGGCGCGACCCAATACCCGACCTCGGACTGGTTGCGATCCATCCGCTCCAGCGAAATGAGGCCCATCAGCTCGGGCCCGCCGTCGCGGGTGGCATCCATCGCCCAGACATCCTCGGTCCGCTCCTCGCTCATGGCGCGGGCGACAAAGGCCTCGGCCATGCCCGGCGGCAGCGGATGCGGGAGAGAGGTGGTCATGCGCGCCACCCGTTCGTCACGGGCGTAATGCTCGATCAGGCCCATATCCGACTTGCGCAGCGGGCGCAGGTCAAAGCGTTCGGTTTCAATGACCGGCTGGTTTATGATCGTATCAAACTTCATTTCTGTGCTCCTCCTCCGAACACACCAAAAATCACGGATGCAACGGTCAGCCCCGCCAGCATCCACATCAGGTATTTCTCGCCAGGCCGTCCTGCAACCACTGCGGCGATACGATCGCCGGCAAAGGTCCAGAGCGGGTGGAAAACCGCCTGACAGGCCAACAGCCCCAGTGCCACGGTCAGCGTCGCCTGAAACGGCGCGGTCCCCGGCGCCACGAAACCGGCAAATCCGGTGACGATCATCGCCCAGGCCTTGGGATTGAGCGGATGAACCAAGAGACCGGCCCCAAACCCCGGCGCAGCGCCCTCCGGGCCTCCACCGGGGGCAAGGCGCAGGTTGGCAATCTTCCAGGCGAGCCAGCAAATATAGGCCACGCAAAGATATTTGAGCGCCTGAAACAGCAGCGGTACCCGATCGGCCAGCTCCATAAGGCCAAACCCCACCGGCCAGATCACCAGTTGCTTGCCTAACGCCACCCCGGCGACAAAGGGCAGCGCCGCGCGAAAGCCATAGCGCGCACCGGTGGCCAGCAGGGCCATGTTGGCCGGGCCCGGCGTGCCCACCTGCGTGGCGGCAAAGAGCAGAAAGCTGGTCGTGGCTACAGCCATGGGGCGTCCGGTGAAACTTCGGTGAAAAACGAGAAAGGGGACCGGCAATCCTTGCCGGTCCCCCATGAATTTTTTCTAAACCTTCTGGGTTTCGGCTTACTCTGCGGCCTCCGCCACCGGCAGGACCGAAATGAAGGTGCGCTTTTTCAGCCCCTTGTGGAACTTCACGGCGCCGTCGACGGTTGCAAAGATCGTGTGATCCTTGCCCATGCCAACGCCTTCGCCCGGCCAGAACTTGGTGCCGCGCTGACGCACGAGGATATTGCCGGCGCCAACAGCTTCGCCGCCGTATTTCTTGACGCCAAGACGGCGACCGATGGAGTCGCGGCCGTTACGGGAGGAACCGCCAGCTTTTTTATGTGCCATTCTTTCTCTCCTTAGCCTTGAGCCAGCTCTTTGGCCTGCTCAACCCATTCGGGCTTTACCTTGACCGCGTCGATAGCAGCAATCTGCTCGTCCGACAAGGCGGCCAGCGCGGCAAAGCTGCCAATGCCTGCTTCGACCAGTTTCTTGGCGGCGGCGGGACCGACACCGGTGATCTTGGTCAGGTCGTCCGAACCAGCGGCAGCTGCGGGTGCAGCGGCGCCCTTGGGGGCCTGGCCGGTTGCGGCTTTGACACCGGTCTTGTCAGCGCCCGAGGTCAGGATCTCGGTGATCTTGACCAGGGTCAGCTTCTGACGGTGACCCTTGGTGCGCTGCGAGCTGTGCTTACGACGGCGCTTGACGAAATGGATCAGCTTTTCGCCCTTGACCTGATCGATCACCTCGGCCTGAACGGCGGCGCCGTCAACCAGAGGCGCGCCCACAACCGGCGCGTCGCCGCCCAGCATCAGCACGTCGTTGAATTGAACTTTTTCACCTGCATCGGCAGCCAGCTTTTCAACGCGGAGCACATCGCCCGCCTGAACCTTGTACTGCTTGCCGCCAGTCTTGAGGACCGCAAACATGCGTCTTTCCTTCTTGTCACCGCGTTCTTCGGTCCCCGGAGCCCCGGGCGTTTCGGCCCCCTAACGGAAAGCCACCTGCGAACAGCGCGCCCTGTTTCGGGCGGATTAACGGCCCTTCCGCTTCCGGGCAGGCCAAACGATAACGAAACCCGGCGCGGAATCCGGGCCGGGATGCGGGCTTATCCATGTCGTGCGGGGCTTTGTCAACCGCAAATGCGGGCACAAGCGGGATGTCTTTTCCATGCCGCGCGGTCGGCCGCGGGTTCCGCCGGATCACCGGCGCCCGGCACTTAGGCTCAGGACCCATTCATCCTGCACCAATGGTTTGACAGATTTGCTGTCTGACGACGTCCAATGCCGCAGGAATAGTGGTTCCATTTCAAGGCATTGAAAGGACGTCAGGCGGCAAATTCGCCAAATCCGAAGGACGCCAAATCCACTTCATCTCAGCGGCTTGGCGCGCTTGGGAATAGCGCCACTATGCCCGGCGCGCGCCAAGCCCCTGATTTTTCGCGGATTTGGCGCCAGTGGCGCAGGATGAATGGGTCCTGAGCCTAGATATCGGACGCCTTGAGCGCAAACCCCACCGCCCGGCCCAGATCATAGGAGATCGCTCCATACAGCCGGTCGAACCCATCGAACAGCGCCGTGTTCAGCGCCTGCCCGGCGGGGCTGAGCGAAAAATCGATATTGGCCTGCATCTGCGCATCGTCCAGCGGCGCATAGGCGAAATAGAGAAATCCCATCACCCAACGCCGGGTCTCGGCCTCGGTCTCGTCACGCCCTTCGAGAAGGCTGGCCAGAACCGCGCCATCATCGCGTGCGGTTCCCTGCCCGTCGCTGAGACCGCGATAGAACTGGAAATCGGCACTGATCGCCCCTTTGACATTCTGGCCGATCAGGTCATTGGCCGCCACATAGGCGGCCACCTGTCCCAGACGGGGATCGCCCTCACCCGCCTCTTCGGCCCGGTCCAGCGCCATCTCCTCGATGCCATCATCGGCAAAGGCACGCCGGGCCGAATTTTCCAGCGTCAGAATGGCCTGCCCGGTTGCGGTGCGGAAAAACGCCGTGGCTGTCGCAGCCTGCGCAGGGTCCAGATGATCTGACAAAGCATCACGCAACGCCGCATGCATCCGATCCGGCGCATAGATCCGCGCCACCTGAGCGGCAAAGAACGCACCCCCCGCCCCTTCAAGCAATTCGGTATCGAGTGTCGCGCCGTAACGCAGCCCTTCTTCGCGCAGGATCTCGACCACCTCGGTCAACCGCATTGCCCGCGCCAGATCGTTGTACGCGGGTTCGGCCGCTACCGGCGTCACCAGCCACAGACACAGAACCGCCCCAAAACGCCGCATCACAACTCCTGCACCGGCTGAAGCTCCGCCATGCGAACCGCCAGCACCTCGAACCGGTCGGCCATGATCGAGTATTGCACCGCGTTCAGCAATTCATAGACCTCCTGCATCAGCGGCTGTTCCAGCGCCTCTGTATAGGCGTCTACCTCGTCATCGGAAAAGGCCTGATAGGTATAGGCCGCCGAGGCCAGCGCCGAGAGCTGGAGCGCATTGCGCATCTCGGTCTCGTTGCCGCGCAAAAGCTCGCGCAGATCGTCGACCTCCATTTGCAGATCGATCACCCCGGCGGCACTGGCCGCCAGCAGGAACCGCAGCTGGATCTCCTGCAAGGCGCGCAGCGCGGTACCCGAGGAATCTATGGCCCGGTTCATCCGTTTCAGACTCTCAACCCGGCCCGAGCCATGCCGGACCAGTTCGGACACGATGGCCTCGCCCGCCTCTTCCTTCAGATCGTCATCGGCCATATGCGCGTCGTTCTCGGCCACCACCAGCCGCTGACCCAAGTCCGAGGCATAGAAGTCGACCGCATGATCAAGTGCCGCATCGCTCAGCGTCTGTTCCAGAATATCCAGCGCCTGTACGCGCATTCCCTTGGTGTCGAACACTTCGCGGGTCAATGTGGTCCACTGGCTGCCGAAACTCTCGGCCTCCAGCCCCAGCATCCCCGGCGCCGAGGCCGAGGCCTGGGCAATCGAATCCAGCGCAACGTCGAAACCGGTGGTGACGAGAAACGCCTCGATCCGCGCCCGGTCTGCCGCCCTGAGCGGCTGCGCAAGCGCGAGACCAAGAAGCAGAAAGCCGAAAAGAAGGGGCAAGGCGCCGCGAAACAGTCGTGTCATATGCCAAGCCTAAGCCATTTGCCCGCACGGGCAATGGAAATTCGGGCCGGTGCAAAAACTTGTCACTTTCCGCTTGCACCCCCGCGCGAACCTCACTAAATCCCCCCCTCACAGACCCCCGCGGAGAGGTGCCGGAGTGGTCGAACGGGGCGGTCTCGAAAACCGTTGTGGGTGCAAGCCCACCCAGGGTTCGAATCCCTGTCTCTCCGCCACTATTCCCCTAAACAGCACTATCATTCTGAAGCTTTCGGGGCGTAGTGTGCTTGTCGTTATCCACAGGATCTCCGGGCAACGTTGCAAGTCCGTGCCGCAGCATGGCGGCAACGATCCGGTTCCTTGTTTCAGCGTCAGTACCCTGTGCATCGGGATGATCCGGGTCCGCTCGACGGTCAATGCCGGCGCGGACCAAGCCCGGATCAGGTGTCGCGCAGGGCCCGGTCGAAGAAGTGTTTGATGGGGCGGACGACATAGTTGATCGCGGTCCGGCTTTCGGTCGCGATATACGCCTCGACCGGCATGCCCGGCATCAGCGCGCGCCCGTTCAGCTTGGCCTCTTCGCCCGCGTTCAGCGCGACCTTGACGTCATAGTGATATTTCTTGGTCAGCGGATCCAGCGTCACATCCGGCGAGATACGGGACACCGCGCCGAGGATGATCGGCAGGTCGCGCGCGTTGAAGGCGCGGAACTTGATCGAGGCCTCCTGCCCGATGAAGACCTGGTCGATATCGGCCGCGGCGATACGCACACCGATCTGAAACGGGTCATCATCCGGTACGATCATCATCAGCGGCTTGGCCGCGGTGATCACCGAGCGGCGTCCCTGTACCTGGGTTTCGTGTATCTTGCCATTGACCGGGGCACGGATTTCCAGCTTGGACAGGTCGTCCAGCAGGCTCAGGCGCATTTCCATGAAACGGGTCCTGAGCGGACGCAACTTGCGCAGTTCTTCTTCAGCCTTTTCCTGTGCGTTGGGGATCACGACAAGGCGCTTGAGATTCAGCTCCGAGATCTTGCCGCGCAGCTCCGCGATCTTGGCCTCGTTCTTGCCAATGTCGCCCCGGATGGTGACATCGTCCTTTTTCAGCTTGTAGAGTTCCGACATCGTGATCAGCTTGCGTTCCGCAAGCTGCTCGGCATTGACGATCTCCAGCGACAGCAGGCGCATCTCGTCCTGCTTTGCCAAGAGTTGCGCCTCGACACCGGCGATTTCCGCGCGCACCTGGGTGATCTGTTCATCCAGCAGATGCATGCCCGAGGTGATCGCCTCGAAATGCGCGGCAAGCTGGCGTTGCTGCCGCTCGACCATAAGCTTGACTTCTGCCTGCGCCAGCGCCGCTTCCTCCAGCACCGGTGTCAGGACCATCTGCCGTTGGTTGTCCATGATCGCCTGAAGCCGCGCGATATTGGCCAGCACCTCGAACAGCTCGCCCTCGACGACATTCAGGTCGGAATGAAACTGGCGGCTGTCCAGCCGGACAAGGATATCTCCGGCTCGCACCCGGTCGCCGTTGCGCACATAGATCTCGCTGACCACACCACCGATGGGGTGCTGCACCGCTGTCATCGAGGTGGAGACCTCGATCGTTCCCGACCCGATCACCGCGCCCGAGATATTGGCCCGTGTCGACCAGACCGCAAGACAGCCGAGCAGAAAGATCAGCGAGAAGACCGTTACCGCAAAGGGTCGCCCGGTGGTCCATGTGCTGCGCCGCGATTTCGGGTCGTCCATGGCCTATCTTGTCCCCGTTTTTTCCGACTCTTTCGGTCGCATGTCACGCAGAACCGAAACGTTCGGTCGTTGTTCGGTTTCCTTGGCGGGTGGCTCCACCTTGCTCTTGGCCGTGACCTGTCTTTTCGACATCGCCCCCGAGGCCAGCATCTCGGTCAGCTTGCCGTCCTTCAACTGAAAGCGCCGGTCGACATAGGGCAGTTCCAGCGGATCACGCGAGGTCAGGATGATGGTGGTTCCGTTGTTCTTCAAGGCGTTGAACGTGACCTTGAGTTTCTTGGGTATCCTGACCATCATGTCGGAATCGAGCCCGTCGATCAGCAGGATCTTGGGGTCGCCGTAGAACGCGCGTGCCAGGCCCAGCTGATAGCGCTCGAAACTCGACAGGCAGTTGCCCCGCGCATCCAGCATCGTCTTGTAACCATCGGGCAGCGAACTGATCGCGGCATGCATACGCGCGCGTCTGGCCGCAAGGCTGACCGCATCCGGGGTCGCCTCGGTATCGAGGCCCGATATGTTCTCTTCGATCGTACCCGCCACAAAACTCGGATTGTCGGGCGCATAGCCAAACAATTTGCGGGCATCCGCGTCGGTCAGGCGTGAACTGTGCCGCCCGCCGACCAGAACAGCGCCTGACGATGTCGACCACATGCCCAGGATGGTCTCCATCAGCACCGTCTTGCCCTGGCTCGACAAGCCGTTGATCTCGATGATCTCGCCGGCTTCGGCGACCAGCGACACCGAGCGCAGGATCAGCTTGCCCGTCAGGGGCGAGCGGACCGACACGTTGTCCAGCATCAGCTGATGCAGGGCGCCGGGCTGTTCGGCATACTCGTCCTCGAGTTCTTCGGCCCGCGTGGCCAGAATGGCGTTCAGACGCTGCCAGTGATCTCGGGCCTGGAACATCTGCGGTATCTGGGTAAAGAACCGATCCACCGGCCCCAGGATGCGCGTCACCAGGAAGGTTGCCGCCACCATGGCCCCGACGGTCAGAACACCGTTCAGCGTCAGATAGGCGCCGGTCGCCAGAACCGAATAGCGCACCACCATGACAGTGACCTTGGACATGCTGTCGAACCAGCCGGTCCAGTCCTTGAGCGCGATGGCGTCGTCCCGCGCGTCCTCGCGCGCCTTCTGCCATCTGGGCCGGAACCCCACCCCCATGTCCTGGCCACGTACCGTTTCCCGGGACGCGATCAGGACACTCCGCAGGGTGGCGACGGCACCCGCGCTTTCCCGCGCGCGCTCGCGACGTCCACCCATGAACACCGCCTTTATCAGCGCCAGCAGCCCGATCAGTGCCACACCGGCGACACAGGCCCAACCCAAAAGCGGATGCAGAAAGAACACCACCGTCAGAAACATCGGCGTCCAGATGAAATCGAAGACCGCGATCAGCGAACCGGAGTGAAAGAACCCCCGCAGGCCGTCCACCTCGTCCAGTCCGACGGCCGGTTTCGACTTGTTGTGCTGGAAAACATGGTTTCGTCCCGAAGTCCGCAGTAGGGTTTCTTCCATCTGCTCCTGAAACTGAGCTCCGAACCGGGCCAGCAACCGCTTGCGCGCATAGTCAAGCGTTCCCAACACCATCAACAACACGATCAACAGCGAAAACAGCGCGATCAGCGTCTCCATCGATCTGGAGGTCAGAACGCGGTCATAGACCAGGATCATGAAAAACGGGCCGCCCAACCGCAGAAGATTGACGGCGAAACTCAGCACAAAGGCAGAACTGAGGATAAGCCCCCCCTTGCGGACGGCCTTGCGGGCGGAGCCTCTGAGGGCCTTTGCCGCGTTCATTCGGTCCCCTCCTTTTCACGCGACCCGGCGAACATACCCGCCCTCGCGACGGTTCGTTCGCCAGATCGCCACCCCCTGCTCTCTGTCAGTGCAGAAAGACAGAGCCGTATCTATCGGACAAAGGGGGTCAGGATTTCTTCACCTGGTTCAGGTTGAAGCTGATGATGACCCGATTGCCGGCATCTCCGGTTTCCTTCGTCTCGTTCGGATCCACCGCATGATAGAGCCAGGCCGGGAAAATGATCATGCGCCCCGCGACAGGGGTATAGCGGACCTTGGTCCAGTTTTCGCGCGACCGCTTCTTGTTCGGCTGGAACTTGGCCTGGTTCATCAGATGCACGGTGCGCGGTTCGATGAATTCGATGCTACCACAGTTTTCCGGTGCCTGAATATAGTACACCCCACTCCACAGGCAGCCCGGATGCACATGCGCCCGGTTCACGCAACCCGGAGGGTTGATGATCGACCACATCGTTCCGATGCGGATCGTGTGGCTGTCGGCATAGCCGAGGTCCTTCGAGATCATATCGGTGGCATTGCCGATCAACCCGACCAGATCGGCATATTCCTTCGACTTGTAAAGGTCGTTATGGCTGTGCCACCCGCCAAGCGCCGGAATGTTCGAACGGCTGATGCCCTTCTTGTCTCTTTCACGCTCTGCATAAATCGACGCGAGAAGCTTCTTGTTCAGTTCTTCAGGCTCGGGCACGTCGATTTGGAAAATCATCGTTGGAAAGTAGGAACGACGGACAAAACCGAGGTCTTTTTGCGACATGGATGGTCTCTCTTGAGTGAATATTATTATCGAATGCCCGGATGCTTGCAAAATTCGCACCGCGTTGCAACGCTTAGGAAAAGGCGTATTCGGTATTAATATTTCATCAGGCACGGTTGCTGCATTGCGGCGAAGCCTGACCGACGTTGCCCCATGCCGTGGCCAGCCGCCCGCACCACACCCGGTTTGCGCGGCAAGAAGGCAAGGGTTTGCGCGGCAAGAAGGCAAGATCGCTTGTCATGATCCCGCCGTTGCGTCACCCTTTCAGCATGACACACTCTTCCCTCCCCGCCGCGCCTGACCGCCCGGCCCGACCCCGCTGGCGCCGAGCACTGCACCTCGCCGCTGCCGGGCTGTTCTGCCTCTGCGCCCTGCCGGCGGTGGCGCAGCAGCAGCCTGCGCCTTTTGGCAACACGGCGGGTACGGTGTTCGACATCATCCGCGCCGACGATCCGACGACCTTTGTCTGTCTCGACGAACTGGGCCGCGCGGAACGCCAGATATGGGACAAACGCGTCGACGGAGAACCCATTGTCCTGGCGTATCTTTTTCAGGCGCAATACGCGGATGGCGCGTCGATCGAGATCGCCATCAACCCGGAATTTGGATCGCCGGAAAACGCCAGGGAGCAGGCCGAACTCTATGCCCCGGCGCTTGGGCGCTTGCCCTCGTCGCTGCGGGCCGGGATCAAGCGGTTCAGCGTACATGACGGGCGGCGCGGGTTCCATGCGGGGACCGGTGGCATCGTCGTCTATGCGGACACGACCGCGAACCGCCTGAGCTATGACCATCTCGAAGAGTCGCTGTTTCACGAGGCGGTCCACGCCTCATGGGATCATGCGCACCGGCTGGCGCCAGCCTGGATCGCGGCCCAGCGATCGGACGGCATGTTCCTGACCGAATACGGACAGAAACGCCCCGAGCGCGAAGACCTTGCAGAAACGGCGCTTTTTGCCTTTGCCATCCTGCATCACCCGGACCGGTTTCCGCCGGTCGATACGAAAGTGACGCTTGAGGCGGTTCCCGCACGAATCGCCTATATCCGCGAATTGCTGCCACCCGGAGAACCACTGACCCGGCAGATCGGCCCGCCCCAGGGTTGCGCGGCGCAGCAGTGAGTTCCGAACCGCCACCCACCCTGGCAGGATGGCTTCAGCTACACGGGCTGAGCGCGCAAACCTGCCGGACGCTTCTGAGCCTGACACCACCGTTGTTGCCAGCGCCTGACTCGGCGCCCGATGCAGCGATCCCTGACGGTCCCGCCCTGTGGTCGCTGATCGCGGACTGTCTGGCGGCGGAATTGCCGACACTCGACAGCGACATCCGCAAGACCGCGGGGCAGACCCTGGTCAACTTTGCCCCCAACCCGGAACGCCATCCAAGACCCTTTACCCTGCACGCCCCGGTCCAAAGCCGGGTCTATGTTTCGTGCCCGCTGACCGGACAGGCGGATGACGTGCTGACGGTGGCGCATGAGTTCGGCCACGCTCTGCAACTGACCTGCTGTCCCGAAACCGCGCTGACACCTGTCCTGCGCGAGACCTGTGCCTTTCTCGCAGAGGCAATCGTCGCGAAGGCGCTGAACCAGCGCGACGTGGCCCTGTCCGGATCGGTGCGTGCGGTCTACGCGCGCCGCGCGGCCACCGATCTCGGCCCTGTCGCCCAGCGGCTGCGCGCCGCTCTCGACAGGCCTGAGACGCCATATGACGACCACTGGAACTATCCCCCGGCGCGTCAGATCGCGCGGCAGCTCATACATGGTCAAGCCCCGCCCGACCCGCGGATCCTGACAGAACTCTTCCTGGGAAAAATGCCCTTGCCAGCCCTTGTTTCGCTGCTCTGCGGCATGACACGATAGGCATGGCGACGACCTGATCGCCCCCGGTCCCGCCCGGAGTTAACCGTTGACAGGAATCCGATTCGGCGCAAACATGACTTTGAAAAACGCAGTTACGGGGTCGTGGCGCCATCTGGCATCACTTTGACCTAATTGAGCCCCGCGGGATTGTGCGGGTCGGATTACCATATTTTTAATGCGCTTATCGCGTTTGGTTTCCGAACTGCTTCCCCTGTCCCGTGTCTCTCACACCACATGTTTTTGCGGCCGCATGCCATGCGACCGTGCTCTCAAACTTTGACCCATTTTGACCGGAGACTCCGTCATGACCGCCATTATCGCACCCGTTTCGCTGAACACCGCAGACCTGACCATCGACCTGGCTGAGCTGATCGACGAGGCCCTGGCCCTGACCGGCCTGGAGGCCCCTGTCAGCTTCGCGCCCGACTACTACGACGGCGACGAGGGTAACGAGGACGACGAAACCAACGAAGGCGACGAAGGCGACGAAGACGACGAAGGCAACGAGCACGACGAAGGCAACGAGCACAACGAAGGCAACGAAGACAACGAGGGCAACGAAGGCGACGAACAGAACGAAGCCGACGGCGGCGACGAGGGCGACGAAGGCAACGAGGGCAACGAGGGCAACGAAGGCAACGAGGACGACGAAGGCAACGAGCACGACGAAGGCGACGAGGACAACGAAGCCGACGAGGGCGACGAAGACAACGAAGGCAACGAGAACGACGAAGGCGACGAAGCCGACGAAGGCGACGAGGGCAACGAAGGCGACGAAGGCAACGAGGACAACGAAGACAACGAAGGCGACGAAGGTAACGAAGGCGACGAAGGCAACGAAGGCGACGAAGACCTCGGCGACGAGGGCAACGAAGGCAACGAGGGCAACGAGGGCAACGAAGGAAACGAGGGCAACGAGGGTAACGAAGGCAACGAGGACGACGAGAACAACGAAGGCGACGAAGCCAACGAAGGTGACGAGGGCGACGAAGGCAACGAAGGCAACGAAGGCGACGAAGGCAACGAGGACGACGAAGGCAACGAGGACGACGAAGGCAACGAAGTCGACGGCGACGAAGGCGACGAAAACGACGAGCAAGACGAAAACGACGAGGGCGACGAAGGCGACGAGGCCGACGAGGGCAACGAAGGCGACGAAGACGACGAAGGCAACGAGGACAACGAAGGCAACGAGGGCGACGAGTCCGGCGACGAAGGCGACGAATACAACGAAGGCGACGAAGGCGACGAAGGCAACGAAGACAACGAAGGCAACGAAGACGACGAAGGCAACGAAGGCGACGAAGGCAACGAAGCCGGCAACGAAGGCGACGAAGACAACGAAGGCGATGAAGGCAACGAAGACAACGAAGGCGACGAAGGCGACGCCAGCGATCCCTATGACAATGAGGGCGACGAGGGCAACGAGGACGACGAAGGCGACGAGGACGACGAGAGCAATGAGGGCGACGAAGGCCCCCAGACCGACGATGAGGACGACGAAGGCAACGAAGGCGATGAAGGCAACGAAGAAATAGCCGGCCAGGAAGACGACGAGGACGACGAAGGCGACGAGGGCGACGAGGATAACGAGTGGGACGAGGATAACGAGGACGACGAAGGCGACGAGTTCGACGAAAACGACGAGGACGACGAAGGCAACGAAGGCGACGAAGGCGACGAGGACGACGAAGACAACGAAGACGACGAGAACAACGAAGGCGACGAAGCCGACGAGAACGACGAAGACAACGAATTCGACGAAGGCGACGAAGGCGACGAAAACAACGAGGGCAACGAGAGCGACGAAGACGACGAATTCGACGAGGGCGACGAAGGCGACGAAGGCGACGAAGGCGACGAAGGTAACGAGGGCGACGAGGGCCAGACCGACGGCGACGAAGACGACGAAGGCGACGAAGACGACGAAGGCGACGAAGGTGACGAAAGCGACGAAGGTGACGAAGGCAACGAAGGCGACGAAACCAATCTGAACGACGAAAACGACGAGGGTAACGAAGGCAACGAAGGCGACGAGGACGACGAGTACGACGAAGGCGACGAATACGACGAGGGTAACGAAGGCGACGAAGAGGACGAGGACGACGAGTTCGACGAAGGCGACGAGGACGACGAAGGCGACGAAAGCGACGAAAGCGACGAGCACGACGAAAACGACGAAGGCGACGAAGGCGACGAATACGACGAAGGCGACGAAGGCGACGAGGCCGAAACCGGCACCGGCGATGACGGTGACGAGGGCAACGAAGGTGACGAAGCCAATATCGACAATCGTGGCGACGAAGGCGACGAAAACGACGAAGGTGACGAATCCGACGAAGGCGACGAAGCCGACGAGCACGACGAAGGCGACGAAGCCGACGAAGGTGACGAAGCCGACGAAGGCAACGAAGACGACGAAGCCGACGAAGATGACGAAGGCGACGAAGACAACGAAGGTGACGAAGCCGACGAAGACGACGAAAACGACGAGCACGACGAATATGATGAAGGCGACGAAGCTGACGAGGAAAACGAGGGCGACGAATCTAACGAGGGTGACGAAGGCGACGAAAACGACGAGCTCGACGAAGGTGACGAAGGCAACGAAGGCGATGAAAACGATGAAAGCGACGAAGGAGATGAAGGCGGCATAAACAACGAAGGCGACGAAGGCGACGAAGACAACGAGGGCGACGAAGACGACGAGAACGACGAGAACGACGAAGGCGACGAAGACGACGAAGGCGACGAATACGACGAAGGTGACGAAGCCGACGAAGGCGACGAAAACGACGAATACGACGAGAACAACGAAGGCGACGAAAACAACGAGGACGACGAGTACGACGAAGGCGACGAAGGCGACGAAGAGAACGAAGGCTTCGAGAACGACGAGGACGACGAGTACGACGAAGGCGACGAAGACGACGAAGGCGACGAAGCCGACGAGTATGACGAAGGCGACGAAGCCGACGAAGACGACGAAGGCGACGAAGGCGACGAAGACGACGAAGGCGACGAAGAGAACGAGGTCTTCAACACCAACGACGGCGATGAAGGCGACGAGGGTGACGAAGGCAACGAAGGCGACGAAGGAGACGAAGGCAACGAAGGCAACGAGGGCGACAGCCAGGCCGATGCCAACGAAGGAGATGAGGGAGACGAAGACGACGAAGGCAACGAAGGTGACGAAGGCGACGAAGACGACGAAGGCAATGAAAACGACGAAGGCGACGAAGGCGACGAAGGCGACGAGCCTATCTAAGCCGGCCATTGCCGAACCGTCCGCAGGGGTCTCCTGCGGACGGGATCACCCTCACTCCCGGGCGATGCGTTGCATCGCCCGTTCCTTTTTCGAGAAAGACACTAGAAAAAACATGCGAACGGCTCCCTCGATAGCCGAGCGACTCGATCCGTTCGCTCGGATTGCCGGGTGATCACGCCATCGCGCACCGGGCCCTGCCGCGGGTGTTGGCTGTGGGGGACGGGGCGTCAGGGCGCCAGGGCTTCGAAGCCCGCTCTGCTTCTGATCCGACCGGAGACGCTCTGACCCAATGCCAATTGGCACAGGTCCTCTGGCGTGTCGAAACCTCCGACCCGCCTGAGGCGCGCAATTGCGGGGGCTTGGTGTCCGATGGTCGCGGCGTTTACGCCCGGTGGGGCGCCTTGGTCAGAGACCTTTTGCGGCGGTGACGATGAACTCCACCCGATAGTCGGGCGTCGCCAGCCTTGCCTCGCCGCAGGCGCGCGCCGGGGCATGGCCCTTGAGCACCCAGGCATCCCAGACCGCGTTCATCTCGTCGAAATCCGCCATATCCGCCAGCCAGATCGTCACTTGCAGAAGCCGGGTCCGGTCGCTGCCGGCCTCGTGCAAAAGCGCGTCGATCCGGTCCAGACAGTCCCGCGTCTGTTGCGCGACGCTGGCGCCCGGCGTGCCGACCTGCCCCGCCAGATAGACGGTCTCGCCATGCAGGACGATCTGGCTCATGCGGGTGCCGGTATGAAGGCGGGTGATCTCGGTCATGACAGGGTCCTTGTTTGTCAGGAAATGAAGCGTGCCGGGTCAAGTGCCGCGACGGTTTCCGGGCTCAGCTCGGGCGGATGCCCGGCGAAAAGGGCGGCGGTCAGGCGGGACAGGCCGGGCGCGGTCTGGATGCCATAGCCCCCCTGCCCGGCCAGCCAGAACAGCCCCTCGACCTCCGGGTCGAAACCCACGACCGGACTGCGGTCGGGGGCAAAGGTGCGCAGACCGGCCCAGCTTGCCTCGACCCGCCGCACCGGTTCGCACACCGCCTGTTCATAGCGGTGCAGCCCCTCGGCCAGAACCATGTCGTCGGGCCAGGCATCATGCGGCGCCACCGGGTCCTCGTCGGCGGGGCTGACCATCAGCCGGCCCGCCTCGGGCTTGGCGTACCAGTGTTCCGCGGCGCTGGCGAAAAGCGGCCAGTTGCGAATGTCATACCCGCCGGGGGGCGGCAGCAGCGCCGCGCTCCGGCGCATCGGTTGTAGCGCCAGCATGTGCGCCCCGGCCATGCGGGCCACCTCGTCGGCCCAGGCCCCGGCGGCGTTGACCAGCAGCGGTGCCTGATAGCTGCCATCCCTTGTGGTCAGGGTCCAGACGCCCGCCGCGCGGGTGATGCCGGTCACCGGGGCGGCGGTGACAACCTGCCCGCCGCGCGCCTTGAGCAGGCGCACATAGCCGCCCAGCATGCGGTCGACGTCGATGTCCTGCGCCTCCCATTCTATGATGGCACCGGCGATCCGGTCCTGCCGCAGGATCGGTACCAGCTCCACCGCCTGCGCGGGTGTCAGCGCCTCAAGCCCGCTGGCGCCGCTGGCATATTCGTCAAGCGCTGGCAACTCCTCTTCGGTGGCCACCAGCATCTCGCCCCTGGGCGACAGCAGGCTGTGCTCGCTGACCCCCTCGGGCGCGACCAGGAACGGGGCCGAGGCCGCGTTCAGTGCGCGCAGGGTGGCATTGCCGTAATTGCGGATAAAGATCGCGGCAGAGCGACCGGTGGCATGGTATCCCGGCGCGGTCTCGGCCTCGAGCACAAGCACCGACATATGCGCGGCCAGTTCCGCCGCCGCGCTGATTCCGGCGATGCCGCCGCCGATCACAAGGAGATCCGCCGTCTTCACAACGCCTCCTGAAACCCGGTCAGAACCCGGGTCAGATTGTCGCCCAGACTGTCGGAGAGATATCCGCCCTCCTGCACGAACAGCACCGGCAGCCCGGTTCGCGCCAGGGCCGCGCCGATCCGGGCAAACCCGTCGCCGGTGATGGCCAACCCCTGGAACGGATCGTCGATCGAGGCATCGAGGCCAAGCGCCACCACCAGCACCTCGGTCCCAAAGCTTGCCACCTGCCGCAACGCGACCGCCAACGTGTCCAGATAGTCATCGTCCCCTGTCCCCCGCGCCAGCGGCAGGTTCAGGTTGGCCCCCAATCCCCGACCGGCGCCGCGTTCCTGCGCATGGCCCCAGAAGAACGGATAGAACCGTGCCGGGTCGGCATGGATCGACAGGGTCAGAACGTCGTCACGGTCATAAAAGATGCCCTGGGTCCCGTTGCCGTGATGCACGTCGATATCGAGGATCGTCGGGCGCAGACCGGCGTCAAGCAACCGTTGCGCGGCGATGCCGGAATTGTTCAGGAAACAGAACCCGCCCGCCAGATCGCCAAAGGCGTGATGACCCGGCGGGCGCGACAGGACATAGGCGCCCCGTTCGCCGCCGCCGATCAGGTCGGCCCCGGCAATGGCCGACTGGGCCGACCAATAGGCCGCCTCCCAGGTGCCCTCGGCGATGGGACAGGCGGTATCGGCCTGATGATACCCCGCCTGCCCGACCGCGGATTTCGGATAACCGTCGGTCCGCGCCGCCGGGTGGATATTGGGGATCACCTCGGCCCCGGCGCCGGGAATCCGGCGCCAGCGGGCATGGATGTTCTGAAGAAAGGTCAGATATTCGGCCGAATGCAGCGCCGCGATCGGCGCCAGCCCGGCATCCTCGGGCGCCGCGAACACGCAGCCTGCCGCCTCGGCCCCGGCCTTGAGCACTTCGATGCGGCGGGGCTGTTCGGGATTGGGCAGAATGGCGCCGTTGGCCATGAAGTGTTTCGGATCGTGCAGCCATTGCCGCCTGTCGAATACCGCTTTCATTCCTCTCCTTTCAGGGCCGCACAACCGGCCTCGTCCAGTATCAGCTCGCTCTGCCCCCCGGCCGAGACGAATCCCAGATGATCATAGAACCGCCGCGCCCGGGTGCTGGTGTCATAAACGCTGAGCTTGACAAAACCCGCCCCCCAGAGATGGCGGCCATCCGCCAGCGCCGCCCCCAGCAGGCGCGAGGCGATCCGCTGGCCGCGCAGCTGCGGTGCAGTCCACAGATCCGACACATAAAGCCCGGCCCCACCCCGCGTCGTCGAGAAGAGAGGTGAATAGAGCGCAACACCCACGATCTCGCCCGCCCGCTCGGCCAGAACCGCCCGAAAGGCCGGCGCCGCGCCCCAGCCGGCGCGTTCCAGATCGGCGGGCCGCGCCCGGTGGCGGTCGCCCAGATCGTCCGACAGGCGTTGCAGCGCCCGGTTCAGAGCAGCGGCATCCGCCTGTTCCGCAATGCGAAAAACCAGGTCCATCAGAACGCCACCCTGTCCGCGCCTTTCAGCCCCAGCATCGCGCGCGCCTCGGCGGGGCTTGCCACCTCCCGGCCCAGCTCCTCGACGATCCGGCGGATCTTGTGCACCTGCTCGGCATTGGACCGGGCCAGCACCCCGCGCGAGATCATCAGACTGTCCTCGAGCCCCACGCGCACATGCCCCCCCATCGCCGCCGCCATGGTCACCAGCGGAATCTGGTGGCGCCCGGCGGCCAGGACAGAAAACAGATAGTCCTGACCGAACAGTTTGTCCGCAATCGTCTTCATGTGCATGAGGTTCTCGGGGTCGGGACCGATCCCGCCCAGCACGCCGAACACGAACTGGATGAACAGCGGCCCCCGCACCAGACCGCGATCCACGAAATGACGCAGCATATAGAGATGCCCGACGTCGTAACATTCGAACTCGAACCTTGCGCCTCGGTCAGTGCCCATCTCGGTCAGAATGCGCGCCATGTCGCGCGGCGTGTTCTTGAACACCAGATCGTCGGAATTGCGCAGGAACGGCTCTTCCCAGTCGTGTTTCCAGTCGCGAATCCGGTCCGCCGCCGGATAGAGGGCGAAATTCATCGTGCCCATGTTCAGGCTGCACATTTCGGGCGCGGCCTGTCTGGGCGCGGCCAGCCGGTCGTCCAGCGTCATCACCGCACTGCCCCCGGTCGTCAGGTTCAGCACCGCCTCGCTGGCCTGTTTGATACGCGGCAGAAAGCCCATGAAATCCGCGGCCCGCGACGAGGGTTGCCCGGTCTCGGGGTCGCGCGCGTGCAGATGCAGGATGGCCGCCCCCGCCTCTGCCGCCGCGACGGCCTGACCCGCGATCTCGTCGGCGGTGACCGGCAGATAGGGCGACATCGACGGCGTATGAATCGAGCCGGTGATGGCGCAGGTGATCAGGATCCGCGACATCTCAGCCGACCTTTCCGGCGATCTCGTCGGCGAATTGCGACAGCGATCCGTCCAGCCCCTCGATGATCTCGTCCAGATGCGCGTCGGTCACGATCAGCGGCGGACAAACCAGGATGTGATCGCCCTCGACCCCGTCGCGGGTGCGGCGGGAATAGACGATCAGCCCCTTGCCATACGCGATATCGACCAGCCGCTGATAGGCGTTCAAGCCTTTGGGAAGCGGCGTCTTGCGGTCCCGGTCGGCCATCAGTTCAAAGGCGGTCAGCAATCCCTTGCCGCGCACGTCACCGATGATCGCGTGTTTCTGCATCAGCCCGTGCAGCCGGGCCTGCAACCGCGCGCCCATCCGGGCGGCGTTGGCACAAAGATCCTGGGCCTCGATCTCTTCGACAACGGCGAGGCCCGCGGCACAGGCCAGCGGGTTGCCGGCATAGGTATAGCCATGCGCGAACCCGCCCGCGTCCAGCACCGGTTCGACCAGCCGGTCGTCGACGATCATCGCGCCCAGCGGCACATAACCCGCGCCAAGCCCCTTGGACATCACGATGATATCGGGACGGGCATTCCAATGATCCGATCCCAGGAACCGACCCGTCCGCCCGGCCCCGGTCATCACCTCGTCGGCGATCATCAGGATACCGTAGCGATCACAGATCTCGCGGATGCGCTCCATATAGCCAACGGGCGGCACCAGCGCCCCGGTCGAGGCCCCGCCCACCGGCTCGACGATAAAGGCGGCCACTGTCTCGGGGCCTTCGGCCTCGATCTTTGCGGCCAGCATGTCGGCATAGTGATGGCCGGTCTCGGCAACCTCCGGGTCGAGCCCATCCAGATAGGCGCGCGGCGCGGGGATCTTGGGCATCTGCCGCAGCATCGGCTCGAACGGCGCGCTGAGCGGCGTATATCCGGTCACCGCCAGCGCCCCAAGCGTGCTGCCGTGATACGAGGGCCGGCGCGAGATCACCTTCCACCGGCTGCCCTGCCCGGTCGCGTTCATGTATTGCCGGGCCAGTTTCAGCGCGCTTTCCACCGCCTCTGACCCGCCCGAGACAAAGAACACCTTGTTAAGCCCCTCGGGCGCCAGCCCCGCCAGTTTTGAGGCCAGTTTCTCCGAGGCCTCGGTCTCGAAATGCAGCCGGTAGCCAAAGGTGGATTTCTCCATCTGGCGCTGCATCGCGGCCAGCACGTTCGGATTGGAATGGCCGATATTGCAGACCATCGCGCCCGACGAGCCATCCAGATAGCGGTTGCCGTCCTGGTCCCACATATAGACGCCGCGCGCCTGGTCCAGCACCGGCTTGCGGCCGCGCCCCTGATAGAAAAGATGCGACATCTCACGCCCCTCGCAGCGCCGCGCAATCCTGCGGGCGGAAACCGACGGTCACCGTGCTGCCCTCGGCAAAGGGGCGCTCGTCGATCATGTTGATTGCCTGTAACTGCGTCTCGCCCAGCCGCACGAAATACCGCACGGTCTGGCCCTGATAATCGACCGTCTCGACCGTGGCCGGTGCCGTGATCAGCCCCGACAGATCCGCCCTTTCATCATAAAGCGTCAGACGTTCGGCCCTGAGCACCAGCTTGGCCGGGCCCGGTTCGACCCCAACCGCACGGGACGTTGGAACCGGAACTTTGCCGAACAGCGGCACCTCCAGCGTGACACCCGAGCCGTCGGCGCCCAGACAGCGCCCGGGCAGGATGTTGGAGGCCCCCAGAAACCGCGCCACAAATTCACTTGCAGGTGTGTTGTAGACCTCGGACGGGGTGCCAACCTGTTCGACCCTCCCCGCGCTCATCACGACGATGCGGTCCGACATCGCCAGCGCCTCGGACTGGTCATGGGTGACGAAGACCGTGGTAACCCCGATCTGATGCTGGATACGTTTCAGTTCGACCCGCATATCCTCGCGCAGATTGGCATCGAGCGCCGAGAGCGGCTCGTCAAGCAGCAGCACCTCGGGTTCGATCACGATGGCACGGGCCAGCGCGATACGCTGCTGCTGGCCGCCAGACAGCTCCTTGGGATAGCGGTTGCCGACATCGGGCAATTGCACCAGATCAAGCGCGGCCTGAACCTTGGCCGCGATGTCCGCCTTGGGCACATCGCGGTATTTCAGGCCAAACGCCACGTTGTCGGCCACGGTCTTGTGTGGGAACAGCGCATAGTTCTGGAACACGATCCCCAGATTGCGCTTGTGGATCGGCACATCGTTGATGCGCCGCCCGCCGATCAGGATCTCGCCCTCGGTCGGGTCCAGCAACCCCGCGATCATGCGCAGATTGGTTGTCTTGCCACAGCCGGAGGGACCGAGCAGCGTGACAAAGGCGCCCTCGGGTATGTCCAGATCGGTGGGATGCACCGCCGTGAATTCGCCGAAACGCTTCACGATCTTGTTGAGGGTGACGGAACTCACGGGACCATTCTCCGGATCAGGGGGGTGTTCCCCGGGATGGTTTGCCCCGGGGAACGGAATTGGCTCAATAGCCTTTCTGGACGCGACCGAAGGTCTTGGACCATTCCGCCTCGTGCCCGTTCCAATAGGCGGGATCGGCAAAGGTCAGGCCCGCCAGCGTGCCGGTCGGGTCAAAGGCCGGCAGCGTCGGGATCTTGTCGCCCAGATCGACCTTGTTCGGGTCAAGCGCGGTGGGATAGTTCTGCCCCTCGGCCACCGCGATCGAGGTTTCGGGCGCCAGCATGAAGTTCAGGAGTTCCTCGCAGGCCTCCATCGGCGAACCCTTGATCACGAACAGGCATTCCTGCCAGCCGAACCCGTTGGGCGGATCCATATAGCCGATGTCATGGCCCTGTTCCTGCAACGCATAGATGCGGCCCGACCAGCCTTCGGTCACATAGATCTCCTCCTCGGCGAGCAGGCTCATCAACTCGGCCCCCGAGGTCCAGTATTTCAGCGCCAGGTCGCGATGGGCGCGCACCGCGTCCCATGCGGCGTCTTCGTCGGTGACACCGTTCGGGTCCTGTCCGGTCTGCAACGCGGCGTACCACATGCGGGTGCGCCAGTCGCTCCAGCCGCCGATCTTGCCCTTGAGGCTGTCGTCGATGAGGATTTTCGCACCCATCTCCTGCATCCGGTCGTCGCTGATATGTTTGCGGTTATAGGCCAGGCCGGTGGTGCCATAGTCATAAGGCACACAGGACAGCTTGCCCCCGGTCACGCCGCGGAACACATCGACCAGCTTGGGGATGACGAATTCGAGGTTGGGGATATTGGCCTCGTTCAACTCCGAGGTAAGCCCCAGCCCGTGATAGCGCGCGTAATCGAACACGCCGGACAGGTGGGCGATGTTGTATTCGCCCGGCTGGCTGGCCTTGACCCGGCTCAGATATTCGTCACCGCCGCCAAATGTGCCATCGACCACCTTGATGCCGGTCTTGGCGGTATAGGGATCAAAGGCGTGTTTGCGGAACGCCTCGGACACCACGCCGCCCCAGCCATCGAACCGCACCTGCTCGGTGGCGGCATGGGCATAGCGGGCAAAGGGCGTCTGGACGCCATAGGCCAGGCCGGCGGCGCCGATCAGCCCCAGAAAGCCGCGCCGGTCGATATCGCCGTTCATATAGCGCTCGCGCAGACGCTCATAGCGGGTGGTATTGTCCATTTTCCTGGTCATGTCTCACTCCTTGTCGGTATGTCGTTGATCTGAAGCGGCTTTCAGGTGCCGCTCTTCTTGGCCAATTGCCGCGCGATGGCCGCCCCCAGCAGGGGCAGACCAACAGTCATGACAATCATCACGGTGCCAAGCGCGTTGATCTCGGGCGAGATCGAGTTGCGCAGCATGGCGAAAATCTGGGTGGGAACGGTCTCGACCCCGCCGGGCTTCCAGAACAGGGTGCCGGTGATGTCGTCGAAACTGATGGTAAAGGCAAAGAGACCACCGGCCAGCACCGCCGGCATCATCAGCGGCAGGGTGATCTGAAAGAAGGTCTGGACCGGGGTCGCGCCCAGGCTCATCGCGGCCTCTTCTACGTCGCGCTTGATCGCCATCAGCCGCGCCTGCACCACCAGGATCACGAAGGGCAGCGTAAAGATGACGTGACCGAACAGCAGCAGGCCAAAGCTCTTGTTGATGCCCAGAAAGTTGAGGAACAGCAGCAGCGCCACCGCCAGCACCACCTCGGGCACCAGGATCGGCGCGATCAGCAGGGTCGAGATCGCATTGGCGCCGGGCACCTTGTAGCGCACCAGCGCCAGGCTTGCCAGAACGCCCAGCGTGGTCGAGATCAGCGCCGTCAGCAGCCCCAGCACCACCGAGGTGCGAAAGGCGCGCAGGATGGCATCGTTGTTCCACAATTCGACGAACCAGCGCACCGACACGCCCGTCATCGGAAAACTGCCGAATTGCGAGGCGTTGAAGCTGAGCAGTACGACCACCGCCACCGGCAGGAACATGAAGATATAGACGCCGATCGACCACGCGCGGATAAGCTGCCAGCCCATCACCCCAGCCCCTTCATCAGCTGGGCCATGCCCAGGTAGCGGTTGTAGATCATCACCAGCGCCCCCAGCACCGCCAGCAGCATCAGGCTGAGCGCCGAGCCGAGCGGCCAGTTCAATTGCGTGATGATGGCCTCGAACACGAGGTTGGCGAACATCGCGTCGCGCGGTCCGCCCAGCACCAGTGGCGTGATATAGGTGCCCGCCCCCAGCACAAAACACAGCAGCCCGCCCGCCGCGAGGCCGGGCAGCGACAGCGGCAATGTCACCTGAACAAAGGACTGCCATTTCGTGGCGCCCAGCGAGTTGGCCGCATCCTCGAGATTGGTGTCGATCCCCTCGAGGCTGACATAGATGTTGAGCACCATGAAGGGCAGCAGGAAATGCACGAGCCCCAGGATCACGGTGGTCTCGTTATACAGCATCTGGATCGGTTCCCCGATCACCCCCAGCGACAGCAGCGCCGAGTTGAGCGCACCCGATACCCCCAGGATATTGATCCAGCTCATCGTGCGGATGATGTAGCTGATCCAGAAGGGCAGCATCAGCAACAACAGCAAAATCGCCTTGTTCCCGCGCGATCTGGCGATGAAATAGGCCGCCGGGTACCCCATCAACGCACAGCAGAACGTGGTGATCGCCGCAATGCGCAGGGTACTGATCAGGATATCCCGGTAAAACCGGTCGGTCAGCGCCTCTTGCCAGTTGTCGAGATAGAACCCGACCTGATCCGCGCCGGTCGCGGTGCGCAGCCAGAAGCTGTAGACCACGATGAACATCAGCGGCACCAGCAGCAGCAGGGTCACCGCCACCAGCGCGGGTGAAAGCAGGATCCAGGGCTGTCTGGCCGCGCGGGTTTCGATGGACATGGGCTTGCCTCGGATGAACACTTGCAAGCACTGTGCAAACCCGGCAACTATAGATCAAATAGATAATTGGTATTCTGACTATAGATGACTTCTATGACTCGAAAGTCGAACAGGCTCGACCCCGAACGCATCGCGCGCGAGCTTGACTGGAACCTGCTGCGTACCTTCGTTGTGCTGGCCGAGAGCCATTCGGTCACCGATGCCGCCAACCGGCTGGGCCTGCGGCAACCCTCGGTCTCGGCGGCGCTGAAAAAGCTCGAGGACCGGATCGGCCGCAAGCTGCTGGACCGGTCTCCCGGACATTTCGCGCTGACCGATGCGGGGCGACTGCTCTATCGCGAGGCGGTTGAAATCAACGGATCGGTGCTGCGCCTGTCCACCCTGATGCGCGAGTTGACCGACGAGGTGCAGGGCAATGTGCGGATCACCGTGGCCAGCCACGTGGTCTGCCCGCTGCTCGACACGGCGCTGTCCCGGTTTCACGCGGATCACCCCAGCGCCACCTTGTCGATCGAGGTCTATTCCAGCGCCGATGCCATCGCCGAGGTCGCCGCCAAACGCGCCTCGTTCGCCATCTGCCTGGTCAAGGAGCACAACCCCAAGCTGGAATACCAGAGGCTGTTTCGCGAGTTCTTTGGCTTGTTCTGCGGCCCGCCGCACCCGCTGTTCGGCAAGCGCGACCTGAGCCTTGCCGATCTGGCCGGGCACAGCTCTGTCAGTTTCGAGACCGACCGCCTTCAGGACGTTCTGAAACCAGTGACCGTGATGCGGGCCCAGGCCGAACTGGGCCAGAAGATCACCGGCGTGTCGAGCCATCTGGAAGAGGTGCGCCGGATGATCGTCGCCGGGCTGGGCATCGGCCCCCTGCCCCTGCATGTGGCCGCGCGCGACGTGCGCGACGGGCAGTTGTGGCAGGTGCCACCCTATGACGGCCTGCCTGCGATCGACGTGCACGTGGTCTGGAATCCGGCCACCGTCAAGAATCGGGCCGAGGAGCTTTTGTTGCAGCGGATCCTGACCGCCATCGAGACCACGCCGATGGATCAGCGCACCTATCGCTAGGCCCGGAACGGCGGCTTGTTGCCTATTGCCGTCACCGCCATCCGCGAAAAGACGCCCGTTGGCAAAACTGCCCGTACAAACGGAAATTTCCCCCTAGTGCCGCCTCTCGCGCCACCCCATCTAGGGCCCATCCAAGTCACGGGAGACCGCAATGAATCGCATTCTCATCCTCGTCGCTCTCGGCGCCATCGGCGCCGGGGCCTATGTCTTTTTCACACAAGGGGAACAGCAGGCCGAAGCGCCGCAAAGCACCGCAGTGACCCCGGCCGAGCCGGTCGCCGAAACGGTCGAGCAACCGGCCGCCGAACAGGCCCAGACCGCGGCCGAAACCGCGGCGGAACAGGCCCGGACCGCCGCCGAGGCCGCCGCTCAGGCGGTGGATCAGGCAGCCACTGCCGTGACCGAAACGCTCGACCAGGTGGGTGAGGCCGCCAGCCAGGCCACTGAGGACGCAACCGACACCGCCGCACAAGTGGTGGATCAGGCGACCGAAGCCGCCTCCGAGGCCGCGTCGCAAGCAGCCGAGACCGCGGGCAATGCCGTCGATACCGCTACCGAGGCCGCGACCGGCGCCGCCACCGCAGTTGGCGAACAGGTTGCCGCCGCCCAGACCGGTGCCGCCGAACTGTTCAAAAGCTGGCAGGACAACGGCCTGTTGACCCAATCGGGCTTTGATTATGACAGCATGGTCGCAGCGGTCGAGGCCAGCGAACTGAACCCGACGGTCAAGACCGGCGTTCTCAAGACCCTGTCCGGCATCAAGGCCGCACCCGAAACCATCTCGGTACAGGTGCAGGCCCTGCGCGCCCTGATGGCCAACTGAGCCCCAAGACAGCCTGACCGCGCGACGGGCGGGGCCGCAAAGGCGGCTTCGCCCGTTTTCGTTTCTGCCCGGCACCCTGCCAGGGCGCCGCACCGCATTCCCCTGTCTGCCGCCACGTCACGCAAGTGTCGGATTGATCCATACCCGCGCGTATGTATCCTGCATACCCAAGAGTATGTTTTCCGCCGCAGACAGCCAAAGGCCAAAGCCCCGTGAGCGATACCACCACCAACAGCCCCAGCCGCAGCGAGCGCTACGAGGAGTTGCTCGACGCCGCCGCCGAATGTTTCCAGAGCCGTGGTTTCGACGCCACCTCGATTGACACGGTGGCGCGGCACCTGGGCGCGACCAAGGGGCGGGTCTATCACTATTTCCCGTCCAAGATGGACCTGTTCAACGCGGTGCGCGACCGGGGCATGGATATCGTGTTCCAGGCCACCGACCCCGGCTATCAGGCCGATCTGCCGGTGCTCGACCGGCTCGAAGCGATGGCACGCGGCCATGTGCGCGCGATGCTGTTTCACCATTCCTTCATGCTGGTGCTCAAGGACGGGCTGCTGATGCGCCGCTATACCACCACGACCGAGTTCCAGAAGGAATCGCTGTCCCAGCATATCGCGCGCCGCGATGCCTATGAGGCGCGGTTCCGCGAATTGCTGGCCAAGGGTCTGGCCGAGGGCAGTCTGCGCGCCGGCCCCGACCCGGCGATCACCGTACAGACCTTCATGAGCGCGCTGAACGGGCCGGTCGCCTGGTTCCGCCCCCGCCCCGGCGATACGCCACAGAAATACGAAGCCATCGCCGAAGAGATCGTGCGCTTCGCAATGCAGGGCCTGCGGGCCCATCCCTCCTGACCCCGATCGAGGACGACAATGACAGATATCCCCACCACCATGTTCGCCGTTTTGCAGACCGGCGACGGGTATTCCGGCAAGGCCACCGGCCCGGCCATCGCGGACGCCGCCGACTGGCTGGAGCCGGGTGAGATCGCGGTGCCGCAACCCGGCCCCGGCGAGGCGCTGATCCGGATGCGCATGGCCTCGGTCAATCCCTCGGACCTGCATTTCATCAAGGGCGAATACGGCCAGCCGCGCGTCAAGGGCGCGCCGGCGGGCTTTGAAGGTTGCGGCGACGTGGTCGCGGCGGGCAAGGGCGCCGAGGGGCTGGTGGGCCAGCGCGTCGCCTTTGTCGCCGCCAGTTCGGGTGCCTGGGCCGAATATGTGCTGACCAAGGCGCAGATGTGTATTCCACTGCGCCCCGATATCAGTGACGAGGACGGATCGGCGCAGATCGTCAACCCGCTGACGGCGATGGCCATGGTCGATATCGCGCGCTCCGAGGGCGAGGCGTTCGTGGTCTCGGCGGCCACCAGCCAGCTGGGCAAGCTGATGGTGTCGCTGGGGCGCGATCTGGGTCTGAAACCCATCGCGCTGGTGCGCCGGGCCGAGGCGGTGGAGCCGCTCAAGGCATTGGGCGCGGTCGAGGTTCTGGTGACGTCCGATCCCGAACTGGTTCAGAAATTCACCGCCATCAGCCGCGCACTGAAACCGCGCGTGTTCCTGGACGCGGTGTCGGACCAGACCTCGGAACGCATCTTTACCGCCATGCCGAACGGCGCGCGCTGGGTGTCGTATGGCAAGCTCGATGCCGAATTGCCGGTACTGACCCAGATGGGTCAGCTGATCTTCATGAACAAGCGAATCGAGGGCTTCTGGCTCACCCAGTGGATGATGACCACCCCGCCCGCCGATCAGGCGCGCGTGGTGGCCGAGGTGCAGGCGCGTTTTGCCGACGGGCGCTGGAAAACCGATGTGTCGGGACACCTTCCGCTTCGTGACGTTGTGTCAGGATTGGCCAACGCTCTGAAAAAGACTGACGGAAAGGTGATGATCACGCCATAGTGAGGGCCAAGCCCCGGTCCGATGCTCGGTCCGGGGCACAGGAAAGGACGCCGGAAAACCGGCGCAGGGAGGAAAATTTGGACAACGTACAGCTGCTGATCAGCGGGCTGGCGAATGGCTGCGTCTACGGCCTGATCGCGCTTGGCTTCGTTCTGATCTACAAGGCGACCGAGGCGGTGAATTTCGCACAGGGCGATTTCATGATGCTGGGCGCCTTTGTCACCATCGGGCTGACCAATGCAGAGTATATGGGCCTGCCGTTCTGGATGGCGGTGCCGATCTCGCTGGGGATCATGGCGGGGCTGGGCTATCTGCTCGACCGGCTGGTGATCCGGCGGATGTTCGGCGAAAGCCAGACGGCGGTGGTGATCCTGACCATCGCGCTGGGTTTCGTCATCCGTTTCGTCGCCGGTCTGATCTGGGGCCACGAGCCGCAGACGCTGCAAAACCCGCTGGCGGGCAAGGAGCTGTCATTTGGCGGGCTGGTCCTGGGGCTTGAGGATGTGGCGGTGATCATCGTCACCCTGGCGCTGACCGGGTCGCTCTACCTGTTCTTCAGCCGTACCAAGCTGGGCCTGGCGATGCAGGGCGCGTCGCAGAACCAGCTGGCCGCCTATTACATGGGCATCCCGGTCAAGCGGGTGCAGGGCTTTATCTGGGCGCTGGCCGGTGCTGTGGCCGCGGTGGCGGGCATCCTCTTTGCCGCCAAGGGCTCGGTCGATCCCTCGACCGGCCTGTTGGGTATCAAGGCCTTTGCCGCCGCCGTGATCGGCGGGTTCGGCAGCCTGCCCGGCGCGCTTGCGGGCGGTCTGATCGTCGGTGTCATCGAACCCTTTGCCAGCCGCTATATCGCCGCCGGTTACAGCCAGATCGCGCCTTATGCGCTGCTTGTGGCGGTGCTGGTCTTCCGTCCCCACGGCCTGTTCAGCCAGGTCCGCGTGAAGAAGGTCTGAGATCATGCGCATCGTTTTCAAAACCGACTACATGCAGGATATCCGCCCCTGGAAGGACGGCTATCAGCTGAGCCTCTACATGATCCTGCTGGCGATCGTGATCGCCGCACCCTGGCTGCTGGACACGTTCTATCTGGGCGAGCTGACCAATGTGCTGATCTGGGCCATCGCGGGCATGGGGCTGATGGTGCTGACCGGCCATACCGGTCAGGCCAGTCTTGGCCACGCGGCCTTTCTGGCCTTTGGCTGTTATGCCAATGTGATCCTGCTCGAAGCGGGCGTGCCTTTTATCATCGCCTTTCCGCTGGCCGGGGTGATCACCGGGCTGATCGGTGCCACGGTGGCGATCCCTGCCCTGCGCCTGCACGGCATCTATCTCGCCATCTTCACGCTGGCTCTGTCGATCCTTGTCGACGACATCATCGTGCTGACCGAACCCTGGACCGGCGGCGTCGGCGGCAAATACATCGCCGGGATCGACCTCTTTGGCCTGACCATCGACCGCTGGGGCACGCCGATCCTGTTCTATTGGCTGGTGCTGGCAGTCACCGTGATCGTGACGCTGGGCTATATCAACCTGCTCCGCTCGCCGCTGGGGCGCAGCTTCATCGCGGTGCGTGACAGCGAAGTGTCGGCCCAGGCGATGGGTGTCGACATCGCGCGGACCAAGACCATCTCGTTTGGCCTCTCGTGCATGGTCACCGGTTGGGCGGGCGCTTTCATGGGCCTGTTCGCCGGCGCCTTCAATAACGAGACCTTCAGCGTCGTGATCTCGATCGAGCTGTTGATGATGATCGTGATCGGCGGGCTGGGCTCGATCCACGGCGCCTTTTTCGGCGCCATCGTGATCGGGTTCCTGCCGCAGTTCCTGTCGATCGCCAAGGAATACGTGGGCGCCGTCTTTGGCGGCAGCACCGTGGCCATTCCGGGGCTGGAATTCGGGATCTTCGGCATGATCCTGATCGCCTTCATCCTGCTCGAACCGATGGGCATCTATGGCCGCTGGCTCAAGATCCGCACCTTCTTCGAGCTGTTCCCATTCTACCGCAAGGACATGTTCAAGCGGCAGAAATCCTATCTGAAGACGGAGCGCCTGAGATGAGCCTGTTGGAGCTGGAAAACGTCACCCTGAAATTCGGCGGGCTGACGGCGGTGGACAACCTGTCCTTCTCCGTCGAAGAGGGCGAGGTCTTTGCCATCGTCGGCCCCAACGGGGCGGGCAAGTCGACGGTGTTCAACCTGATCTCGCGCTTTTACGACCCTTATGCGGGCCAGATCCGGTTCGACGGTCACAACCTGTTGGAGGTCAAGCCCTCGGGCGTGGCCGCCTATGGGGTGGCGCGCACCTTTCAGAACATCGAACTGTTCGAGCATGCCACCGTGTTGCAGAACCTGCTGGTGGGCCGCCACCGGCATCGCCGCACCAACCTGTTCTCGGAGATCCTGTTCACCTCCTCGGCGCGGCGACAAGAGATGGAGAACCGCGAGAAGGTAGAGGAGATCATCGATTTCCTCGATCTCCAGGCCTATCGCGACAAGTATATCGCCGGCCTGCCCTATGGCGTGCGCAAGGTGGTCGAGGTGGCCCGCGCGCTGGCCACCGATCCCAAGCTGTTGCTGCTGGACGAACCGGCCTCGGGCCTGTCGGTCGAGGAGACCAACGACATGCGCTGGTGGATCGACGACATCCGCCGCCAGATGGGGATTACCGTGCTGATGGTGGAACATGACATGGGGCTGGTCTCGGGCGTGAGCGACCGGGTGCTGGCCATGGCCGACGGGGCAAAACTGGCGCTGGGCACACCGGCGCAGGTGCAATCCGACCCCGCCGTGATCGAAGCCTATCTGGGGAAGGCCGCATGACCGAGCCCATTCTGAAAATCCGCAATATCGAAAGCTTTTACGGCCCGATCATGGCCATCCGTGGCGTCTCGCTCGAGGTGCGGCCAGGCCAGATCGTGTCGATCCTGGGGGCCAACGGCGCGGGCAAGACCACGCTGATGAAGACCATCTCGGGCGTGATGGATCCCGAAAAAGGCACCATCACCTTTGACGGCGAGGAAATCCAGGGGTCGGAACCGCACAAGGTGGTCCAGAAAGGCATCGTGCATGTGCCCGAGGGGCGCGAGGTGTTTCCGCTGCTGACCGTGGACGAGAACCTGAGCCTGGGCGCGTATACGGCCACCGACAAGGCACAGATCGAACGCGACCGGGAACTGGTGTTCAGCTATTTCCCGATCCTGAAAGAGCGCCGCAACCAGGAGGCGGGCACCCTGTCGGGCGGGCAACAGCAGATGCTGGCCATTGGCCGGGGCCTGATGGCCAACCCGCGCATCATGTTGCTGGACGAACCCAGCCTGGGCCTGTCGCCCCTGCTGGTGCAAGAGATCTTTGCCATCCTCAAACGGCTCAACGAAGAGCAGAACATGACCATGATGCTGGTGGAACAGAATGCCAGCGCGGCGCTGGAGCTGGCCGATCATGGCTATGTGATGGAGGTCGGGCGCATCGTCATGGACGGCTCGGCGCAGTCGCTGATGGCCTCCGAGGACATCCAGAACTTCTATCTGGGTGTGCAAGAGGAAGGCGCGCGGGAGAACCGCCGCTGGAAACGCAAGAAAACCTGGCGCTAACGAAAGAGGTGGACAAGATGGATACACGCACCCTGCCCGCCCAGACCGTGATCAACGGGGTCACGTTCAACGCCACGCCGGGCCAGCGCCCGGTGCTGGTGGACGGTACCACCACGATCTCGGCCCTGTTCCAGAAACGCTGTGCCGAGCTGGGCACCCGAACCGCGCATCGGGAAAAGGATTTCGGCATCTGGAAATCCTATTCCTGGGCCGATTACTGGCAGCATGCCAAATGGATCGGCCTTGCCTTGCGCAAGCTGGGGCTGAAACGCGGCGAGGTCGTCTCGATCCTCAGCGAGGACCGCAAGGAATGGGCCTGGTTCGACATGGGCATTCAGGCCGTCGGCGGCATCGCCTCGGGGGTCTATACGACCGACTCGGCCAGCCAGCTGAAATACCTGATCAACGACAGCGACAGCCGGTTCCTGATCGCCGAGAACGAGGAACAGCTGGACAAGTATCTACAGATCGAGGGCGAGGTTCCCGGCCTGCTCAACGTCATCATCCTCGAAGATGAGGGCCTGCATGACCTGAACCATCCCCGCTGTCTGATGATCGACAAGCTCTACGAGATCGGCCGCGAGGCGGAAAAGGAAGAGCCGGGCGCCTTCGAGGCCGAGATCGCCCTGACCCGGCCCGAGGATGTGGCGCTGCTGATCTATACCTCGGGCACCACCGGCATGCCCAAGGGCGCGATGCTGACGCACGAGAACATCATGGCCGGAATCGAGGCGGGCGCCCACAGGTTGCCGACCGAGGAGACTGACGAGCAGCTGTGTTTTCTGCCGCTCTGCCATATCCTGGAACGCGATGTGTCGATCTATTTCCCGCTCGCCTCCAAATGCACGGTGAATTTCGCCGAAAGCCCGGAGACGGTGTTTGCCAACCTGCAAGAGGTCTCGCCCGCGACCTTCACCGCGGTACCGCGGGTCTGGGAGAAGATCTATTCCCAGGTGCTGATCCTGGCGCAAGAGGCCACGCCCAGCGGGCGCGCGGCCTTTGGCATGGCGCTGCGGGCGGGAATGAAGCGCGCGCAATACCTGATTGAAAACAAACCGGTTCCCGCCGGTGTGGCCGCAAATTTCTGGCTCTGGGACAGGCTGGTACTGCGCAACCTGCGCCGCATGCTGGGCATGGACAAGATGCGCCGGGGCGGCACCGGGGCGGCGCCGATCTCGCCCGAGCTGCTGAAATGGTACTGGGCCATCGGCGTGCCGCTGGTCGAAGGCTACGGCATGACCGAAACCGCCGGGATCGCCACCATCAACACGCCCGAGGAAAACCGGATCGGCACCATCGGCAAGGTGGTTCCCGGCATCGAGGTGCGCATAGCAGAGGGCGGCGAGATCCAGGTCAAGGGCCTCAACATCTTCAAGGGCTACTGGCGCAACAACGAAAAAACCGCCGAAAGCTTTACCGACGACGGCTGGCTGCGCACCGGCGATATCGGGCGGATGGACAGTGATGGCTATGTCACCATCACCGGGCGGCTCAAGGACATTATCATCACCGCCGGGGGCAAGAACATCACCCCCGCCGAAATCGAGAGCCGGCTGAAATTCAGCCATTACATCTCGGACGCGGTGATCGTCGGCGACAAGCGCAAGTTCCTGACCTGCCTGATCATGATCGACCAGGAAAACGTCGAGAAATTCGCGCAGGATCGCAAGGTGCCGTTTTCGAACTTTGCCTCGCTCTGCGCCGCACAGGAAGTCCGCGACCTGATCGCAGCCGAGGTCGCACAGGTGAACAAGGAATTCGCGCGGGTCGAGCAGATCAAGGATTTCCGCCTGATCGACGTGTTGCTGACCGCCGAAGACGACGAGCTGACCGCGACGATGAAACTGAAACGCAGTTTTGTCGAAAAGAAACACGCACATCTCATCGAAGATATGTACAAATAACAACAGGGCCATCCAAAGGGAGGAATATGATGAAGAACATGATCAAGGGTCTGCTGGCGGCCACCGCGCTGACTGCGGCGGCGGGGCTGGCCAGCGCCGAAACCCAGGGTGTGACCGATGACGAAATCGTCATCGGCGCGGTCAACGACCTGAGCGGCATCTTCGCCGCCGTGGGCGTGCCCGCCACCAAGGGCGCCAATGTCTATTTCGACAAGATCAACGCCGCCGGCGGCGTGCATGGCCGCCAGATCCGTTATGTGGTCGAGGACCACGGCTATCAGATGCCGCGCGCGATGCAGGGCTTCAACAAGCTGCTGAACCGCGACAAGGTATTCGCGATGATGCAGAACCTCGGTACGCCGATGAACATCGCGGGCTTCAAGCTGCTCGATCCCAAGGGCATCCCGAATCTGGCCCCGCTCTCGGCCGCGCGTCAGATGCTGCAAGAGCCCGTGGGCAACAAGTTCACCTCGTTCTCGAGCTATTTCGACCAGAGCCGCGTCGGCGTGAAATATCTGGCCGCTGCGCATGGCGCCAAGAATATCTGCTCGATGTATCTGCCCACCGATTTCGGCAAGGAGATCCTCGAAGGCACCAAGGCCGGTACCGAAGAAGCAGGGCTGACCTTTGTCGCCGAAACCACCCACAAACCGGATGAAACCGATTTCGTGGGCTCGCTCTCCAAGCTCAAGGAAGCGGGCTGCGACGTGGTGACCATCGCGTTGGGTGTGCGTCAGGCGATCACCGTGGTCGGCACCGCCAAGAAGATGGGCCTGTCCGACATGCAATTCATGGGGACCTCGGCCAGCTTCCTGACCGTGGTGGCACAGGTTCCGGGCGGCGTGACCGAAGGGTTCTATGCCGCAGCCAGCTGGCAGGACCTGTGGGCGCGCGCAGACGAGCCCGCCCCGAAAGCCTTTATCGAGGAATACAAGGCCGCAACCGGTGAAGACCCGCAAGGCTTTGCCATGCTCGGCTATGCCGCAGCCCAGCAGATGGTCATGGCGCTCGAGGCCGCTGGCCCCGATCTGACCCATGAAAGCTTCATCGCCGCGATGGAAACGCTTGATTATCAGGACGATTTGGTCGGCAACCATATCAACTATGGCCCCGACGATCACCAGGGCGCGGACTCGGTCTATGTTCTCAAGGTCGAGAATGGCGGCTGGGCCAAGGTCCACGAGGAATAAGACCTGAAAATCGCGGGCGTCCGAAGGTTTCGGGCGCCCGTTTTCCGTCCAGCCCCCAGCAAGGAAGCGCCGCATGTCCGCCCCTCATACCCAGCCGCGTGTCCAGCATCGCAGCTGCAACATATGCGAGGCCATGTGCGGCCTGATCATCACACATGACGACAACGACGTTCTGTCGATCCGTCCCGATCCCGAGGATCCGCTGTCGCATGGCCATATCTGCCCCAAGGCGGTCGCCTTGCAGGATTTCCGCACCGATCCCGACCGGGTGACCAAACCCTTGCTGAAACGCGGCAGCGATTTCGAGGAAATCAGCTGGGAGGCGGCGTTTGACCATGCCGCCGAGCGTATCCGCGCCGTGCAGGCCGCCCATGACCGCGACGCGGTGGGCGTCTATCTCGGCAATCCCAACGCGCATAAATTCGGCAACCTTCTGAACCTGCCGGCACTGGTCAAGGCGATCGGCACGACCAACCGCTACAGCTCGGCCACAGCCGATCAGATCCCCCATCACGTCGCTTCGATCCACATGCTGGGCCATCCGATGCTGATGCCGATCCCCGATATCGACCGCACCGATTTCCTGCTGATCATCGGCGGCAACCCGGTGGTATCGAACGGTTCGATGATGACAGCACCGGGCTATGGCCGCCGCATCGACGCGATCAAGGCCCGCGGTGGCCGGGTCGTCGTGATCGACCCGCGCCGGACCGAGACCGCCGAGCGCGCGGGCGAGCATCACTTCATCCGCCCCGAAAGCGACGCCTGGCTGCTGATGGCGATGCTGCATGTGATCCTGTCGGACGGCCCTGCCCGCCTGCGCCACCTGGAACCACTGACGGATGGGCTGGACCGGCTGAGCGCCGCTGTCGCCCCTTTCACCCCCGAACGCGCCGCCCAGGCCACCGGGATCGGTGCCGACACCATCCGCCAGCTGGCCCGCGATTTCGCCGCCGCCCCCCGCGCCGCCTGTTACGCCCGCATGGGCGCCTCGACGCAAAGCTTTGGCACGCTCTGCCAATGGGCCACCAACGCGCTCAACATCGTGACCGGCAATTTCGACCGCGAAGGCGGCGCCATGTTCACCACCCCGGCGGTGGACTATGTCGGCATGACCTCGCGCAAGGGCAAGGCGCGCCGCTATCCCGAGCGGCGCTCGCGGGTGTCGGACCAGCCGCTCTACAATGGCGAATTTCCGGTCTCGGTGCTGGCCGAAGAGATCGAAACCCCCGGCCCCGGCCAGATCCGCGCGCTGGTGACCGTGGCGGGCAATCCGGTGCTGACCGCGCCCAATGGGCGGCGCATCGAACGCGCGCTTCAGGGGCTTGATTTCATGATGTCGCTCGACATTCATGTGAATGACACCACCAGGCACGCCGACCTGATCCTGCCCGGTACCGTGGCGCTCGAAGAGACGGTCTATGATATGGTGTTCCACACGTTTGCGGTGCGCAACACGGTGGGCTATGCGACCCCGATCTTTGCGCCGCCGCAAGGCAATCCGCCCGAATGGGAGGTCATTGCCCGACTAACCGCAAAGCTGACCGGCGCCAACCAGATCGGCCCGGCGCCCGATCAGGTGCTCGCGATGCTGCTGGCGCAGGGGTTCCATGGCGACAATGTCTCGCTCGAAACGCTGCAACAGACAGGCCGCCCGCGCGATCTGGGTCCGTTGAAGCCGAACCTGACCGACCGGCTGGAGACTCCGGAGGGACGTCTAGACCTGGCGCCCGAGGCGTTTCTGGACGACCTGCCCCGACTTCTGGCCAGCGGCGACGGCCTCAACCCCAGCCACCCCTTCACCCTGATCGGCCGGAGACAGGCACGCAGCCACAACAGCTGGACCCAGAACAGCCCGCGCCTGGTCAAGGGCCGCAACCGCTGCACGGTCGAGGTGAACCCGATTGATGCTTCCCGCCTCGGCCTTGCCGACGGCGCGCAGGCCCGCGTCACCAGCGCGGCCGGCACGGTCACCCTGCCTGTCGAAGTGACCGAGGCCATGGCGCCGGGCGTCGTCTCCATCCCTCAGGGCTGGGGCCAGCAAGGTGGCCACTTTTCGGCAGCAACGCAAAACCGGACCGTTTCGATCAACGACCTGACCGACGACCGCCGCACCGACCCGCTCAGCGGCAATGCCGCGTTCAACGGCCTGCCGGTCTCACTGCACCCGGCCTGACACGTATTTCATTTCGCCTGAAATACTCCGGGGGAGGAGACAAAATTCGTCGAATTTTGTCTCTCGGGGGCAGAGCCCCCGCGCCGTGCGCAGCACGGCGCCCGGCCCAACGGGCGGCGGGGTTTTCGCCAGAAAACCCCAACGACGGGCGGGAGCGCCCTGTTCCACGAATTGTCTCAGCCGATCTCCAGACCGTCCCGCCACACCCGGCGCAGCGCCAATTGATCGTCCAGATGCACCAGATCAGCCCGCGCGCCGGGCGCAAGCCGCCCCAGGTCCGCACGCCCGATCAGATCGGCAGGCGAACGCGTGGCCACGCCGACCGCCGCGGCCACATCCAGCCCTGCCATGGCCATTACGTTGCGTATCGCCTGCGCCAGCTCAAGATGCGCCCCGGCAAGGGTCCCATCGGCAAGTGTCAGCCGGTCGCCGCTGCGCCGGATCTCGCGCCCGTTGAGCGTGAACGCATCGATATCGGATCCCGCCGTCGCCATGGAATCACTGACCAGAAACACCCGTCCCGGACCGGCCTTGGCCCGGATCGCATTGCCCAGCGAGGCGGGATGCACGTGGATGCCATCGGCGATAATCCCCGCCGACAGCGCCCCCAGCGCCAGTGCCGCGCCCACCACGCCCGGTTCACGATTGCCCATCTGGCTTTGTGCATTGAACAGATGGGTGACACAGGCCGCCCCCGCATCTGCCGCTGCGCGGCAGTCCTCGAAACGCGCATCGGTATGACCCAGCGACACCAGCACCCCGGCCGCGGTCAACGCGCGGATCTGCTCTGGCGTCACGCTCTCGGTCGCCAGCGTGACCTTGAGCAGAGGCAGCCGCCGCGCCGCCTCCAGCAGCAGCGCCAGATCTTCCTCCTCCATCACACGGATCAGCGCCGGGTCATGGGCACCCTTGCGCGAGAGGGCCAGGTGCGGCCCTTCCAGATGCAGGCCCGCGATCCCCGGCACGCCACCGGCCACTGCCGCCTCGACCGCCGCGATGGCGGCGGTCACCACGCCCGGAGCATCGGTGATCAGCGTCGGCAGGATGGTGGTCGCCCCGATCCGGCCATGCGCCTCGGACATCCGGCGCAGAGTGTCGACAGAGGGCGCGTTGTTCAGCATTACGCCCCCGCCGCCATTGACCTGTAGATCGACGAAACCGGGGACCAGCCACCCCCCTTCGAGTCGCAGATGCCGTGCCCCGGCGGGGGTCTCTCCTTCGGATGCGATCCGCAGGATCCGGCCCGCCTCGACCAGCAGCGCTTGCCCCTCGACAACGCCTTCGGGCGTCAGGATTCGGGCTCCGGACAGGGCAAGGGTCATACCGTCTCCGTCACCTTGTTGAGATGGCGCGGCGCGTCCGGGTCGATGCCACGCTCGGCGGCAAAGGCCTCGACCATGGCATAGAAGGATACGATCAGGCTCAGCGGATCGGTCAGCGGGTGGCCGCTGCGCACATGGTCCAGCGCATGGGCGCGGCTGACCCGCCCGGTGGTGACAAACACGGTGGCGCCCTTGGCCGCGATCTGGTCGGCGATCTCGGCCAGCGGCGCCTCGGCGGCATCTGCCGCGGCAAAGCCCAGCACCGGGAACCCCTCCTCGACGATCGAGACCGGCCCGTGCAGCACCTCGGCCGAGGAATAGCTCTCGGCATGCAATTGGCAGGTCTCCTTGAACTTCAGCGCGGCCTCGTTCGAGACCGCCAGCGCGGTGCCCCGCCCCAGTGTAAAGAGCGAGGGCCGCGCGCCGATGGCCGCGCGCATCTCAGGCCAGTCGATGCGGCTGGCCGCCGCCAGTGTTTCAGGCAGGTTGCCAAGTGCGGCGCGCAGCCCCTCATCCTCGGCCCAGTCGGCCAGCAGCATCAGCCCGGCCACCGCCGAGGTGACAAAGGTCTTGGTCGCCGCCACGCTCAGCTCTGGTCCGGCATGGATGTCGATCGCATGGGCGCTGACCCCCGCAAGGGGCGAGGAAACATCATTCGTCAGCGCCACGCACAGTGCGCCGTCGCGCCCGGCATTGCGGGTCATGGCGACGATATCCGGGCTTTTGCCCGATTGCGACACTGCCAGACACAACGCCCGGTCCAGCCGCAGCCGTGCGTCATAGACCGAGGCCACCGACGGCCCGACCGAGGCCACCGGCAGGCCCAACAACAGCTCGGCAGCATAAGACAGGTAGGTGCAGACATGGTCGGACGACCCGCGTGCCACCGTGGCCACAAAGGCGGGATCGCGCATGCGCACCGCCGCCGCCACGCGGGCCACATCCGGGGCCCCTTCGTCGAGCAGCCGTTGAACGGCTTGCGGGATTTCGTCGATCTCGCGCCGCATGCGCGTGACGGGCTGGTTCATCTGTCTATCCTAACTGTTGCCCAGGCGCAGCTCGGCCACGAAATCATAGGCATCCGCGCGGTAGAGGGATCGGGTGAATTCGATGACCCGCCGGTTCGGCAGGTACGAGGTGCGGATGATGCGAAGCCCCGCCGTACCGGGTTCCACCCCCAGCAGCGCTGCGTCCTCTGCTCCCAGATTGACCGCCGAGATCCGTTGCAGCGCCCGCACCGGGCGGTTGCCGTCACGTTCAAGCACCGCATAGAGCGACGAGGAGACGACCTGCGGATCCGGCAGGATATCGGTCGGCAGCGAGGCCCGTTCGATCGCCATGGGACGCCCGTCGGCCCGGCGCAGACGGGCGACGCGCGCGACCTCCTCACCCGAGCTGAGCGCCAGCGCCATCACCTCTTCGGGGGAGGGAATGAACACGCCCCGCGTCAGCCATTCGCTGGTGACGTTCAGACCCCGCCGCTCCATATCCTCGGTGAACGAGGTCAGGTGCGACAATGATTGCTCGACCCTGGGCGCGGCATCGGCCACGAAACTGCCCGAACCCTGGCGCTGAACGATGATGCCGCGATCGACCAGCTCTTGCATCGCCCGGCGCACGGTAACACGCGACAGGCCGGTCAGGCTGGCAATCTCGCGCTCGCCCGGCAAGGGCGCGCTCTTCGCCAGCAAACCGCTGTCGATGCTCTGCTCGATCCGCTTGCGCAGCCGCACATAGAGCGGCCCCGCCGCGTCCTCGACCCACGCACCGGGGCGCAGATAGGTCTCGATGGTTTCCACGGTATCGCTGTTCATGCCGCTCCCCTCGCGCTGCGTTCCGCCAGCCGGCGGGCCAGTTCCAGCCCGCCATCCAGCGCCGTTCCCCGCGCGGGGGTGAACGCAGCGGACATGTCCGCAGGCAGGAATGGTGTATAGCGCCCGGCCAGGCCGCCAAGAGCGCAGATCGCCTCGCCCGGCTGCCAGCCAAGCGCGTGCAGGCCGCGGGACAGATAGTCGGCCCCTGCCCGCATCAGCGCCTGCCCCAGCGGATCGCTCGCCTCGGCGGCCTCGACCACCATGGGTGCCAGCGCCGCGTAATCGGCAGGCCCGGCCTCGGCCGAAAACCGCACGATGGCATTGCTGCCCGCTCCGATCCGGGCGCCCAGGGTCGCGACCAGCGGCGTGGCCGCCTCCAGACCGTCCTGCGCCCACAGGCAGCGGCGCAACAGCGCCATGCCCAGCCAGCAGCCCGAGGCCTCGTCACCCAGCGACCAGCCATAGCCGCCGATCAGGCGGATGCCATCGGCATCCTGACGCCCCAGAAAAGAGCCGGTCCCGACGCCGATCAGGCAACCGGTCCGCTCCCCCAGCGCGCCCACCACGGCAGGCAAGCGGTCATCGGCCACTTCGACATGGCGCAACGGCAGGGCGGCGGCGACCTCTTGGGCCGCAGTGTTATCGATCACGCCGGCAAGTCCTGCAAAGACTGGAATGTCGACCAGGCTATCGGTCGGCAGACCCGCCTGAACCACAAGCCGCGCCAACCCCTCGCTCAAGGTGGCCAAGGCCCCGGTACGATTGGAAAACACATTGGCGCTGCCCAGGCGCAGTTCGTGCCGAATGGCGCCCGCCTGCAAGGCAAACCGGCAGGAGGTTCCCCCGCCATCGACCGCAATCAGATATGGAAAGCCAGACTCATGCATGCAATACCTTTATAATACCTTTTAATGCCAATAAAGACCTTTGTACGATGCTTTGCATGAATTTCGCTTGATTACGGTAGAAATACGGCCTGAAACTGGAAGGAGGTAGACAAAAGGTATTAAATAGGTATTAGATATACCAACCACAGGGGAATCATATGCTGCCGCAGACCGAGACATTGCGAGACGAGGCACGGGGATTGGACACCCGCCCCGGCCCCGAGATTCTCGCCCTGCTACTTCACGGCCAGCAGAGCGCGCTCGGCGCCATCCAAACCTGTCTGCCGCAGATCGACGCGGCAGCAGCACTGGTTGCGCAGGCCCTGCAAACCGGCGGCGACATCCACTATGCAGCAGCCGGTTCGTCGGCGCTGATGGGGCTGGCAGATGGCGTTGAGTTGCCCGGCACATTCGGCATCGCGCCCGAGCGCATCCATATCCACATGGCCGGTGGCGTCCCCGTGACGGCCGCCATGCCCGGCCATACCGAGGACGATGTGCACGCGGCCGAAAAGGCTGCGCACGGGGTCAAAAACGGCGACGTTGTGATCGCGCTTTCCGCAAGTGGAACAACACCTTATCCCATCGCTTTCACCCGTATCGCAGCCGCATCCGGCGCGCGGATCGTGGCGATAGCCAACAATGCCGACACGCCCATTCTGGCGCAGGCCGATTGCGCCATCCATCTGCCCACGCCACCCGAAGTGATCGCCGGATCGACCCGGCTGGGCGCGGCAACGGCGCAAAAGGCGGTTCTGAACATGATCTCGACGCTGATGGCGATGCGGTTGGGCCATGTGCACGACGGCATGATGGTCAACCTGATCGCCGACAATGAAAAATTGCGCCAGCGCGCATTGGGCATCGTTGAACGGATCGTTCCCGGCGCCGCGCCCCGGCAGGCGCTCGACCTGGCCGGCGGTCACGTCAAGGAAGCGGTATTGATCGCCGCCGGTGCCGTTACACGGGAACAGGCAAGCGCGTTGCTGAATCGGGCCGGAGGTCATTTGCGCCCGGCATTGGCGGAACTCGAAAAAAGCACAAACCAAGGGAGAGAAAACACATGAAAACCAGAGTATTGAGCACCGTTCTTTTGGCATCGACCGCACTTGGCGGTGCGGCCTGGGCGGAAACGACCCTGACCATCGAAAGCTGGCGCAACGACGACCTGACCCTGTGGCAGGACAAGATCATTCCCGCCTTCGAGGCCAAGCACCCCGACATCAAGGTCAAGTTCACCCCCTCGGCCCCGGCGGAATACAATGCCGTGCTGAACGCCAAGCTCGATGCGGGTTCGGCCGGTGACCTGATCACCTGCCGCCCCTTCGACACCTCGCTGGGCCTTTACCAGAACGGCCACCTGGCCGATCTGAGCGATCTCGGCGGCATGGCCAATTTCTCGGATGTGGCGAAATCCGCCTGGCAGACCGATGATGGCGCCGCCACCTTCTGCGTGCCGATGGCTTCGGTCATCCATGGCTTTATCTACAACAAGGACGCCTTTGCCGAGCTGGGGCTGAACGTGCCCGAGACCGAGGCCGAGTTCTTTGACGTGCTGGAGAAGATCAAGGCGGACGGCAGCTATATCCCGATGGCGATGGGCACCAACGACCAGTGGGAAGCCGCCACCATGGGGTACAACAATATCGGCCCGAACTACTGGAAGGGCGAGGAAGGCCGCCTGGCGCTGATCAACGGCGAACAGAAGCTGACCGACGAGGCCTGGGTCGCGCCCTATCGCGCGCTGGCCAAATGGGGCGGCTATCTGGGCGACGGGTACGAGGCGCAGACCTATCCCGACAGCCAGAACCTGTTCACCCTGGGCCGCGCCGCGATCTATCCCGCCGGCAGCTGGGAGATCACCGGCTTCAACGCACAGGCCGATTTCGAGATGGGCGCCTTCAAGCCGCCGGTACAGAACGCGGGCGACAAATGCTATATCTCGGACCATACCGATATCGCCATCGGCCTGAACGCCGCCTCGCCCAATGCCGAGGCCGCGCGAACCTTCCTTGACTGGGTCGGCTCGGAAGAGTTCGCCAATATCTATGCCAACGCCCTGCCCGGCTTCTTCTCGCTGTCGAGTTTCGATGTGCCGATGCAGGACCCGCTGGCGCAGGAATTCGTCAGCTGGCGCGGCGAATGCGGCTCGACCATCCGCTCGACCTATCAGATCCTGTCGCGCGGGACACCGAACCTGGAAAACGAGACCTGGAACGCCTCGGTACAGGTGATCAAGGGCGCCGAAAGCCCCGAGGATGCGGGCAAGCGGCTGCAGGACGGTCTGGCCAGCTGGTACGACCCGCAGAAGTAACCTGAAATCGGCCGGTTCCGCCTGACGGGGCCGGCCCTGACCGGATGAGGCATACCATGGGCGCGAGCCGGATCAAATGGCATGTCGTGGTCTTTCTTGCACCTGCTGTGCTGGTCTACACCGCGATCATGATCTTCCCCCTTTTCAATACCTTGCGGCTCGCTCTTTACAGCGAGGCAGATCAGGTGCGGGCGTTTGTCGGGCTCGACAATTTCCGCCGCCTGTTTGGCGATCCGAACTGGTCGGGGGCGTTCTGGAACGCGCTGGGCAACAATTTCTGGTTCTTCTTCATCCATATGCTGGTGCAGAACCCGATCGGCATCGCGCTGGCCGCGATCCTCAGCCATCCGCGCCTGCGCTTTGCCGCCTTTTACCGCTCGGCCATCTTCATTCCGACCATCCTCAGCTTTGTCATCGTGGGGTTTGCCTGGAAACTGATCCTCAGCCCGATCTGGGGCATCGCCCCCGACATGCTGGACGCCATCGGCCTGAAATCGCTGTTCGCGCCCTGGCTGGGCAAGGAGGAATACGCGCTGACCACGTTGGCGCTGATCTCGGTGTGGCAGTTCGTGGGCATCCCGATGATGCTGATCTATGCCGCGCTGTTGTCGATCCCCGAAGAGATACTGGAGGCCGCCGAAGTCGAGGGGTTGACCGGCATGGCCGCCTTCTGGAAGATCAAGCTGCCGCTGATCCTGCCCTCGATCGGGATCATCTCGATCCTGACATTTGTGGGTAATTTCAACGCCTTCGACCTGATCTATGCAGCACAGGGTGCGCTGGCGGGACCGAATTTCGCCACCGATATCCTGGGCACCTTCATGTACCGCACCTTCTTCGGCTTTCAGCTGCAACTGGGCGATCCGCATATGGGCTCGGCGATTGCCACCGCGATGTTCGCGATCATCCTGCTGGGGGTCTGTGTCTATCTCTTTGCGATCCAGACCCGGATCCGCCGCTATCAGTTCTGAGGGGAGCAAGAGATGAACAAGGCCCGCCGCAACCCCGCCAATACCCTTGCCATGCATGGGGCGCTGATCCTCTATACCTGCATCGCGCTGTTCCCGGTTTTCGTGATCCTGATCAACAGCTTCAAGACCCGCAAGGCGATCTTTCGCGAGCCGCTGGCCCTGCCCGATGCCGACAGTTTCTCGATGATCGGCTATCAGACGGTGCTGAAACAGGGGGATTTCTTTCTCTACTTTCAGAACTCGATGATCGTGACCGTGGCCTCGCTGTTCTTTGTCCTCATGTTCGGGGCCATGGCGGCCTTTGCACTCAGCGAGTACCGGTTCCGGGGCAATACGCTGATGGGCCTCTATCTGGCGCTGGGGATCATGATCCCGATCCGCATCGGTACCGTCGCCATTCTGGAGTTGATGGTGGCCAGCGGGCTGGTCAATACGCTCTGGGCGCTGATCCTGGTCTATACCGCGCAGGGGCTGCCGCTGGCCGTGTTCATCCTCAGCGAGTTCATGCGCCAGGTCAGCGATGATCTGAAGAATGCGGGCCGGATCGACGGGCTGAGCGAATACACCATCTTCTTTCGCCTCGTGCTGCCGCTGGTGCGCCCCGCCATGGCGACGGTGGCGGTGTTCAACATGATCCCGATCTGGAACGACCTGTGGTTCCCGCTGATCCTGGCCCCGGCCGAGGAAACCAAGACCCTGACGCTGGGCAGCCAGGTCTTCATCGGTCAGTTCGTCACCGACTGGAACGCGGTCCTGTCGGCGCTCAGCATGGCGATCCTGCCGGTCATGGTCCTTTATGTCATCTTCTCGCGGCAGTTGATCCGCGGCATCACAAGTGGAGCCGTCAAATGACCCGTGTCCTGATCGCCGGTCTTGGCAATATGGGTCTCAGCCACGCGCTGGCCCATCACCACCACCCTCAGGCGCAGATCGTGGGCCTCGTGAACCGCTCGGGCGTGACCGACCATCCCGATTTGCAGGCCTATCCGGTGTTTACCGATTTCCATGCGGCGCTGGAGCAGACACGGCCCGATCTGGTGGTGATCGCCACCTATTCCGACAGCCATGCCGATTTCGCCTGCGCGGCGATGGCGGCGGGCGCGCATGTCTTTGTTGAAAAGCCGCTGGCCACCACCGTGGCCGATGCCCGCCGCGTGGTGGACTGCGCGACCAGGACCGGGCGCAAGCTGGTGGTGGGCTATATCCTGCGTCACCATCCCAGCTGGCAGCGGCTGATCGCCGAGGCGCGCGCGCTGGGCGGGCCTTATGTGTTCCGCCTGAACCTGAACCAGCAATCGGACGGCCCCACATGGGAGACCCACAAGGCGCTGATGCAGACCACCAGCCCGATCGTCGATTGCGGTGTGCATTATGTCGATGTGATGTGCCAGATCACCGATGCGCCCCCTGTGCGGGTCAACGGCATCGGTCTGCGCCTCAGCGACGAGATCGCGCCCGACATGTACAATTACGGCCAGTTCCAGGTGGTGTTCGCCGATGGCTCGGTCGGCTGGTACGAGGCGGGCTGGGGCCCGATGATGTCGGAAACCGCCTTTTTCGTAAAGGATATCATCAGCCCCAATGGCGCGGTGTCGATCACCGACGGCAACAAGGGCGCCTCGGACGATGTCGATGGTCATACCCGCGTGGGCGGGTTGCTGGTGCACCGCCCCGGCAATGATACCCTGATCGAGCTGGCGGGCGAACCCGGCCACCAGCAGCTCTGCGATACCGAACAGGCCTATATGCTGCGCGCCATCGCCGAGGATATCGACCTGACCCGACATATGAGCGATGCGGTGCAATCGCTGCGCATCTGCCTGGCCGCCGATCACAGCATTCGCACCGGCGCCCCCGTGGATTTGAGAGAGGACTGACATGACCGCCCTGACCCTGAGCAACGTGTGCAAATCCTTCGGCCCGGTCGATGTCCTCAAGAATATCGACCTCACCGTCGATGACAGCGAATTCGTCGTCTTTGTCGGCCCCTCGGGCTGTGGCAAGTCCACCCTGCTGCGGGTCATTGCGGGGCTGGAGGAAGCGACCTCGGGCAGCATCGATATCGGTGGCCAGGTGGTCAACACGGTGCCCCCGGCCAAGCGCGGCATCGCCATGGTGTTCCAGTCCTATGCGCTCTACCCGCATCTGACCGTGCACGGCAACATGGCGCTGGGTCTGAAACAGGCGGGCCATCCCAGGGACGAGATCGAGCGCAGGATTGCCGAGGCGGCGCGGATGCTGTCGCTTGAGGCCTATCTGGCGCGACGCCCGTCCGAGCTGTCGGGCGGCCAGCGGCAGCGCGTCGCCATCGGCCGCGCCATCGTGCGCAAGCCCAAGCTGTTCCTGTTCGACGAACCGCTGTCGAACCTCGACGCCGCCCTGCGCATGAACACCCGGATCGAGATCGCCAACCTGCACCGGCAACTGACTGCCTCGATGATCTATGTCACCCATGACCAGACCGAGGCGATGACGCTGGCCGACAAGATCGTCGTGCTGCGCGATGGCCGGGTCGAACAGGTGGGCAGCCCGCTTGCGCTTTACAACAACCCCGCCAACCGCTTTGTCGCCGAGTTCATCGGGTCGCCGGCCATGAATTTCGTGGCCGCTGACCGGGTGGGCGGGCCGGTGGGCGCCACGCTGGGCATCAGACCCGAACATGCCCGCATCGGCGACACCGGCCCGCTGTCGGGCCAGGTGATGCATGTCGAGAAGCTGGGCGGTGACACCAACGTGATGATCGACCTGGGCCGGGACAACCGGTTCACCGTGCGTGTCTTTGGCCAATACGACATCGACCCCGGCGCAGAGGTCAAGGTCGACTATGATAGGGGCAACACGCTGTTGTTCAGCGCCGAAGGAGAGCGCATCACGGCTTGACCCTCTGTCGCCGAAAGGTGCTGCGCCAGAGCCAGCCGCAACATCTGCTCCCGGCGACACGGCGGAACAGCTGATCGATCGCGAGACCGACCAGGGCGGCGGGTCCAGCCCCGGGGCGCCGATTTTTCTCTGGCAGTCAGATGCGCAAGGCGTCTGTCGCCACGAGAGAGACACCGGTCCACGCAGGTTGACCCGCATATCGCCGGTTCCGAAACCCGCACCTGCCGGCAAGGTTTGATTTCATGCTGTAACAGGGCCTACGTCTCATGTGCCGAACCGGTCGAGCACGTTGCGGGTGATCGCGATCACCTGCGTGTCGTTCCGGATCAGGCCTGCCACCCATTCGCAGGTCGCGGCGGTGAAGACCTCGCCCTTGCCTTTCTGCCAGTGGATGATCATGCCATTGCCCCGCGCGCAGGCGTCCAGCGTTTCGGGCGTGACCTTGCCATAAACCGCCATCGCCTTGAACGCCGCATCGGCGCTGCCGATATAGAGCGTTTCGCCCCACACCCCGGTGTCGGCCTCGATATTCGTGGCCAGACCCATGGCAAGGATGGCGACATCCGGCGCCGCCCCGTCGGTACAGGTTGGAAAGGGCAAGCCATCCTCCATCCGGTAGTCCAGCCCGTCGACCTCATACCCAAAGATACGCGAGGCGGCGCCCAGCACATCGCCATATCCCAGCCCCGCGCCGTCAAAGGCCCAATGATCGGGGCGATAGATCGTGAACCCGCCCGGTCCGTTGCCCGCGCAGCGCCCGAGGCCCGCATAGACCCCGCGCAGGGCGTTGACGCCAAATGTCAGCGCACCGGGGCGGCCCACCGGGGCCACTTCCCACGCGGCGGTGGTCAGGTGGGGAGTGGCGCTTTCGGCCATCGGGTCGCGTTCGGCCACGTATTTATAGCAGGTCTGGGTGCGACCCGCGTCGCTGATCCGCGTCTGCCACAGGAAATTGCCCGCGAACCGTGCCACGCGCCCGCCCGCATCGACGTAACCATCGACCGCATCGCGCATACGCGCACTCCAATATTCGTCATGGCCGACAAAGATCGCACAGGCATGTCCGCTCAGGCGGTCGGGGTCGGCGTCCAGATCGTGCTGCGTGCAAAAGTCCAGATCATAGCCCGCGCTTTCCGCCCAGCGGGCGAAAGGACGTTCATAGCTGGCCCACCCGGCCGAGGCATATTTCTTGGAATAGCCATAGGCATAGGCCCATTCCATGTAAGGATAACGCGTCATCTCGCCATGCCGGGGCGGATGATCCGGCAAGGTGCGGGGTGCACCTGGGGGCAGCTTGCAGAAGCCCCGTGTCCATGGGCGCTGCGTGGAAACGACAGGAGAGAACGCGTTGCCCTCGGGTCCGGTGATCCCCTCGTAGTGGTTCGATCCACCCCAGCAGTTATAGGCCAGCCACGTGCCCGTGGCGCAGACCAGCACATGACGCGCGCGCGGCAGGTGGGGCGCACGGCGGATCAGGATGAGATGGTGCTCCTCGACCCGGTCGCCATCACGCTCGGCAGTCAGCGTGATCAGATAGCCGCCGGGGCGCCAGTCATCCGGTACGGTAAAGCGGGTGCTTTCGGGCCAGTTGCATCCGGTAACGGAACAATCGGCCGGCGTGTCGTGGTGCCGGCCCGGCAGGTCATCGATGCGCAACAGCGGTTCATAGGTCGCACCGTCCCGGCCCACCTCGAATGACCAGGTTTCGGCGGTGGTCGAGACATGCAGCACAACCTCCTCTCCCGGAGCATAGGTCATGCGCGGGGTATAACCCCAGATTTCCAGCACTCGCGCGTCCCGCGCCGGGCCGATATAGTAGTGATCCAGAATATGCCGCGCGCGGGCGCGAGTGCGCGGGGTAATGGTCGGGCCAGGTCCTTCGGTTGTCATGGTGTCACTCCGGGAGGTATTTGTCGCACCATCCGTCAGCCGCGGTGCCCTCGGCAATCATGCGCGATGTCGGCTTCGGAATAACCGATCCGCAACAGGATCTGGCGCGTCTGCGCGCCTTGCTTGGGCGCATGACCGGGTATCTTGATCGCGGCACGGTTCGGGCGGACGGCATTGGGTGCCACCAGATCGACCCAGCGGCCTATCGGATGGCGGTCATGCCGGATTGCACGATAGGTGGCCTGCCGGATACCGGCGGGGCCGTCGCTTTCAAGCTGCAGGCCCGCATCTCGATTGGCCAAAAGCGAGCCCAGCGGCACCACGCTGGCCGACCCGCTGGCAAAGCGCGCCTGCCAATGGGCGACGGGATGGGCAGAAAAGCGTTGGGCCAGCGCCGCTTCCAGCCCCTCCTCGTCCTGCCCCGCCAGATCGGCCAGTTCCGGAACATGGGTCAGGGCGGCGGCGCGCCCGGTCGGGGCGGCAAAGAACAGCCAGCCATCGGCAGCAGGGAAACAGTGATAGAACGGCCCCCAGCCGAGCACCTGCCGCCCGGCGGGTTCATCAAACGGCGCGCGCCTGTCAAAGTCATACATGAACTGCGCCTGTATCATCGCGCCGCACCCGGCCAACACAGCCATCGCTCGAAATCTTCAAGCCTAAGGCGTATCGAGAATGCACGGAAAAGCATGCGGGCCAAGCCTTTCTGGTACGTCCCTCACTTCTAAACACACATTTTTGGGCATTATCAAGTTGTGCAGAGGGGGGCGGGATGGTCCCGCCCCGCACAGGAGGACGAAAGATGGAATCAAGTTCTCGCGATCATCCTCCAAATCATCACTGTGGTGGCGCTCTGCGCAAACATCGTCCACCACTGGTGATTTGGGTGGTCGCTCCCCGGAAACGGGGGGCGGCTATCCGCAAGATAGGGAGAAAATGATGAAAGCTCAAGATTTTCTAGCGTGGACGAAGGCAACGGGGCTGACCACCGCGCGCCAGGCCTATGAAGAACTCGGGGCCTCTCGCAACCTGGTGCAACAGTGGTACGCCGATGCCGAGGCGGGCAAGGATGTTACGATCAAAAGACATGTCGCGCTGGCCATGACCGCAATCGCCCAGGGCCTGAAACCCTGGGACGAATACGAAAGATAGGAGTAGACGATGTCCAGAACCCTGACACTTGTTTCGATCGCTCTGTCCGTGGTGATCATTGCGCTGATCATCGTGAACTTCTCGGTTCAGTGATCCGCTCGGATCGCGCCCACGCCAGGCGGGCGCGGACTGTTTTTTTGAGCTTGAACAGACAACAACGCCCAACTGCTGGGCGCCCTGGTCGAGTATCTGGACGAAAGGGGCTGACCATGCCCGCCGCCATTCGCCGCGCATTCGAGGCCATGCAGGCCACCAGGTTGGCGGTGGGTGCGTTGGACGTGGTGCGGGATGGCACGGTCCGAATCGTTGCCTCAGATCAGGTTCGCACCCTAACCTCTTCTAAAACGAGGAGGAGGAATGAGACGCAGCGACAGGGGCGGCGTCGTGAGGCAGACCAGGATCCGCACGGTCATCCGGCGCGGCCGGGCATATCGGTCCTTCAAAGCAAGGGCCAACCGCTCATAAGACTGCCCGATCTTCCGATGGATCACCCGGATTTCCTGCGCGCCTATGCCGAGGCGAAAAAGGCCGTACCGAAACGGGCGCCCGTGGCCGCTGGCAGCTTTGCCGCCCTGGTGCGGGCCGCGCTGAAATCGGATCACTACCTGCAATCGGAACCCGCAACCCGCGCCATGTTCCGCCGCCATTGTGACAACCTGCTTGAAGCGTTCGGCAAACTGCCCGCGCGCGGCCTGCGGTCCCGGCACATCCGCGCCAACCTGCCGACCAGCACGTTGCCGGGACATCGCCTGCGCACGTGGCGGTTCCTGTGTTCCTTTGGCGTGGCAACGGCCCTTCTGGATCGAAACGAGGCACTGGACGTGGTCATGCCCAAGGCAAAGAAAAAGGGCGGCCACCCGGCGTGGACCCAGGCAGACATCACCGCATTTCGCGCCCGCTGGCCCATGGTCAGCGCCACCCGCGCCGCGTTCGAGTTGCTGCGGTTCACCGGCGCCCGGATCAGCGACGCGGTTCTGATCGACCCCGGCATGGTGGGCGCGACGGCGTGCTGTCATATCGCCGGGTCAAGACCGGTGGCCCGGCGCATGTGCCGTGGTCCTGCCCCATGCCGGATGACGCCGCGCACCTGTCCGATGACCGGCGCATGATGATCGAGGCGCTGGATGCATTGTCGGGCCACATGACGTTTCTGGCAGCGCGCGGAAAGGCCCGTTCGGACAACCGAAGCGCGTGATGGTGTCTACGGAGACACTACGCAGAAATCGCGCCAGATCACTGAATTACAGTAGTCTCTCTGGCAGATGGCATAACCCAAGCGCCCGATAAAACGGGGAAAGAAAGGCTGTGCTGACAGAGATAGGGGTCGGTGGCGGTGCTGGGAGACCAATGCGAACCAGTCTCTACTAAACGGGCGGCACGCGAGAAGATCCCGGAAACCCCGGGCTGTCTGCTACCTTCCTGACTTTTCTTGGTTTTGATCAAGCAGAGCGATCTCGACCTGAACGTCACTCTACTCAAGAGTTTCGTGTGCCTGGCGCGAAACTCCGCCTACTTGTTTTCTCCCGCCTCCGAAGCGGAAGCTTCCAAGAGGGCGTCCAAGGCCTCGAGCACTTGCCGCAGGGTCTCGCGGGTTTGGTGAAGCCCCGCCACGACCCGAAGCTCGGAGCGTCCGGACAACGAGAGCACCGCGGCAGCCACCTCGTCCGAGTGTCGGAGAAGCTCGATCAGATGCTCCCCAGCCGGACCGTGCGACCCCGCAAACCAGTTCTTTGCTGTGCGCTCCGAAACACCTGTCCACTTCATCGCCGTCTTGATCGCCCGGTGGGAGCCACCGAGCTCTCGCTTCAGCGCGGCCGAAATCGCCGCCTGGTATTCTAATCGGTCGACCCTCCGTCCGTCTTCATCTGGAAAAGTCTTGCCCATCTTCGGAAACATTTTTCCGGCCCTCCGCGTCTAAGCTTCGGCCCAAAGGAATCACAGGCATTCCCGGCATTTAGGCGAATCCGACGAATGAAAGGCTTTGCGTTTGGGCTGGAGGGACGATCAGGACGAGAGAGCTACGGCTCGTGAGGGAGCGCCGCCCCGGCGCGCCGCGCAGTACGTCCGCATGTCGACCGAGCACCAACGCTATTCGACGGAGAACCAGTCTGACGCGATCGCGCACTATGCCGAGCAACGCGGGATCGAGATCGTTCGCACCTACTCCGACGAGGGGAAGAGCGGGTTACGCATCCAGGGGCGCGATGGGCTGAAGCAGCTCATCGAGGACATTCAGGGCGGCCGAGCCGACTATGAGGCCGTGCTTGTGTACGACATCAGCCGCTGGGGTCGGTTTCAGGACGCGGACGAGAGCGCCTACTACGAGTACATCTGCAAGCGTGCCGGCATCTCGGTCATCTACTGCGCCGAGCAGTTCGAGAATGACGGCAGCCCGGTCTCGACGATCGTCAAGGGCGTCAAGCGCGCCATGGCGGGCGAGTACAGCCGCGAGCTGTCCCAGAAGGTTTTCACGGGTCAATGCCGCTTGATCGAGCTCGGCTATCGCCAGGGCGGCCCGCCAGGGTTCGGCCTGCGGCGGATGCTGATCGACGAACGCGGCGCCGAAAAGGGCACTCTTCAGCGTGGCGAGCACAAGAGCATCCAGACGGACCGCGTCACCCTTGTCCCCGGCCCTCCCGAGGAAATCGCGACCGTCCGCGAGATCTTCCACGTCTTCGTCGAAGATCGGAAATCCGAGGCCGAGATCGCCGAGGCTCTGAATGGCCGCGGTGTCGTCACCGATCTCGGTCGCGCCTGGACCCGCGGCACCGTCCACCAGATCCTGATCAACGAGAAATACATCGGCAACAACGTCTGGAACCGCATTTCCTTCAAGCTGAAGAAGCGGCGTGTCCGGAATGATCCCGAGATCTGGGTGCGGGCGGAAGGAGCCTTCGAGGGGATCGTCGACCCGGACCTGTTTGCCGCCGCCAACGCCATCATCGGCGCGCGTTCGAGCAAGCTCACTGACGACGAAATGCTCGAGGGGCTGAAAGAGGTCTTCGCGGCTCAAGGGTACCTGTCGGGCCTCGTCATCGACGAAGCAGAGGCCCTTCCGTCGAGCAGCGCCTATCGCTCGCGCTTCGGCAGCCTGCTGCGCGCCTATCGGCTGGTGGGCTTCAACCCTGACCGCGACTATCGGTACATCGAGATCAATCGCCACCTTCGCGATCTCCATCCCGACATCGTCGCCGAGACGATTGCCGGTATCGAAGCCGCAGGCGGCAGCGTGAACCGCCATCCCCGGACCGACCTGCTCACCATCAATGGGGAGTTCACGGCGTCGCTCGTCATCGTCCGATGCAGCGAGACCAGTGCGGGCTCGCTCAGATGGAACATCCGTTTCGACACGAGCCTGAAGCCCGACATCACGATCGCCGTCCGCATGGATCGGCCCAACAGGCAGCCGCTCGACTACTATCTGCTCCCGAGTCTCGACATGACCCTCCCGCGCATCCGCCTGGCGGAGAGCAACGGGTTGTCACTCGATGCCTACCGCTTCGACACGCTGGACCGCTTGTTCGACATGGCAGTCCACGTCCCCGTGCCGGAGGTGGCGTGATGCCTGACATCCAGCCGCAGACAGCTGAGCTGATCCCGATCGACCGCATCACTGTTGTGAACCCGCGTGTCCGCAATCGGAAAGCCTTCGAGGAAATCGTCGAGAACATCGCCGAGCTCGGACTGAAGCGTCCGATCACGGTTGCCGAGCGTGAGAGCGCGGATGGCCCAAGATACGATCTCGTCTGTGGACAAGGTCGCCTTGAGGCCTTCCAGGAGCTCGGTCAGACGGAGATCCCCGCGATCGTGATCACCGCCAGCAGCGAAGACTGCCTCGTGATGAGCCTCGTCGAGAACCTCGCCCGTCGCCAGCACAGGGCTCTGGATCTCTTGCGCGACATCAAGGGGTTGAAAGAACGAGGGTATTCCGAGGCCGAGATCGCGCGGAAGACCCACCTGTCGCTGAAGTACGTCCGAGGGGTGGCGAAGCTGCTCGAGAGCCGCGAGCACAGACTGCTTCGCGCCGTCGAAAGCGGGAAGATCCCCGTCAGCGTTGCCGTAGACATCGCGGAAGCCGACGACACTGCAGTCCAGGACGTCCTGCGCCAGGCCTACGAGGACAACCTGCTACGCGGGGGTCGCCTCATGGCGGCAAAACGCCTGGTCGAGGCGCGTCAGCGCCACGGCAAGGGCCAGCCAACTGTGGACAGGGGATCGCGGCGTTCGCTTTCGGTCGAAAGCCTGCTTCGCACCTATCAGAACGACGTCGAGAAGAAGCAGGTCCTGTTGCGCAAGGCGACGGCGACCCGCAACGAGTTGATGTTCATCACGGAAGCGCTCCGCAAACTCCTGAACGATGAGAACTTCGTCACCCTGCTCAGAGCCGAGGGGCTGGCGACCATTCCGAAGAACCTCTCCGACCGCCTCGCGGCCCGCGCTGGAGCAATCTGATGGCGCGCTCGGGTCGCCCCAAACCGATCGGCCTCGCGTTCGAGAAGGACCTCATCCGTCTGCCCTTGGATCGGATCTGCCCACTCTACGCCGTCCGGACCGAAACCAAGGGCACGGTGAAGTACCGCCAGGTCGCCGCATCCATCAAGGAGGTCGGGCTCGTCGAGCCCCTTGTCGTCGTTCCTGACAGGTCCGATCCCGGAAGATACACGCTGCTCGATGGCCACGTACGCCATGCGATCCTGATGGACCTCGGGGAGCAGGATGCGCCGTGCCAGGTTTCAACGGACGATGAGGCCTTCACGTACAACAAACGCATCAGCCGGCTGGCGACCATCCAGGAACACAAGATGATCCTGAGGGCGCTGGAGCGCGGCGTTCCGGAGGAGCGGCTGGCGCGGGCGCTCAACATCAACGTCAAGTCACTGCAGGAAAAGAAACGTCTCCTGGACGGGATCTGCCCCGAGGCCGCCGAGCTTCTGAAGGACAAGCAGGTCTCGCTGACAGGCTTTCGCGTGCTCCGGAAGATGAAGCCGATGCGCCAGATCGAGGCCGCGGAGCTCATGGTCGCGATGAACAAGTACACCATCAACTACGCCCGGTCGCTCCTGGCAGCCACGCCCGCCAGCCAGCTCATCGACCCGGAGCAACCCAAGGCGGTGAAGGGCATTTCCCGACAGCAACTGGAGTTGATGGAGCGGGAGTCCGCGAACCTCGGGCGGGAACTGCGTCTCGTCGAGGACACCTACGGGACCGATCACCTGGATCTGGTCCTGGCGCGCGGCTACGTGTCGAAGCTCATCAGCAATGCGCGCATCACGCGGTATCTCGAGATGTATCATCCCGAGTTCCTGCCAGAGTTCGAAAAGATCACGGAGACGGAGGCCCTGGCCTCCTGATCCGAGTGGTCTCGGTCCATTTCGGCCGAACCACCACGGGGACCCGGACCCACAGAAGCGCGGGGACCGCAGGAGACGCCGCACTGTGGGGCGGATCGAGCGCGGCGGTGGGGATGGCGGCGAACCCGCTCGGAGCCCACCAGGTCGGGATTATCCACTCGACCATACCCGCGAGAATTCCCTCGCAACGAGCCGAAGCACTTGACCTCACGGAAAGATGCTTCGGCTCATCAATCACAGCCCGAACTCACGAACTGTTCCGAATTCAATGGCTTGGAGGAATCGTCTGACAGGTTAGACTGCTGTCGAGGTAACCCGCATGACGCGCGAGAGAGCAGACAGTTTCATATCGAGATTCCTATTCCGTGGCGCCAAGGCGCCCGAGGAGCGAGCCAATACGCCCAGCACCGAGACGGTCCATTCGCCGGCCACAGTGCCCAGCTCAAGGGCACACTTGGACTGGGCCTCGAATGGCGAACGCTCCGTCCAGGACTTAATCGAGCGGGTTCTCCATGGGTCGAACGCTCTGGTCGTCACCGGATACCAGGACTTTCTTTCGGCGATATCCATCATCCTTAGGGCGCGACCAAATATCTCGGACGAAGGACCTGAGACGATCCGAGTCCTCTTTGGCAGCAATACCGACACGCAAACCAGCATGGACGGTGCCGGACGCGCACTTTCGGACGAGGCCCGCGACTATTTTCTCGAGACGCGGGGGCTGTCACTCCGATCCCTCGACGAATTGCACGCCGTGCTGGCCTACGATGCCATTGCATCTGGCGCCATCTCGCTTCGGATTTTCGATGCTGACCTGGCGCGCGAGCGGTTTGGCCGTAGCCATGCCATGCTCCACTCAAAGCTTTATGTCAGCGAGAGTGGAGCACTGGCCGGAAGCGCGAATTTCTCCTACGGCGGGCTGAGACGAAACCTGGAGTATGTCGACGACCTTCAACCCTTTCATGATCTCGCAAAGACGCGACGGCAGGTCGCCGAGAATTTCTGGACCCTCGGCACGGACTGGACGGATCAGGCCCTTGAGATCCTGCGCGCACTGCTTCGGCCAGTGAGCGCCGAGGAGGCGCTCGCCCGCACCGTCCACGAAATGATGTCGTTTAAGCCCTGGTGCGTCGGCGGAGATGGCGCAGCCGGTCGCCCGCCGCTGCCGTTTCAGAGAGACCTTGTCTACGAGGCCTCAGGCACGGCCTATGAGCATGGCTTCGCCTTCGTCGAAGCGCCGACCGGCGCCGGGAAGACTGACATCGGCAAGCACCTGGCCACCGTCCTGCCGACGATGCACTCGAGCGTCGTCCTCAGACACGGCAACGAACGCCCAGACCAAACCCGAAACGGGGCGCTCGGGATCATTCCGGCGAGCGTCTTCCGCAACTGGGACAAGAACAAACCGGCGAACCTCAATCTCATCAAGCACAGCCACCTCTCACGCAGCAAAGGCGAGGAGGCCGAAGAACTCGAGGATATCAACAGAGGCGTTCGATCATCAGCGTCCATGATCGTAGACGAGAGCCATCGGCTGAACTCGCGCTATCTTGCGCCGTCTCGGCGATCGCTCGTCTTTGAACAGAGTCCGGCCATCTGGACATCGTGTCTGTCGGCGACCCTAATGGGGAACCAGGGGGCTTGATGGACTTCTCGCATTCCATGAACGGCGCGCCTCGATCTATGTGCCCCCCGAGATTACGGCTCGGATCAACGACAACCTCAAGCGGGGCCGCGAGCGGTCCGCGGAACTTGGGCAACTCCAAGCGCTGAAGCAGAGCTTCGAGGATCGTCAACGCTCCGGCATGGCGGATCTGTTTCTATCGGAAGCTGACCTTGAGCGACCGGTCAGGGACGCCGAAGGACGCCTGGCTTCCAAGCGTCTCGATCCCCGTGAGATCCAGGCAGACATGGCAGATGCATTGGCTCCCTACGTCGTCAGGCGGCAACGCCACTGTGTCGGGGAATCCAAAATCCGCGGCCCGGGCATCTTCGCCTACCCTGAAATCGAAAGCATCAGGATCGACGTGGACCTGACAGCCACACAGTCGGCAATCCTCGGAGAAATCAGGAAACTTGCCGAGAGCATCTCGACCGGCACGACCCTCGTCTCCGCCGATCCCAAACGCGCCGGTCACACTGAAGTCCGCTTCCACGACAAGGCGCGCATCCACATCCGCAACTTCCTCGCTGTCCTCAGATCCTCGATCACGTTTGCCCGGGAGGACTGGGAGTACCGTCGAGCCGTCGATGCGGACCCGCGTGGTCGGACGTCGATCGGTGAGAGTCTTCGACGCTCCGAAAAGGAAAGCCGTGGCGGCAAAACGGAAACGATCCACACATTGCAGCAGAGCGGCGAACTGCCCTTGGATAGGAGAACGGCCACGCCGATTTGCGATCGCATTGGAGAGCTACTCCAGAGGCCAGAGCTGGATGCGATCGACGAGCAACGCGCCGAACACATGGCGGAAATGCTCAATCAACATCGACAGGTGATCTTCCTTTCTGAGCGGATCGGCGTTCTGGAGGTCTACGCGCGCCTGCTCTCCTCTCGAAAAGGCCCAAAGCCGGACGTGATCCTCGTGGCCGCGAGCCATAAGCTCGGATCTGGAAGCGGTGTCACAGTCGCCAGGAATGGCGCTGAGGCCCAGGAATACCTCGCCCTCGATGGCAAGAAGGCAGTCGATGATCGACGGCGGGCGATGTTCATGACCTTTCAAATGGCGGAAGGCATCAATCTTCAGCGGGCGCGCGCTCTGGGCATCATTGGCGTGACGTCCGACATCAAGAGCATGCTGCAGGGTCTTGGACGGATCGACCGTATCGACAGTCCGCACGCAAAGATCACCTATACCACATTCGACCTCCCTGGCCTGGTGCTGTCCTCTGACAAGAAAGGCAGGCACCGTATCGAGTCCATCGCTCTGCTTTCCGGGGTCGGAGCTTCAGATCTCGCAGACGAGTATCTCGAGTTCTCGGCCGGCGACCTGACCGACATGATCCTGGAACAGCACAAGAAACCGCGGCCACTTCGCCGCAACAACCTCTATGATCTAGTCGAAGACATGCGGCGCGAGCTGCCAAGCGATCTCCTGCAGACTATGGAGCGCATCAAGCCTCAAAGTCTTTGGGGCGCTGAGCTTTGTATTTTGGCCGGCAAGTCACCAATGACCATCATTGCCCTTGGTGGGCGTTCACCATCGCTGGTCGAGTCGTCTTATTTGCCTCCCCGACTATTGGCCGTCCGCGAGATCGACGATCGCCACGAAATCATCCGGGATCAGCCGGAAGTGACAAGGCTGCTACGCGATGCCTACGGCGAGACCGTTAAGGCTGGAAAGCACCAAGATCGGCCGACAGATGCAGAGTTGAGTTCTGTGATCGAGGACCTCCAGCCGACATTGGAAGGCCTCGCACACTGGGATATTCGTCCCGAGCGCACGGTTTCACTCTTGGAGTCCTTGGATAGGTTTCTCGCATCCGGACCCTCCAAGAACCAAGGTTACAACCGTTTCGGAAATCTGACGCTCCCATCGCTTGAAAAGCTGGCGGAGGCCTGGGCTCAGGAGCTCGATCCCCACTGGATCGAAGCTAAGAAGGACGTCAGCCAACGTAGCGAAAGGGAAAGAGAGATCCCGGATTATCTGGGGATCGATACCATTTATGGTTTCTTTGAGCAGCAGCCTTCGAAGACGCTCTCGGAAGTGCGCGTCCGAATGGAAGAGCTGCTCGATGCGGCGGAGCAAGCGTCACAAGGTGCAAACACACAGATCTTGGACCGGATCGCCGTGATATTTCAGACGAAGCCAATGGTTAAGTAGTGATAGTATTGATTTTGGTAAGGGATAACTCTGCCGGACATACTAACTACCACGGCTCGCGTTCTGATGGCTGGGCAAGATTTTACTAGTGCTCAGTACGGGCATATTCAGTATTTTTTCCAATGAAGGTAATCTTCACTGACTCAGAATTACACGCAATCACCCAACGAAGCCGCACCATACCGCTGTCACTTCACGACACTTGCTCCACTCCTGACAATCACAGTTCCATTTTGACCTTCTCGGATTGTCACACTAGCAGACAAATTCAACAAAGAGACAGCTTGCTCCGAAGGTAGGTCATCGAACCTGTGTCGCGGTTTGCCAACAACCTGCCAAGCGCCAAAGCCTTGATCAAAATTAATGATCAGCTCCTGCTCGTCCTCAAGAGAAAGCACCATTTGCCTTTCATGGGGCAGTTCTCTCTTTGGCCTTATTTTGACCGTTGCGCCCGAGAAAATATCGGAAATAACATCTGACCTCACACCATCGTCAGGAAAGGCATCGAAAACGGAGTAGGCATTTCTGGCACTTGGTCCCACGTGAGAGGACTCTATCAGTACTTTGACGCCATTTCTTCTAGTTCCGGGTGTGGCACGAAAGACTTCAGCGAATAGCCTCAAAGCGAGTGGCGTCAGCAAGTAGCGATCTCGGTAGGTAATGGATTTAACACCTGAGCTCTGTATCTTCGCGAAAGCGAGAACATCACTTTGCCTCAAGAGCTGCCAAAAACCCGATCCAAACTCGGCCATGGGGCCATCTAGCTTGGATTTGATCTCGATGACTTTCGCGTTGCCACTCATTTGTTGAAGAAGCGATGTCGTGGAAAGGATTTGTGGGTCAGCAATACTAGGCGCGGGGCCCTTCAAGCAGGGCGATGTCTCTGCCAATCCCCAATTCTCACCTGGGATCGACGCCAGTCTATCCGTCGCAGCGACCGCGATCTCTTCATCCGAGCTTGAAATACAGGCTATGATCGGCGTACCGCCAATCGTTGGCAGCGTTTGCAAGTGCATGATGTCTGCGAAGGTCGAAAAGCGATGGAGGCAAAGCGCCTGGTTGAGATCGAACCCCCCGTCCAACAGCGCTTTCGACTGTAGAACAATACGCGCCCTAATCCCTTCTTGCGATGCCCGGACGAGCACCTGTTGAAGGGGCCAAGTATCCAGATCCCAGGCTTCGTTCTTGACATCACTGTGCAGAAATACCGTAAGTTCGGAGAGTTTCCTCGCCCGTCTTTGTCTTTCAATCCAGTCTGCAACTGGAAGTCCCACAACCGAAGTCTGAGGGCCGAATACCCGCAACTCATCGGGTAACCTGAGTTTCCGCATAAGACTCCGCATGACCTCGAGGCCTGCTCGCCTGTCGAGCTTGTCGCCGATGAAATTGATATCGGGGCGCAGGACACAGGCAGGACAGCCATTGTCGCAGTCTGCCGAGCAATCGAGAATTATTGCCGCCTGCTGAAGGACATCGGAAAGCCATTCATCCTCCGCTAGTCTCGACGAGAGGCCCGCTCCGCCGGCCGCGTGGTCGAAAATAACTGCTGTTGCACGGGGATCATCTGACGGGCCGCGCGTGCGCGAACAGGCGACGCCGATCTCTCTAGATTCGGTGCCTAGTTTTCGGGCCAGCGCCTCTCGAAGTGCCGCGGCAACAGCGAGCGCCTCCCCCGACTTCGCACCTCGCGGAAGTTGCAGTTCGAACACGTCGGTCGATGCATCATGAATGAACCTGACATTGCGCTGAACCCGCCCTGCCGCAGGATCGCCGCCTGGGCATCTTCCTCCCTGCAGGTCGGCATCTTTGACAGGCGCCAAAGGTTTATGACCCTTCATTGCAGTCGGCCAGGGATTACCCTCTTCTTCACCGGTTTCAGATTCTGCGCGTCCACATGCAAGGCAAACAGCGTATCCAAACCCGTCTAAACCTGCTCCGAAGGTCAAAAGCCTGCCCGACGAATTGGCGCGAATACGTCCGGTATCAGGATCGGGTAGCGAAACCCACGGTTCGCCCGAGGCTGAGACTTTCGGCATCTCAGACGGCACGAACCCGAGACTTTCGTAACCAGTATGTGGGCGTTGACGGCCGATGAATCCCGATGGGCGAAGACTGCGAAACCAGTTCAGATTTGACGCTCCACATTCCGGGCACGCTTCAGGAAAGCCGGTCTTGGACAAGCTGAATTCATTGCAGGTCGCACAGTGCCAATGAATGCCCAAGTCTTCGATGCCAGAGGCGTCGGTGGAGCTTCGCCAGGCTGGCAAGATGCCCTCTGACTTATGCACCAGACCATTGATGACGACTTCTGCGCCCGGGGCATACTCGCGGATCGCAATATCGAGCGTCCTACTTGCACCTCCAAGACGATCCAAGATTTCAGAGGTTGCCGTTTCGACGGGGCCGGTCTCGCCGGTGATATGGTCAAATGTGACGACATCAACCGGGAAGCCATAAGCCGGGGTGAACCCGCGTTGCGAGAGAACACTCAGCAGAAACTGACCTGCCATTTTCTTCGCCTTCAGGTTTAACGACTTTGACGCTTCCGGATCATTGGAGAGGCTTGCCCTCGTCAGAATTTCTGCATGCTCTGCGCGCCACTGATTGAGCAGTTCTTCGAAGGCGTTCGCGGCCTGTGCGGCGAGCTCTTCTACAGAGACCTGATCAAGCACAGTTCCGCGTGTTAAGTTGCCCATGGCTTCCTTGGCCACATCTTCTGAGCTCCAAGCGCCGCGCACCGCGTCGAGGAAGACGTCGGCCGGCGCATCGGGATCCACCGGATTGTCCGGATCCTCAGTCGCTCCAAAGAAGTCGCCGACGGTAGATCTTACATTGATGCCCGCCATACGATCCCTAAGGAAACCGGCCAGCAAGGCCGCATTCACGTGTCTTCCCACAACGATTGGGCTGTCCAAGCGAACCGCCGGCGCCGCGATGGGCGCCTCAAGTAGACGCTTGGGATTTTCGAAGGTGATTCGATCTAGTGGCAGATCCCTGCAGAACGTCGCAGCGAATGCCCATGGCTCTCCGCGCCGACCCGCTCGACCAACGCGCTGCCGGTAATTTGAAATTGAGGGCGGTACGTTTGAATTCACGACCAACTGAACGTTGGGAATATCGACCCCCATTTCCATCGTTGTCGAGCAGTTGAGCAGATTGATCTTCCCCTCTTTGAACTCCTCCTCAAACTCCGACAGCAATTGCCGTGGGATTTGTGCCGAGTGCTCCTGAGCGCGATAGAAGGGCGCGTAATATGATACTCGGTCATGCAAGTCGGTCCAAAGCGCACGTTCGCGCAGTGACCGAACAGTCTCGTCGCCAACTGTCCATTCTCGAAGTTGCGCGCGCACTTCAGGGGTGACGCCTCCTGCGTTGGCCTCTGGGATCCTTGGCATGACAACCGGCGTCATTTCACGCGCCGGATTGTATGGGGAAACCTGTTTGCCCGGCGCATAACCGAAGAGTCGCCGCGTCACAGGGCACAGCCACGCTGTCTCAACGCGCATTAAGGCCGCGCGCTCAAAATCAAGCCGCCAGGCTCCTGCGCCCGTATCTCGCGCAGCCGTTGACTTGATGAGCGACCAGAGCGCATCCAGGACCTCTCGTGCACGTTCAATATCCGCAGCATTCGTCCAATCACCGTTGATTGTGCCGTAAACCAGTCTTTGGAAGCGGGACCCTTGCGCAGAACGCGGTTCCGGATCTGGCCAGAAATAGGGGCTTTTCTCTGCAACTCCCAGTTCACGAGCCTCAGGACTAAAGACTGATCGCCGGCCAGGTTGCCGCGGGTTAATCCATCGGGCGAACTCGTCGCTCTCGACGTTTACGGCAAAGTTGTCCCGGAAAACGAAGTCGATTGCAGCGAGGGCCAAACCAGTCCACCCCTCCGCTGTTACCCCCACCTCTTGCAACGCTACGGGAATATTGGACCGGCAACGGTTCTCCAGATCGGGGAAGGCCAGTCGAGCTAGTCCCATCGTCTCAATGCTGTTTTGAACGCGCGGCCTGCGGAACAGCTCCCGAAACAGGAACATTTCCGCAAGTTTGGATGGGTCATCCGCCATTTGTGATCCACCGAAGCGTCTGGGACGCCAAACTTCCGCAGCGAAGTTCCTTAGTTCAGACTGATCAGAGAAACGCTTGATGAGGTTGCGCCAGGCAACTGGTTTCGACTGATCCGAAAGCTGGCCTTTGAGATCTGCAATTTCGTCGGCAAAGTCGTCTGGCTCGGGTAGCGCCAGATATTTTGCGAGCTTCTTTTCCAGTTGTGCCTTTGCCTCTGGATCCAGGTCGCCGCCCTCTTGCACCGCATGGTAGAGAAAGGCGCGGGTCAGGTTCCGCTCGGATTCCTGCTGCAGTTTTGCCGCCAGCTGGGCAACGCCTTTCCTGCTGTCCGAGAATGTAATTGCCCTGCGTCCACCCATCGGAACTCCCGATGTTTGAAGGGGCGGCGCGAGTGACTCGGCCAATTCAGGCAGCGAATTCGCCATGAGGAACGGCGGTCCGAAGCGGAAGGGCATCAGCCTCGCGTTTTGGCTGTTCGCGCAGCAACCTCGGTCCGTTGGACTATCGAACAGACGCAGTTGCACGCTCCGTTTGTTGTCCGGAGCGGCGTTGTCGAACACCTCTCCTTCCGGCACAGACACATAGCTGGCGCCAAGCTCTTGCGAGGCGGCCAGCCAAACGCGATCCGTCATGGTTTCTTCGGCCTCATCCTGTTCAGGCTCAACGTCGACGGCATAGTCATCGTTTTCCGTCTGACGAAACGGAATGAGCCGTAGATCACCACCGCTCTGCTCAATACCTGCAATCAAATGCGGGGTACCGCAGTCTGAACAGGCGACCGCCTCAAACACCGGCGCACCGCAGGTACAGTGATCCTTTTGAAAGAGATGGATAGCCCCAAAGTCCCAGTTGGCCTCTTGCTGAGTGAGTTCCGCATCCTTGTCTGGGCAACTCGGGTCAATGCAGGCCCATATTCCACCTTGTGCGCGGTGAAACAGATGCGAGCGCCACGGGAGCAGCTTCTCACCTTCAGGGTTTTCTGCTTTGGCAGCCGAGAACAAGACGGACTGTGCTACTTCTGTTTGATCGAGGCCCAGTGTCCCTTTAATTTCGCTGAAGGTTTGGCCTCCCAATAGCATCTTCTTCTTCAGATCGTGAATTCTCGGATGCGGTGCCAGCATGTTCCAAAGTTCAGATGGCGGGGCCATCTGAAGAGCAGCTGGATCAAATGGCACATCCGCACCTGGGCTGGGCAACTCCGCATCGATCGCCTCTCCCTCAATCACGCGCGTTCGATCCTCAGGTATCCCTGCAAGATCAGAGACAAAGCTGGCGAGCTTTTCTTTGGTGTCCTCGCCCTCGCTGATGGTCGCAGACGTGGCCATCAATCTCACGTCCTCTGGTTTCACGCCAAATGCTGCGCGAACTCGCCGAAGAAGCAGCGCCATTTCCGCAGCCTGAGAGCCAACGTAGCTGTGCGCTTCATCGAGAACGATCCAACGCAAGAGGCCCTGGGACTGCTTCAGGATCGGCTGATCCGCAAAGCGCATCAGCATGTATTCGAGCATCGTGACATTGGTCACGAGAATGGACGGTGGCGTTGACCGGATGTTTTTTCTGTCCCCAATCTCCGCCGGCGCAAGCTTGGCCTGGTCAACTTTCCTTGCCGTCTCTGGCGTCAGTCCGTTGTAGAGGGCGAAAGTTACTCGATCCTTCAGCGGTGCTGTCCACGCGGCAAGCCGCTCTCGCTGGCTCTCGATGAGCGCGTTCAGCGGATAGACGACGATGGCCCGAATGCCCTTCAACCTCCCGGGGACATCTTCGCGCAAGAGGTCATCGATCATAGGCACCATGAAACACTCAGTCTTGCCCGAGCCAGTGCCGGAACTGACCAGGCAAGACAGACCCTCTTTCGCCGCTTTCCAGGCCTGCAACTGGTGCTGATAGGGGCTCCACTCCCGCTTAATTCGTTCCGCTGAGGCCCCATCCAAGGCATCAACAAGACGCGCGTCGAGCAGGTTGCCAGACAGGTCATCGAAAGTCTGCTCCGCCGGCTTCCAGGCGCGGGAAATCTCAAATATTGGATCGGCAATCAGAGAATCCACCTGTCCCGGTTTCTCAGATAGACGTCGTAGGAGAGCCGCATTTAATCCCTTTGAAGCAATCCGCCGCATAGCGACCATCGCTGTGGCTTCGCGGTTCGAGAGTGACTCGAGTATTTGGTTCAGGTTAGGATCTGTCATGAGCCAGCGGTTTCCTTAAAGTACGCCATTGCCAGTGGCAGAGCTGTGTCGAAATAATCGGGATCGATAAGTCGCAAGTTAATCAGCGACAGAATTTCTGGTGTTTTAAGAGGCTGTCTCAAACCAAGGGATGCCTCAGCTACCACAATCGGAGCATCAATCAATTTCTGCGCATGTTGATTGAAGCTTAACCCTTCTATTTGGGCTGACGTGCGAATATTAGCGAGACCAGATGGAAGCCAATCGAAACGCCGCACCGCCTCGTGTGCAACTTCAATAAGCCGTGTCCGCGCATTGCCTCTGATAGACGCGCCCAGTCTTGCAGCGAGTTCCGGATCAGCAATCAAGCGAATTCGATCTGTTTGAACCAGTGCCATCGCCAGGTGGCCCGAAAGGTCCGGACGAAGCCATGCAATCTCTTTCACGCGGCGAGAAAGGGCACGGTCGACCTCCTCTTCGAGCTCACCTTCGTCGAAGACAGTTCCCAGCTGAGTTCGTCTAAACTCACAGAAATGATCCATCGCAACTTGAAAACATTCCAGTAGTGTCGCTGGCCAGTAAATTGGAGCTGCCGTTTCAAGGCCAAGGACAAGGGGCAGGTCCGAGGAGCCGACCCTGAAGGCGAGCGACAGGGCGGCTTCCGGAACTTTTGGCAGCGCTTGCATTTGATCGAGAACGCCCGCGTCTCCTGCGTCCGTGGCATATTGCATCAGTTGCCAGTTGCGCCGCCAATTTGGGTTGTCGGGCTGATCCACCAAGGCTCGCCACTCGTCGACGTAGGCAGCAATGCGGTCCTCTCTTCGCCCTAGGTTTCGCTCTTCGGGCACCCAAACTGCAGCACGTTGAATTATGCCATCGAGACGGGAAAAGAGAAGCCAGGGGCCGAGGTCGGTTTCTAGGCTCCAGACCCATTGATTTTGGTCATCTGCCGTGATTCAGGGCTCGCAAGGAGACCTGAATGATGAGCAACC
>NZ_JBXWQU010000023.1:0-206773 GCF_059612545.1 Ruegeria sp. SAZD011 | reverse complement strand
ATATCTGCTTCAAAGACATGGAATCACAAGGCAAGCATCATGGGAATCCTGAATCCGATCAGGGGCGACACGCTCTAACCCGCCAGCTCCGGCCGCCGCACGCGTTCGGGCCGCACAAGCCGCCAGTCGAGCCCCTCAAACAGCGCCGAGAACTGGGCCGGGGACATCTTCATCACGCCGTCCTGCACCTGCGGCCAGACGAACTTCGCGCCTTCGAGCCGCTTGTGCACCAGCACGATGCCGGTGCCGTCCCAGACCAGGATCTTGATCCTGTCCGCGCGCTTGGCCCGAAAAACGAAGGCCGCGCCGCTGAACGGATCGAGGCCCATCACCTCCTGGACCAGCAGCGCCAGGCCGTCCATGCCCTTGCGGAAATCCGTCGGGCGTGTCGCCACGTAGACCCGCAGCCCACCAGCCGGCGAGATCATCGCGACGCCGCCCGGATCGCGCGGATCATCCGGGACAACTGGTCCGCGTCGATATCCGAGCGCATACGCAGTATGACGCCGTCCACAACCAATTCGATCCGGCACGGCCGTGCCTCGACACGGCTCTTTTGGTCAGGCGGTGGCGGGGTCGGGTCCGACTGCTCCACGACCAGCGCGGCAAACATCGGTTCCCGCATCGCTGCGGCCGGCACCGCCAGAGCGCCCGACTTGAGCTTCCTGCGCCAGTCATAGACCTGCCAACGCGTCACCCCATGCCGTCGCGCGACATCCGCAACCCTCGCCCCGGGAACCAGGCTCTCGGCTGCAATCCGCGCCCGTTCCGCCTCGCTCCGCATGCGCCGGCCGGATCGCCCCTCCAGAACCTCGATCCTGCCCACGTAGCCATCCGTCGAGCCGTCCAAAGAGCCGTCCATTTTGCCGTCCAATCCTGCCCAACCTCGGCAGAAGGACTCGCACAACCAGCATCAGCCCGGCAGGAGGTGATCGGCGAAGCGCTTACGGTGTGTGGAAACTCGCGCGATCTCTCGACGAAAGGAATGTTCCGGTCGATTTAGTGGAGGCACCCGATTTTGGACCATCGTGGCGCCTTATGCACGAGAGGGGGCTGAATCTGCGCTCTTGTTGCGTTTTCTGCGGTGCGATTTGAACTGAGCGCCCCTCATGAGGCCGGAATTGCAGCCAGAAGCCCCCGCACATCGATCAGGTTGATCATCCGCTTGATGTTATAGGCCAGTACATGGAATGCCATCTCGGTTCGGACATTCTTGAGCGTGCGCATCCGGAAGTGCGTTGCCCCCATCCAGGCCTTGATTGTGCCGAACGGATGCTCGACGGTTGAGCGGCGGAGGCTCATCAAGGCAGGATCTCGGCTCATGCGGTCGCGCATCTCGTCGACCAGATGCTCATGTTCCCATCGGGTGATCCGGCGCTCTCTGCCGGTCGTGCAGCGTGCCTTGATCTCGCAAGTCTGACAGAGGTTGGTCCAGTAGCGGTGCACCACCAAGCCCTGCTCCTCGGTCGTGTAGTGGCGTCTCAGCGTCTCGCCGGCCGGGCAGTGGTAGACATCCGCATCGGCGTCGTAGGCGAAGTCAGCCTTCACATACATGCCCTTCTTTCGGTTGCCAGATGTCTCCGGCCGGGGGAGGGTCGTGGTGATGCCATCCTCGTGGCTGGCCACTATCTCGCGGCCGCTGAAGTATCCCTTGTCGGCCACAGCACTCATCTCGTCACTCCCGAGCGCGGCCTTCGCCCCCTCGGCCATCGGTGACAGCTGCTCGCGGTCGTGTCCGGCATTGATCACATCATGCGTGACGATCAGATGGATCTCGGTATCCGCCGCTGCCTGAGCGTTGTAGCCCACAGAACCGCTCCCCTTGGCGCTGGTGGCCATGGACCGGCTATCCGGATCGGTCAGGGAGATCTGGCCGTCAGGGGCATCCTTCAAAGCCTCGTTCAATCCTTGCAGCCGCTGGATTACCTGCCGGATGCGGTCGGATCTTTGCGCCAGGTTGGCAGTCTTCTCAGCCCGCGCCTCTCCCTCTTCCTGGAGATCGACCCGCACCATCTCTTCGAGGTAACGCTCGATGCTGGCCTCAAGATGGGCAATCCGGCTGGCGATCTTGCCCTTGGTGAAGTTCTTGTCGCGATTGTTCACCGCCTTGAATTTGGAGCCATCAATAGCAACGCAGTCCCCGTTCAAAACTCAAATCCTTCGGCAGAGCTCGACGAATTGCGCACAGGTCTTGCGGATCGCAGAACCATTGTCGCGCCGAAAGTCGGCGATCGTCTTGTGGTCTGGGGTCAACCGACCCGTCAGCCACATCACCTCGACATTGCGCCCGGCCTCCCGCTCCAACGCCCGGCTGGACGGGACACGGTTCAGATAGCCGTAGATGAACAACTTCAGCAGAACCGACGGGTGATACCCTGGCCGACCCGTCAGCGCCGAAGCAAACTATCACGCAGCTCTGGAAACTCTGACCATGGCTGCGTAACTTAGATCAACCTGCCTCCGGCAAACCCGGGGCGGTTCATACTACTCGGCCATTGTGATCATCATTTTCGGTGCTCTGGCCTGGAGGGCTGTCAGCATGTTGACCAAGTTTGCAGAATTGTAGCGACAGACCACAAAAATAGGGTAGGAGCCGCAGTCACCCTGCTCCGATGAGCATTTGAACCGCGCGACCGTGAGCGGGCAGTAGCTGTCTTGATCACCACCCTCCAACAGATCGCCGCCCGGTGCCGATACAACGTCAACGCGTACCAAGTGTTCAAGGGGTAAGCGCCATTCTAGCTGGTCTGTCACGGTTCTTCCCGGCACGCCGTGTTCGATCCACTCCACTACAGTGTTGTATGTGCGGCGAATGACCAATTGATCGTCGTCTATGTGAATATCGTTTTCTACCGATCTCGTCCAGAATCCGCGTTCGATGCCACCGATATCGCGCGACAGGGCTTGCAGATCCTGTGCCGCCAGCGGTGCGGCGATACCGGCAATCGACAATGCCAGGATTGCCACTTTACAGGGTGAGAACATTTGTCGTTCAGCCTTTGTCAGGGCCGGTCCTGCGAAGGGCCGGCAAGGTTCAGGGTGTGCATGGCATGAAACGGCAAGTCCAGACAAACGTGCAAGCCGACCGTTTCGTTTCGGCGCCGGTGGTCCTTGCACAACCCTCTATCCGTGGACTGATGCGCCTTTGGTGTCGAGCCAAGTATCGCATGTGACACACGACGCGTTGCCCTCCACCGGACAGCGGACGGCAGGACTCCTGATCCTATTCCTTCCTGAGCGAATGAATAGCCTGGTGATGTTGCGTCCATAGTGCCGAAAATGTCTGGCCCAAGGGTTGACCTAAGGTTCAGATTGTCAAGACTGGAGGTCGACTTGCCCGGGACGGAGAAAGGCTAACATATTGAAGAAGAAAAGGATACTGTCGGGGTGGTCGTGGACCGCCGGGTTTTGCCGGGCCCGGCGAGCCTTGGGTGCGACATTGATTTTGACGGCAACCTCGGCATTTTCCGAGGACGGATTTCGCTGGGTCGCCGCGCCTGCCTATGAGGACGCGGGCGCAGCGTTTGACGGTGTCGTGCCACTGATGCAGGGCGGCCGGTGGGGCCTGATGGGTGCTGACGGCCAGTGGCGCGTGGCACCGAAGTTCGAGGCGCTTGGCGCGGCCAACGACGGACATATCGCCGTCAAGCTTGGTGGGCTTTGGGGGATCATCGACACCGATGGGCGCGAAAGGATCGCCATTGCCCACCAGGCGATTGGCCGGTGGGCAGACCGGATTCCCGTAAAGACTTCAGAGGGCTGGCTGGTGCTGGACCAGACAGGCGCCCGGGTTTACGGACCTTTGCCCATCGACACGCTGCGCGGCAACGAAGGTCACTGCATCACCGGGCAGGTCGGCGACCGGCCGTATATCTTCGACGATCAATATCCCCGTGATGGCGAGGTATATGCCACCAGCGACCGGGCAATGCGGGTTTATGGGCCGAGCGGTGGCATGGCGGCGTTCAAGCGCGACGGCAAATTCGGCTATCTGAGCTGTTCTGAACGAGTGGTCGCCGTGCAGGAGCAGTTCGAGGCGGTACGCAGGGTGTCGGAAGACGGATATGCCGCGGTCATGACTGAAGGGCGCTGGGGTCTTTACAACATTCAGCCCGGGGGCGCGCAAGAGGTTCTGTGGCCGTCGTTCGAAGGGATGCGGGATTTCACCGAGGGCCTCATGCCGGTGAAAACCGCGCAAGGCAAGTGGCGTTTCGTCGATGCTTCGGGCCGACAGCTTTTCGTGGGGGATTACGACCAGGCCTACAGTTTTTCCGATGGGGCGGCGGGCGTGAAACTGGGCGACAAGCGGGGCTTCGTGCTGCGTGACGGCAGCGTTGCGGCCGAGCCTCAGTTCGAGGATTTCTGGCGGCATGCCAAGGGGCTGGCCCCGGTCAAGCAGGGTGGAAAATGGGGGGTGATCGCGCTGGACGGCACCTCGGTTCCGGTCGACCTGAGCCTTGATATGGAGGGTCTGAGCCCCGAGCCGCCCCCGCCGATGGTGAAGATCGGGGTGCCGCAGAGCTATTTCAGGCAGGATTTCGCCTCGCTCGGGGGCTTTGCCTTTGATCCCGAGGCGCGGCTGATGGCCACGTGGATCGACGAGAGCGAGGATGGCCAGCCCAGCCCGCGCAGCGGGATATCGGTGTGGGATATGGAAACGGGTGGTTTCGTGGGCCAGATGCGGATACCGGATCTGCAGCGCGCGGCATTCCTGCCGGGGGGCAGGGTGCTGGCGGTGGGGACGCTGGATGGATCGGTTGCGTTCCACGAGGTGGCCACGGGCAAGGAACTGCTGCGCAAGCGGATGGGCCATGGGTCGGTGACGGCGATGGTGCTGGATGGGCCGCAGGAGCATCTGGTGGTCAGCACCGCCGCGCGCGTGGTGATCTGGGAAATGACGACCGGCAAGGTTGTGGCCAGCCGGGATCAGGGGTTTCACGCGTTGGCGGCGTCGGGTCGCCGGGTGTGGGGCGCACATGAGAATGGCGACGTGGTGTCGATTGCGCCGGGGCAAAACGATGCGTTCTCGAGGCACGCGGTGGCGCAGGTGGTGCCCGGGCGCAAGCGGGTGGAGATCGGCCCGGACGGGACCGCGTATTTCGGGGCCTATGCGTGGTGGAACCCCGACAATGTCGAGCAGGCGCCGCTGCTGTTCTCGGGGAACTCCGGCGCGGCGTTGCCCGGCGACTGGACGCGGCCCACATCGGTGGCGTTCAGCGACGATGGGGCGTTGATGGCGCTGGTGCGGGATGCGGGGCTGCGCGTCTATGATCGGGCGACGGGCGATCTGCTTTTGGAGCGCGTGCAGAGCGCGGAGATGCAGGAGCAGAGCTTTCCGGCCATCGACAAGCTGGCCTTTGTGCCGGGCACGCGGCATCTGGCCATCATCGGCAGCGAAGGCACGCCGGTGATGATCTACGACCCTGAGGCCGCACGCGAGGTGATGCGGTTCGGGGTACGCCCGGAGCGGGACTATTTCGGTGTGGTGGCCGTAACCGCCGGGGACAAGCTGTTTATCGGCACTTCTGACCTGTCGCTTTACGTGTTCGACCCCACCAAGCCGGAGATCATCTCCATCGATCCTGCCAGCCTGCCCGAGCCGCCGGAGTTTTCCGAGACCGTGCCGGTATCCAGCGACGGGCGCGATACAGTTTTCTTCGACGGCCTGCAGGGGGCGATTGCGATTGATGCGAACAGCCTGAGCATCCGGCCCAAGGGTGCGGCCGAACAAGGCGCGGAGCAAATCGAGATCCCCGAGGCGTTGCGCGCCGTGATGGGCGATATGGGGTTGCCGGACTATTCCACCCGGGTCGGGCTGCTGGCCGGCGGCAAGGTGCTGGTTCTGGGGCGCGCCTCGGGCGTGCACGAGTTCTATGACACCGCAAGCGGCGAGAAACTGGCGACGATGACGCTCTTGGAAGGACAGAACTGGGTGGTGGCGACGACGGCCGGGTTCTATGACGGCACGCTGGCGGGGATCGAGGCCCTGTCGGCGGTGGAGAATGGCCGGGCGCGGTCGGTCATCGAAGCGATGCCGCAGTTTCACCGCCCCGATGTGGTCCGTGCGGTGCTGGCCGGCGGGGCGCAAGAGGCCGCCCGCGCCGAGGCCGAGCGGTTGCGTGAAGAAGGCGCGGCGGTGCCGCCACCCTCGGTCACCGCGCCCGAGGCGGGATTGACGCTTGGCGGTGACGCGGCTGCACCGGCGGCGCCCTCGTTGGATCTGGGGATCACGATCGAGGCGACCGAATAGGATGCGGGGCGCGGCGTGGCTTCTGACGATCTGGCTGGCGTTGCCCGCGGCGGCGCAGACCAATCCCGCGTTGAACGCGCCCGGTGCGCCGATCCTGGAGCCTGCCACGGTGACGCGCTACAGCGACTGGACCTTGCGTTTCCCGACAGCGGAAAAGGCCGAGGCGCATCTGCGCGAATACAAGGGCGTCTATGGCGGCGATCAGGCGCATGCGGCGGCGGTGGACCTGGACGGAAAGCTGAAGGGCTATCGCATCCTGAGCGTCGAGTTCAAGCAGGTGGAGGGCTCGACGAAGTACCAATACCGGGCGCGGGCGAAGATCGAGATCTCGCTGGAGCCCTACGAATTGAACCTGGCGGCGGCACGCAACAAGGCGCGGGCCGAGGCAGAGGGTGCGGCGCCGATCACCGATGAGCTCGAGGCGCGCATGGCCGAACTCGAGGCCGAGGACGAGGCGCTGAGCGCGGCGGTGGTGGAGGCGGCCGTGGGCGATCTGATGGACAAGATCAACGATGTCGAGGTGATGCAGAACACTCTGGTGGGCGTGTTGGCGCGGCTGGGCGGCAAGGGCGCGGCGCTGGGTCTGTGGCGCGGCGGGTTGACGGCGGATCGCTATGTTTCGCGATTGAGCGAGATGGCGGCGCGGGTCGAGGCTGCCCGGCAAAGCGTGACGGGGTTGCAGGATCATGCCTGGCGCAAGACCAGTTCGATTTTCGACGATTTCATGCGGGAGCTGGACGCGCTGGAAACCGGGGGGCTGAACTGGGATACCTATCCGACCCGTTATGGTGGAACAGACCCGGATGTGGAGGCCTTCTGGAAGGCGCGCGATGCGTTGCACGAGGCCGTGAAAGGGGCGGAAAAGCAGGCGGTGACCTATGATCACCAGATCTTTCAGGAGCAGATGCAGCGCACAACGCGGTTTTTCAAACGCGAGGACAAGCGCGAGGAGATGCAGAAAGAGGCCATCCTGGCGCGCTATGCCCGCGATGATGACCCGGACACCGACGACACGGCGCAAGACAGCGCCGGGGACGCGGCGGGCGCGGCTTGGGACGACACGGCCCACCTGAAACAGGCGTTGCGGGGCAAGACGCCGACGGAAGACCTGAAAGAGGAAATGGACGCGCAGGACGAGGCCGAGCCGCAAGAAGAGCGCGCCGCGCCGACCGCGCCCCTGCGCCGGGCGGCCAGAGCCGAAGCGCCGTCTCCGCTTCGGGTGGCGGCGCGGGCCGAGACAGCGGGGATCAGCAGCGTGGATGCGGATAACCCGCTGGGCGACCGCGCACGACAGGACAGGCCCGAAACCGCCCCCAGGGTGGCAACGCCCAGGACGCCCTTTGCCAGGCTGCGGCAGGACGAGCGCTTGGCGGAGGAGCGCGAGGCGCGCAGCGCCTCGATCCAGCTGACCTCGCGGGCAGGCGCAGAGCTGCGGGGAGTTCTGGAGGGGTTTGTGAGGCAAGAGCAGGAAGCCATGCAGGAAAGCTATGTGCAAATCCTCTACTACCTGGATGACCCGGCCTATGCGGCGGTTGAGGCCTGCTACACGCGACGGAGCGAAGAATGGCGACGCCGGGTCGACCAGTTTCGCGCCAATTGCCCAAGGGGACGGCCACCTTTTCATGGCGCCGAATATGCCGCATGGAAAGCGCAATGCCCCGGCGACTGGTATGCCGAACCTGGGCATAGCAAAGCCTTTCCCGGCAGTAGCACCGCAGGTCTGAGAGGCTATGGCGTTTGGTACAACGCCCAAGAGAGCGAAATCTCGACAGCGCTGCAGCGCGAAATGCCCTGCCCGGACAGGATTGAGCGAACCGTTTTTGCAGCCGGATCCGTTTTGCATGTGGTCATTCCACGTGAGCACGTCAGCAGTTTCAGTACGCGCGTTACGGACTGGGCGACGGCTCAGGGCTATCGGGTAAAAACCGTCAATAGCGCCGCGCGCCCGGAAGAACTGGAGCGGGTCGCCTTAGACCGGATCGGACCCGCTCCCGACCTGACTGGCGCACCCTTCGAACTCTATGCCACCAGCGCACTAAAGGAAGCGCGGGACATGTTGGAGGAGCAACCGTGATGGAAACCCTACGCCGGACATTGACCTTCCTTCTGGCGCTGTTTTGGGCCTTGCCGGGTGCCGCGCAGGAGTTCGAGGCGCGGATGAGCGGGATCTACACCGCCGGCGAGGATTTCGATTTCCCGGTGCAAATGGTGATCTGGCCCGATCCCGAAGGCGACGGCTTCGGTGGCAGCGTGACGATCTCGGGCGCGCGTTATCCGCTTTACGCCGAGCGTGACGGGGCGGCGTTGCGCGGGATTTTCGAGGCCGAGGGCGCGGTGCAGCGCTTTGCGTTCCTGCCGCCAGAGGAGGGCGTAGCGCAGGTGGAATTCACCGGCGAGCGCGCGCCCGTCGCGATGACCCGCGCGGCGTTGCCCGGTTTCCGGGCACGCTTCGAGGGGCCGTTCGGATCGCTGAGCCTGCGCCTGCGCGACGGGGCGGTTCAGGCTGTTTTCAGCGATGAAAGCGGGGCGCAGCAAACCTGGCAGGGGCAGCGGCTGGGGTTGCGGGTGCTGTTTTCCGACGGCCCTGCGAGCGTGGTGTATGAGCCCGGCAACGGCGTCTACTATCTGGAGATGCCGGGTTTCTTCGGCGCGGTCGAGGCGTTGCCCCTGCCGATTGTGGTGGGCACATCCGGGTCAGCGGATGTGGCAAGCCTTGAGGCGGCGCTGGCACAGGTCGAACCCGGCGGACGGATCGAAATCGAGCCCGGGCAGTATGCCGGGTCCTGGAACGTTTCGGTTCCGGTCGAGATCGTCGGCCTTGGTGGGGCACCGGACAAGGTGGTCCTGAAGGCGGATGGAGAGACCGGAATGCAGTGGTCCGCCGATCAGGGTTTGCTTGAAGGTCTCACCATGCGGATGACCGAGACGGGCACCGCGCTTGCCGTGCAAGGTGGCATGCTGGCGATCAGGGACAGCGTGATCGAGGTGACTGGCGGTCGTGGTGTCGCCCTGGGCGGAAGCGCGCGGCTTGAAATCCGCGACAGTAAGCTGCGCGGCGGGGATCACGCCATCACGGCAAGCGATTTCGCCGGTCTGTTGCAGGTGTCGAACAGTGATTTGTCCGACACCAGGAAGTCGATCGTGACCTTGGCCGGCGCGGCGGACGGGAAGGCCAGGATCGAATTCACCGGAAACACGCTTGGCGGAAGCCCTTCAAACGCATTCAGATTGGTCGATGGCATCTCTGCGCATCTGGTCGAGAATCAGATACGCGATGTGCGCGTGGGATTTCATCAAACAAACGCCGGTGCTGCGGAGTTCGAGCAGAACCTGTTTTCCGAGATTGGCACCCATGCCATCTGGATCGAGGGCGTGGTCCGCGACGGGCCGCTGCGCCTGACGGGGAACGGTATCGCCGATGTCGGGGAGGCCTGTCTGCTGTTTTACAATTTCCAGCCGCGATCTGCATCGGCTGAGGTGACGAACAACAGCTTTCAGGATTGCGGCAAGTTTGGCCTCGCCATCGTTGGCAAGGAGACCGATATGGATAAACACCGGCTGCGGATAAAGGACGGGCATTTTGAACAGAACGGCACCCACATTTTTCTGAACGGCGCGGCACAGGCCGTCGGATCGGGGCTTGATTTGATCAAAGCGCGCGGTTCGGCAATAGTATTGAGCGATACTAGCTCATTTGAGCTACGCGAAAGCCGAATCGACACAACGCCGGATCACGGCCTGATGGCAATTGGCCCCGGTGTTGTCGCCACCCTGATCGAAACCGAAATTGCCAACGCGGGCAAATCAGGGGCCGTATTCTCGGGCGGCGCGCTGGGTAGTTTTGAGCGGGTGCAAATCCGTCAAAGTACCGTTCATGGCATTGAGTTGCATAGCGGAAGCCAAATATCTCGCTTTGAGGGGAACTTGGTGGAGAATAATGGCGGAGCTGGTGTCTGGGTCGATGGTACATTTTTTGTACCTGGAGCTAACAACGGCTTCATCGAGAATGCCAAAGGAGATATCCTTCGCGATTGAGTGTAAGGTCCGTGAGGCAACTGATCTTGTTTTGACAAGGGTGGAAAGGGCCGTTCGGCGCCATTGGTTATCAAAAGGCGACTGACCGCTTCGTCCGCAAAGCTGCTTCTGATAACTGACGTAGCGAACGACCGCTCCCCGCCGACCGCGCCTGTTCGCAGTCGCCTGATGGCGCGCAATCCCTGGCAGCCACGCTGACGACGCAGGAAACGCGACGCTACTCCAAAAAAACCACAGGATCGCGTGCGAACCAGCGACCCCTCGGTCCTACCCGGAAAAGGGAGGTCTCACCCTTCGCGCAGGTACCAGTCGTCAAAGCGCGAGATGTCCGGCAGCACCCGGCGATAGCCTTTCGAAGTCAGCAGGGCGTGGATGTCCTCGCGCTGGGGGGCGTGGTTGTGTTCCACCGTCATCACCCCGAATGTCCAGCGGTCGAAGTCGAAGGCATTGAGGATGTCGAACTCGCTGCCCTCGGTGTCGATCGAGATATAGTCGATATGTCCGGGCGCCTTGTGGGTTTCCAGCAGTTCGACCAGCGAAATCGTTTCGACCTTGTAATTCTGGCCGCGGATGCGGCGCGAGGATTTGACGAAGGTCGAGATGCCCGAGTTCTCGCCGCGCGGCGCCTCGGTAAAGCCCAGCGTTTCGCCCGATGTGTGCCAGACGCAGCGGGTTTCGATGGTGGCGGTGCGGTTGGCCTTGAGCGCGGCATGCCAGCCGCGTGCCGGTTCGGCGAGGATGCCGCTCCAGCCAAAGCCGGTTTCCAGCAGGTAGGAATTGTTCAGCTCGATCCCGTCGGTGGCGCCGAATTCGACAAAGAAACCGCCCTCCTTGAACCCGGTCTGGCACAGCGCGAACAGGTCCTGGCGCAGTTGCGATTTCGATTGGTCCAACAGGTCGATGCAGCGGCTGCGATCCTCGGGCGCCATCGCCTTGAGGAATTCCAGGTCGAACCAGGCTTTCTCCCGTTGTTGCAGTTGGCGCAGGCGGTCGCGGCGAACAAGTGTGGTGTTGGAAATCGAATGGCTCACGGCAAGTTTACTCCGGCAATCACCCTGTCTGGGTAGCGGGACACCCCAACCGAGGCAAGGGGCTTTGTCAGTCGGGCGCGATCAGACCCAGCCCGCGCAGATAGATTCCGACCCCGGATTCCAGCAGATCCTCGGGCGCAAAGGGGGCGGTGGCTCCGGCATTGCGGGCGTAGAGCTCGACCACGCCATGGCTCATCGCCCAGATATGGGCCGAGACCATGGCGGCGGGCGGGCGTTTTTCGGGGGGGATGTGGTCGCTCAGATCGGCGGCGGCCTGTTCCAGCACCGCTTTGGCGCGATTGGCGGCGGCGGCCAGTTCCGGGCTGCGATTGACCGAGATGCCGCTTTCGAACATGGCGATGTAATGGCCCGGATGCTTGCGGGCAAAGGCCAGATAGGCGCGGCCTGTCGCTTCGAACGCGGCCAGCGCCGAGGGCTGGCCCTTGTCATAGGCATATTGCATCAGGTCGGCAAAGATCTCGAACCCCTGGCGGGCGGCCTCGGCGATCAGCTCTTCGCGCCCGTCGAAATGGCGATAGACCGCGGCGGGGGTCACCCCGGCGGTCTTGGCGGCCTCGGACAGGGTGAACCCGGTTGGCCCCTTGGCGCGGATCAATTCCAGCGCCGCGTCGATCAGCGCCTGTTTCAGATTGCCGTGATGATAGCCCTGCTTACGCATTCCAGATGTCGGGGCCTCCGCAGATGGCCGCATCGGGCTGGCCGACCGCGTCCCGGTCCTTGTTGTCATAGTCGATACCCGCCAGCACGGTACGGATCGCCGCCAGCCTCGCGCGTTTCTTGTCGTCCGAGCGGATCACGGTCCAGGGCGCCTTGTCGGAGTGGCTGCGGGTCAGGGTTTCCGAGATGGCGGCGGAATAGGCCTCCCATTTGTCCAGCCCGGCAATGTCGACCGGGCTCAGCTTCCATTGTTTCAGCGGGTCGCGTTCGCGGTCGTGGAACCGGCGCAGCTGTTCGGCGCGGCCCACGTTCAGCCAGAACTTGAACAGGTGGATGCCGTCATCGGTCAGGTCATGTTCAAAGGGCAGAACCTGGCGAAAGAAGCGTTCGCGCTCGTCCTCGCTGCACCAGCCGAACACATGTTCGACCACGCCGCGATTGTACCAGCTGCGGTCGTAGAACACCAATTCCCCCGCCGAGGGCAGATGCTGGATGTAGCGTTGGAAATACCATTGGCTGCGTTCGGCCTCGTTTGGTTTCGCCAGCGCCACCACACGGGCGCCGCGCGGGTTCAGGTTCTCGCGGAACCGCTTGATGGTGCCGCCCTTTCCGGCGGCGTCGCGCCCCTCGAACAGGATGGCGACGCGGGCGCCGCTCTGCTTGATCCAGGCCTGAAGCTTGACCAGTTCGATCTGCAGGGCCTCCATCTCGGCCCGGTAGGCTTTCGACGACATCTCCGCGTCATAGGGATAGCTGGCGCTCAGGATATCGTCCTTGTCCGCCTTCTCGATGGCGCGGCGGATGTCCTTTGGTGCCTTGTCGTTGAAATAGCGGGAAATCTCGCCTGTTGTCGCGCCCGTCATTTGCCCGCGCTCCCTTGTGCTGCCGTTTGGGTTCAATATGGAAGCTGTTGGCGATTAACGCAAACCCGCACGTGTCGCGGCGCGCAGGACCGCCTCGGCGACTCTCTCGGCCGCCACATGCTGGGGCATGTGGCCGATGCCGGGCAGGGCGGTCAGCACCGCGCCGGGGATTTGCCGCGACAGGGTACGCGAATGCAGGTCGAAATTCACCGTGTCATCTTCGGTTCCATGCACGATCTCGGTGGGCACCGCGATGTCGCGATATCGCGGATGCAGCGCCTTGATTTCCTCCAACAGGCTGGCCCGGTGGCGGGCATTGGCCCTGAGCGAGCCGCGGCGCAGGGACAGGCCGGGGCCGAAATGCGCGTCATAGCCTGCGGGGGCCGGTTGCGGCGCGAACACGTCGTCCAGCGCGCGGGCGACATAGCTGTCAGGCACATAGGCGGTGATCAGCGGCACCGCCACCGCCGCGCCCAGCCGGGTCGAGGTGATCCGGTAGAGCAGGTCCAGCGGCGTGGTCCAGGGGTTCGACGCGGCGGCCACCGGCACCAGCGCCGCCAGCCGGTCGGGGTGATGCACCGCCCAGGCCAGCGCCACTGCACCACCATAGCTGTGGCCCAGCACGATGGGGCGTTCGGCGCCCAGCTGCACCGCCGCCCGCATCAACAGTTGCGCCTGACCGGCGATATCCTCGGACCCGGCGGGGGCAGGATCGGAATAGCCCAGCCCGGGCCGATCCAGCAGGATGACGCGGAAATGCCCGGCAAGGATCGGCGCCAGCACAAAGCTCAGATCGCGGGTATTGCCGTTCGAGCCATGGATCATCACCAGATCCGGGCCGCTGCCCATAACCTCGGCATGGATGCGCATCCCGTCCACGGTGACGAACTGGCCCTGTGGGGGATGGCTGGCCTGCGCGCGTGCCTCGTGCCGGGCGGCACGCCACAGGGTCAGCGCCCAGAACCCCGCCGCCAACAGCACAAGGATCAGCAGCACCCGCATGACCACTCAGCCCCGCAGGTCGGTGGATTCCAACCCTATCCGCGCCATGTCATAGGGCGTTGTCTCGTAGATCTCGCTGATCCAGTTGCCATAGAGCAGATGCGCATGGCTGCGCCAGCGGTTGAGCGGCCGCCGCGAGGGATCGTCGTCGGGATAATAGTTGATCGGCACATTGATCGCGGTGCCGCCCGCGACGTCACGGTCATATTCCTGTTTCAGCGTGTCGCTGTCATATTCGAAATGGTTGAAGATATAGAGCGCGCGATGCCCCGGATCGGCCACCAGGCAGGGGCCGACCTCGTCGCTGCCCAGCAGGGTGACCAACTCGGGCACCGCATCGATCTCGGCCTGTTTCATCTCGGTCCAGCGGCTGACCGGGATCACGAAATCATCCGAGAACCCGCGCAGATAGGGCGAGGCCGGGTCCAGATTGCGGTGCCGGAAACAACCGAATGCCTTGTGGTCCAGCATATGTTTGCGGATGCCGTGGAAATGGTTGATCATTGCCATCCCGCCCCAGCAGACGCCGAATGTGGAATGCACGTTGGTCTGGGTCCAGGCAAACACCTCGCGCAGTTCGTCCCAATAGGTGACGTCCGAAAACTCCAGATGTTCGATCGGGGCGCCGGTGATGATCAGCCCGTCGAACTTCTCGTCGCGCACCTCCTGAAAGGGGCGATAGAATTCTTCCATATGCTCAGAAGCGGTGGTCTTGGTCTGATGCTCGGTCATCCGGATCAGGCTCAGCTCGATCTGGAGCGGCGTGGCGCCGATCAAACGGGCGAACTGGGTCTCGGTCTGGATCTTCTTGGGCATCAGGTTCAGAAGCCCGATGCGCAGGGGCCGGATATCCTGCCGCGCGGCCTGGTCCTCGGACATGACCATGACCCCCTCGCGGGTCAGAATGTCATAGGCGGGCAGATGTGCGGGGATCTTGATAGGCATGTCGCGGGCTTCCTTTCCGAGATTTGGAGGTAAGCCATCAAATGCAAAAGCGCCAGCCCCTATCACGGTCCTGTGGCTGCCACGCCGCGCTCGATGACCGGGCGGTCCGCAAGGGCCTGTTGATCGGGGAAAATGGCAGCCCGTAGGGGAATCGAACCCCTCTTTCCAGGTTGAAAACCTGGCGTCCTAACCGATAGACGAACGGGCCACGCTTGGCGTGAAGCGGCTTTTACGGAGAGTCGCGGCACGGCGCAAGAGGGGAAATGCGAATTTCTTGCGGCATTTGCCACCTGCCTGGCTGCTTGGGAAATGCCACGGTCCGGGCAGCACAATGATCACGGAACAGCATCTGCGTCGGCGGTGACGCGAGGCTGAAAATAAGGATGGCTGGGAGAAATGGCAGCCCGTAGGGGAATCGAACCCCTCTTTCCAGGTTGAAAACCTGGCGTCCTAACCGATAGACGAACGGGCCACTCTGGCTTGTGGAGGGCGTTTTATGGTGTCCCTTTGCCCCTCGCAAGTGGAAAAACACTATTTGTAAAATTTTTTTGCAAGGCTATGAAAATCCTTTGTTTTCAAATGCTCAGGCGCGCGCGACGTCGTCCACGCGCAGCTGCACGCTCTGCGTGCCGCCCCAGGAATTGATCTCGAGCCGTCCGGCGAAATGGAACCGGGCGCCGCCGTGGTTTTCCAGTATCGGGCCGATCTCGCCATCGAAGGCGCCAAACAGGATCGCGTCCAGCCCGCCGCCCATTCCGTCGGCCAGCGACAGTTTCAGATGCGAGGCGCCGACCCGTTTGGCAAAGCGGATTTGCAGGTCGGGCAGGGCAAAGCGCGGGGCAGGGGCGCCGGCGCCGTAAGGGCCTGCCAGTTCGATCTGTTCCAGCAGCTCGACCGTGGCCGCGCCCGGCATCAGCACGCCGTCCAGCCGCATATCCGCCGGTCCGCCCTGTCCGGCACCCTGTTTGGCCAGCAGCTCCGACAACCGGTCCATCGCCGGTTCCAGCCGGTTGCGCATCACGGTCAGCCCGGCCGCCATCTTGTGACCGCCGCCCTTGACCAGCAGCCCCTCGGATGCCAGCCGCTGGATCGCCGCGCCCAGATCGACACCCGCCACCGAGCGGCCCGAGCCTTTGCCCTCGTCGCCGTCGAAACCGATGACGATGGCGGGCCGGTTGGCGGCATCCTTGAGGCGCGAGGCGACGATGCCCACCACGCCCGGATGCCAGCCCTCTCCCGCCGCCCAGACCAGCGGCGCCTCCAGCCCGCGGGTTTCGGCCTGATCCAGCGCGGCGGCGCGCACGGCGGCCTCGATATCGCGCCGCTCGGTATTGAGCAGGTCCAGCCGCTCGGCCAGCGCCTGCGCCTCGCTCATGCTGTCGGTGCCGAGCAGGCGGGCGCCCAGATCGGCCTGCCCGATCCGGCCCCCGGCATTGACGCGCGGCCCCAGCAGAAAGCCCAGGTGATAGGTGTTGGGCATGGCGTCCATGCGGGCGATATCGGCCAGCGCCACCAGCCCGGGCCGCCGTCGCTGTGCCATCACCTTCAGCCCCTGGCGCACCAGCGCCCGGTTCGCCTCGACCAGCGGCGCCACATCGGCCACGGTGGCCAGCGCCACCAGGTCGAGCATCGCCATCAGGTCGGGGCCGCGTTGCCCACGCGCGCGCAGCTGGCGGCCCGCCTCGACCAGCATCAGGAACACCACGCCGGCGGCGCAGAAATAGCCCAGATCGCCGCTTTCGTCCTGCCGGTTGGGGTTCACCACCGCCACGCAGTCGGGCAGGGTCTCGGCCCCCAGATGGTGGTCCAGCACGATGACATCGGCGCCCTTGGCGGCGGCGATCGGGCCATGGCTTAGCGTGCCGCAATCGACACAGATGATCAGGTCATGGCTGCGGGCCAGATCCGCCATTGCCGCCTCGTTGGGGCCATAGCCCTCGTCGATGCGGTCGGGTACATAAAGCGTCGCGGTCTGTCCCATCTCGCGCAGCCAGCAGATCAGCAGCGCCGCCGAACTGCCGCCATCCACGTCGTAATCGGCAAAGACCGCGATCCGCTGGCGCCCGGCAACCGCTGCCAGGAACCGCGCCGCCGCGATTTCCATATCCTTCAGCTTGCGCGGATCTGGCAGCAGTTCCTTGAGCTTGGGGTCAAGGAAGCCGCGCGCCTCGATCGCCGGGACCCCGCGCCGGGCCAGCACCTGGCACACCGCCTGCGGCAGGTCGGTCTGCTGCCGCATCATCTGCGCCGCCCGCTCGGTCTCCAGATCGGGGCCGACCCAGCGCTGCCCGCTCAGGGACTGTTCGATGCCCAGATAACTCACCACTCACCTCATGCGCAAAGGCCGGACCCTGCGCGGATCCGGCCCTTCATTTCGCCCCAAATACTCCCGCCGGAGGCTGCGACACCAGCCGTATCCGCCGCCAAAGGCTCAGACCGGGGTACGATAGCTCATCCGCCGTACCGAGCCGGTCTTGGACCGCATCAGCAGCGTCGTGGTCTCGACCCAGCCCGGTTCGCGCTTGATGCGCGGCAACAGCGATCCGCCGGTCACGCCGGTGGCGGCAAAGATCACGTCCTGCGTCACCATCTCGTCGCGGGTATAGACGCGGTCCAGATCGGTGATGCCGGCCTTGGCGGCGCGGCCACGCTCGTCATCGTTGCGGAACAGGAGCCGGCCAAAGATCTGCCCGCCCATGCATTTCAACGCAGCCGCGGCCAGCACCCCCTCGGGCGCACCGCCCGAGCCCATATACATGTCGATGCCGGTCGTCTCGGCCTCGGCGCAATGCATGACGCCCGCCACATCGCCATCGGTGATCAGCCGGATCGAAGCGCCGGTTTCGCGCACCTCGGCGATCATCGCCTCGTGGCGCGGACGCTCCAGGATACAGACGGTGATATCCGACGGCTTGCAGCCCTTGGCCGCTGCCAGCGCCTCGACCCGCTCGCGCGGCGACATGTCGAGCGACACGACGCTCTCGGCATAGCCCGGACCGATGGCCAGCTTGTCCATATAGACGTCGGGCGCGTGCAGCATCGAGCCGCGCGGGCCCATGGCGATCACGGTCAGCGCGTTGGGCATGTCCTTGGCGGTCAGCGTGGTGCCTTCCAGCGGGTCGAGCGCGATATCGACGCCCGGACCGTTGCCGGTGCCCACTTCCTCGCCGATATAGAGCATCGGCGCCTCGTCGCGTTCACCTTCGCCGATCACCACCACACCGGCGATGTCGAGCAGGTTCAGCTGTTCGCGCATCGCGTTCACCGCGGCCTGGTCGGCGGCCTTTTCGTCGCCGCGACCGATCAGCGAGGCCGAGGCCAGCGCGGCCTGTTCGGCCACGCGCGCGAGGCCCAGCGAAAGCATACGGTCATGAAATTCGGGCATGGAGGACATGAATAATTCCTTGCAGATGGGCTTACTGACCCTCTAACGCAGGGCGGCGGGAGTCCACAAGCATGTTTGCGAAAACGGTTCGGGCGGGTCAGACCGCCTCGATCCTCAGCGCCACCGGTTCGGCGGCCAGAACACCCGCCGCCGTCATGGCGTCCAGCGCAGCGTCCAGATCGGCGCGCTGGGTCTTGTGAGTGACGATCACCACCGGCGCCTCGGCGCTGTCATGGCCGGTCTGGCGCATCCGGTTGATGCTGACCCCGGCATCGCCCAATGCGGCGGCCACCTTGGCCAGCGCGCCGGGACGGTCGGGCAGCAGCAGGCGCAGGTAATAGGGCGCCGGAGAGTTCGACTGTGCGCTGTCGGCCTCGGCCAGCGTGTGGGCGGGCTGTCCAAAGACCGGCAGGCGGAAGCCGCGCGCGATATCGCAGATATCGCCCAGTACGGCGCTGGCGGTGGGGCCTTCGCCCGCGCCGGGGCCGCGCAGCACGATCTGTTCGACCGCGTCACCCTCGATCACCACCATGTTGGTGCCGCCCTCGAGCTGGCCCAGCGGCGAGTCCGCCGGCACCAGACAGGGGCGCATCCGCTGTTCCAGCCCGCGCCCGCTGCGCTGGGCCACACCCAACAGCTTGATGCGATAGCCCATGTCGGCGGCATAGGCGATGTCTTCGAGGTTGATGCGCTCGATCCCCTCGATGTCGATGCCGTCGAAATGCGGTTTGGTGCCAAAGGCGATGGCGGCCAGCAGCGCCAGTTTGTGCGCCGCGTCGATCCCGCCCACATCCAGCGTCGGGTCGGCCTCGAGATAGCCCAGTTCGGCGCATTCCTGAAACAGCGCGTTATAGCCTTTGCGCTGCGATTCCATGCGGGTCAGGATATAGTTGCAGGTGCCGTTCATGACCCCCATCACGCGGGTGATCTCGTTACCGGCCAGCCCCTCGGTCAGGGCCTTGATCACCGGGATGCCACCGGCAACGGCAGCCTCGAAGCGGATCACCCGGCCTGCGGTCTCGGCCTGCTCGGCCAGCGCCTGACCATGGATGGCCAGCAGTGCCTTGTTGGCGGTGACCACGTCCTTGCCGGTTGCCAGCGCGGCCTCGATCGAGGCCTTGGCGGGGCCGTTCTCGCCCCCCATCAATTCGACGAACACATCGACATCGTCGCGGCGGGCGAGGGCGACCGGGTCGGTCTCCCACGCGTAGGAGGACAGGTTGATGCCCCGGTCCTTGCCCGCATCACGGGCCGAGACGGCCACGATCTGGATCCGGCGTCCGGTACGCGCCTCAAGCAGATCGGCCTGACGGCGGATGATGCGCACAACGCCGACGCCCACGGTTCCCAATCCCGCGATCCCAAGCCGCAATGCCGGTTTCATGCTGTCTGTCCTTTCTGCTCGTGCCTGGACCGGTCCTGCCGGACCGGTCCCTTGCCGCGTGCCTTAGCCCGTTCGGGGCGGGCGTGCAATCGTCGGGCGTGTTATTCGGTCTCGCTCTGCGAGGTGTCTTGGTCGGTCGCCTCTTGCAGGCGCCGGGCGCGCTGGGCCAATGCGTCGCGACGCGCTTCGAGGGACTTCTGAACCGCCTGGGCCTCTCCCTCGGGGTCGGCGGGCGGGCCAAGAGCCTCGTCCAGTGGCACCAGTTTGGGAAAACCCGCTTTGCGCAGATCGGGGCTGATCCGCTCGTTCAACTCGGGCACCTGTGTGCAGGCCGCCGCCAGCAGCAAAAGAGAAAGAAATGCGGATCTAGGCATGCGGCCACCGGACCTGTTGAAGGGTGTCCCTTTTGTCGTAAATTGTCGGCACCGGTGCAAGCGGGGCTTTTATCTGAACACATGTTCAGATAGCGTGGCCATATGGCACGTACCCAAGGTTCCCATTCCGATATCACCGGCCCGCGCATTCAGGACGCGGCGCTCAGGCTGTTTGCGCGGCACGGTTTCGCCGCCGTGTCGATGCGCCAGATCGCCGGAGAGGTGGGTGTGCAGGCGGGCGCGCTCTACAACTACACGCCGGACAAGCAGAGCCTGCTGTTCGGGCTGATGCACCGGCATATGGACGAACTCCTGTCGGCGCGCCAGCACCGGGTACGCGGGGATGCGCTGACCCGGTTACGTGATTTCGTGGGGTTTCACATCCGGTTCCACCTGAACCGGCCGGACGAAGTGTTCATCGCCTATATGGAGCTGCGCAACCTGACGCCCGAGAATTTCGCAACCATCGAAGGATTGCGGCGGCGGTATGAGGACGATCTCGAGGCGATCCTGCGCGCCGGGGTGGAGGAAGGTGCCTTTGCGGTGCCCGATACCAAGATCGCGACCCTGGCGGTGATCGCGATGCTGAACGGGGTCAATACCTGGTACCGGGCCGAGGGGCGGCTGTCGCTTGACCAGGTGGAAGGCATCTATTGGGACATGGTCCGCAAGGCGGTGGCGGCCTAGTCGTTTTCCGATCCGGAAAACGACCCGGAAAACAGATGTTTTCCGGGTCGGAATTCTTGCAGAATTCCGCGCGCCTCAATGCGCGGGGCGAATGAAGGTGCCGTTGCGCAGATCGCGCATGGCCTGCATCAGCTCTTCCTGCGTGTTCATCACGATCGGCCCGTGCCAGGCCACCGGCTCGGCGATCGGCGCGCCCGAGATCAACAGAAAGCGTATCCCCTGCGGCCCGGCCTGCACCGTCACCTCGTCGCCGGTGCCGAAGCGGATCAGGGTGCGGTCGCCCGACAGGTCGCGGATATTGACCTCTTCACCCGCCACTTCCTTTTCCAGCAGCACACCGGTTGGCGCCGAGGCATCGGCAAAGGCGCCGGCCCCTTCGAACACATAGGCAAAGGCGCGGCGATAGGTGTCGATCCGGAACGTCTTCTTCACCCCCGCCGGGACGAAGATATCGAGATATTGCGGATCGGCGGCGATGCCGTCCACCGGACCGGTCTTGCCCCAGAAGCTGCCAACGATCACCCGTACCCTTGTGCCGTCATCGTCGATCACCTCGGGGATCTCGCTGCCGCGCACATCCTGGTAGCGCGGCGCCGTCATCTTCTGGCTGGCGGGCAGGTTGCCCCAAAGCTGAAAGCCATGCATCTGGCCCTGCGGATTGCCCTTGGGCATCTCCTGATGCAGGATACCCGACCCGGCGGTCATCCATTGCACGTCGCCCGCGCCCAGCGTGCCGGTATTGCCCAGCGAATCCCCATGCTCCACCGTGCCGGCCAGCACATAGGTGATGGTCTCGATGCCACGATGGGGATGCCAGGGAAAGCCGCGCAAATAATCCTGCGGATGCTCATTGCGGAAATCGTCAAACAGCAGGAACGGGTCCAGCTCGGTCGGGTCCTGAAAGCCGAAGGCGCGGTGCAGCTTGACCCCGGCGCCTTCGAGCGCGGGGGTGGCGCGGCGGGTTTCTAGGATGGGACGAATGGACATGGTGGGGTCTCGCTTGGGCTGTGAAAGCTGGTTTTAAGATAGGGGGCGCCGTTGCCAAGGCAATTCCGCGTCGCGCCACCGGGCTTGTGCAGCGGTGCACAGCCGCCGGAGTGTCAGCTTCAGGTCCCGGCCCACCAGTCCGCAGGTTTGCGCCGCTTGCCGTGCCCACGCGCCAGCCGCAGCGCCAGGTGGCGCAGCGGCGACAGCGCGAGCCGCAGCCACAACCGGTTGCGTCGCCGCGCATAGTCGCGGTTGAATGGGCAGACCCGCATGCAGATCGCGCAATCCGAGGCGAGCTTGGCCCAGAAGCCGAAACATTTCTCGGCATCCGAGGTCCATTTGCGCACGCCCCGGATGGCCGAGACATTCGGCGCCACATCCGAGGGCGGCCCATAGGGCAGCGCCTTGACCGGGCAGGCATCGGCGCAGGCCGTGCAGATGTCGCAAAAGGCGCGCACACCCCGTGGGCGCGGCACATCATGGGCCAGCGGCAGGTTGGTGAACACCTTGGAAAACCGTAGCCGGGGGCCGAATTCCGGCGTGATCACCATTTGGTTGCGGGCGTATTCGCCCAGGCCCGCCTTGACCGCATAGGGGATCACCAGCCCGGTGTCGTTCATCGAGGCCACGGCCTCGTATCCCAGATTGCGGATATAGGCGGCCAGCTGCATCACCACCGCCGCCTCGTGGCTGTATTCGCGCCCGGTGGCGGCCCCGGCCAGCGCCGAGGGGTAGGTGGCCACCAGGTCGCGCTCCATCTCGTGGCCCAGCACGATGACCGAGGTCAGCCCGTTGGGCAGGCCCAGCGGCGCCTCGCTCATGTCGCGGGTATCGACGCGGGCGGTATAGTGCCAGCGTTCGTCCAGTTCGGTCACGCCGCACAGATCGGCGCCAAAGAAACGGGCGACGCGTTTGATCTCGGCGCTCATGGCGGCGGGATCGTCGATATCGACCTGTTGCGGCGCCACCGGCGTGTCATAGCTGATCGGGGCCTGGAACCCCTCGCGCCGCCCCTCGGCGGCAAAGCGGTTGGTGACAACATCCGAGATCAGCCAGGCGGCGTTGCGCAGCGCGAAATCACGCTGTGTGAACCCATCGCCCCGGCGCGGTGCCGCCTCCATCCGGTAGGAGGCAAAGAAGGCATCCGTCTGTTTCGACCGCACCGACGGATCCCACATGGCGCGGGTGAACACGTCGTTGCGCTGGGAAAAGCGCTCGAACGCCTCGGTTGTTTCGATCCCGGCGGCGGCATCGGTCGGACGGGTGCGGTCGGGCCGGTTGGCGGGATAGCTCATGGGTGTCACGCTAACTCGGGGTTTGTGGGTAGGGCAAGATGCCTGTTCGGCGCCCGCGCAATCGGCTATGCAGGCGCAACGAACAAGAGGGCGACACCAGATGCAGGACGAGGTTTTGGCAACGATCGAGGCATCGGCGCCCCGGCGCTGGATGGCGCTGGTGGTGCTGACGGTATTGGGCGGGCTGCTGATCTACGTGGCGGTCGTAACGCCGCCGGCGGTAGGCTGGCAGGCCTTTCTGATCGTACTGGGGGCGCTGACGCTGTGGCTGGCGCAGCGCATGTTCCAGGCGACGGCGGGGCGGGTCGAGATGACCGCGACGGAGCTGCGCGGCAGTGACGGAACGGTGATCGCACGCATCGCCGATATCGAGGGGTTGGACCGGGGTGTCTTTGCCTTCAAGCCGTCGAACGGGTTCCTGCTTCGCACTTCGGTGCCGGGCGGGCGCACCTGGCAGCCGGGCCTCTGGTGGCGGATGGGCCGCCGGATCGGCATCGGCGGCGTCACCCCCGGATCGCAGACGAAATTCATGGCCGAGATGCTCTCGGCCATGATGGCGGAACGGGATGGAACCTTGCCGCGCTAAGCGTCAGACGCTGCCGGCGATCTCGTTGGTGAAACGCGGGCGGGTAAAGATGAAGGTTTCCATGTCGGTGTCTTCCAGCCCGACCCGGAACGGCGACCGGTAGACGTTCTTTGTTTCGACCAGGATCAGCGTATCCTGATCCGACATCGGCGGCAGACGCGGGCTGACCGTACTGACATTGGCGTTGCTCAGCGTCCCGGGGAAACCGCGATTGGCCGACCAGCGTACCCGGTGCCGGTCGCGCCTCTGGTCATAGCGCAGCAGCGAGATGCGAACCTGAAGGTTGTCGGTGTCCTGCACCATGCGTTCGAATAGATCGACCATCGAATCGATATAGGCATCGTCGATGGTACGCGTCTCGCGCGAGATCAAATCGCCGATCGTATAGGCGGCTTTCACGTTCGAAGCCGCCTCGCGATACCCATCGAAATAGGTATAGCCGATCATGATGGTCCAGAACAGCATCGGCACCGTCAGCAGGGCCTCGACCGCGACCGACCCTTCTTCGTTTTGGCGGAACAGGCGCAGAGAGTTCGATATGCGTTTCATCAGCATGGCGTTACAACGGCTCCTGCACAAAGACCGACATGGCGGTCAGGGCATACTGACCTTCTTCGTTGGCCAGCGTCGCCCCCAGCGTCGAGGTCGGAAAGATCGGGTCGATCTTGGCACAGGCCCGCAGCACCATCAGCTCGTTGGCCTGACCGTTCTCGAAATTACGCACCGGGCGCGCCTCGGCGGACAGGTCGGTGCAGTCCGGCGTTGCCGGCAGGGTGATGCCGGCATAGGGATCCTGGCGGATCATCTCGAGCTTGAGGTTGGTGCTGCAACTGCGGATGAACACCGCCTTGTCGCAGATCCGCGACTTGAGCTCGTTGTGACCGGGGTTGGAGCCGGTGCTCAGTCGCAGATCGCGCACCACCACATCCACCGCCCGTTCCAGCATCGCGTGGTTCAGCGTCATGAAGGTCAGTTCGACCCCCGCCAGCATCACCCCGATCACCGCCGGGAACACGATGACGAATTCGACCGTTGCATTGCCGTCCTCGCCCTTGCGGAACCGGCGCAGGAAAGTGCTTAGACGCCGTATCATTGTGTCAACCTCAGCTTGCGGATCGACGAGGCGATCGAGGTGAAGGCGTCGCTGATCTCCAGCCCTTCGGCATCATAGTAATGGCTGTCCGAGCTGGCGCAGCGCTTGAGCACGCGGCGGCCGCTTGAGGGGGCCTCGAAGCCGACGGTGTAGACGATGATACCCTCGTCCTTGGCCGCGTCGCAGACATGGTTGGTGCGCTGGTCCTTGGCCGTGGCCTCCTTGTGCGTCATGGCGGCATTGTACCATTCCGCCCAGGCGTTGCTGGTGAATTCGAAGTTGTAATAGGCGTTATAGGCCAGCGATACCTTGGCAAAGAGTTCGGCATAGGTCAGCTGAACGGCGGTTCCCGGCTCGTCCTGCTGGGCGCAGTTGTAATAGCCGTTGGAATTGAAGCCGCAGACCTCGCTCTGACCGTTGCCATAGGGGTGGTCCGACCAGCGGTTCTGGTCCGGCCAGTAATAAGAGTTATTGCCGTTGTCATGATAGATGCTGAACGCATTGGTGGGGTTGTTGTCGGGCGACCCGCTGATCACGTCTTCGGAGGCATTGTACCATACGGGTGAATTGCCAGTGCGCAGCGACGGGTTCAGCATGTACTGGTTGGTATTCTCACCATCCGACATGACGATCAGCACCTTGAGCACATCGCCCGAGTCATAGGCGCTGGGGCGGCCCTGAAAGATCGCGGGCACCTTGTTGTCGGCGATCAGACCGCTGATCACGCTCTGCGTGCCGGGATCCAGCATGACGACACCCCATTTGGTGCCGATGTCGATCGAGGTGTTGCCGCGACCGGTCAGTCCGTCGATATAGTTGTTCAGAACGGTCTGGTTGTTGGTGAACGGCAGGATCGCGGTGCTGGCACGCACCGGGCAGACCGGCGTCGTGATCGGATCCTTGGAATAGGTGAACGGGTCGAAATGCATGGTCCGTTCCAGCGGCGTCACGCGCGACAGTCCGGGCTGGCTGAACTCGTCATCGATGAAGTTCACGCAATGCGAGTAGGTGTGCTCGGTGCTGACATTGTAATAGGGCAGGATGTCGGGGCCGGCATTGACCTGGGTTGCATAGGGAATGATCGAGATCGAAACCGCGCCCGGTTCGGTCGCGGACAGCATGTGATCGATGAATTCCTTGGCCGCGTTCTTGAGGTTATAGAGCCGGCTGTTGCTGTTCATCGAACCCGATACGTCGAGTACCAGCGAGATTTCCACGTTGCCGATGCTTTCCTCGGCGGTGCTGGCCGCGGGAATTGTCAGAGTGTCATAGCCCGAGAGTTTCATGAAATGGGTGGGCAGGTCTGCGGTGGCGGTCGCGGAAACCTTTCGATAACCGAGCCCCTCTTCGACCGAGATGCTGGAGAGATATTCGAGCAACCCGGCCTTTTCGAGATACGAGCGCACCACGGTTTCGGGCGAGACCTGTTGATCGAGGTCGGCCGCGGCCAGAACGGCGCGGTCCATCGTGTATTGCAACGCGGCGCGCTTCTGTTCATAGCGCATCAGGTCCACGCCTATTCCGGCGGCACCGACAAGGGCCAGAAACAGGAACAGCGCCATCACGGTCATCAGCCCGTCTTCTTCGCGTGCAAAGGCATGGCCGCGGTCCCTGAGCCGGGTATGAACACGACGCGTTGCCGCACCGATGCTGATCAGCGTATCGAACATCTTCCACCTACCTTCCCGGCAGAACCCCAGCCGGAGATCACAGTTCCACTTACGGTTTGTGCCCGGCAAAGATGGCAGGATTGGGGCGCAAATCGCCCGAAAGGGTGAATGTTAACCGTGTGTTAAAGACATTCCGACTGGCGAGGTCGGCTTTGTTTCCTCTGGGCCGACAATGACGCCAAGGGGGCGTTCGAATCGCCGTTTTGACCGGTTTCGATTTCTTCAAGCGATTAAAAATGTCGCACTCCTGTGACGAAGCGTCATATGTTGCCTGCGACAAGGTGTCATCATCCGAGTCGGAGAAGGTCATGGAGGTTTTTGGTTAATGACCCGCAAGAACGAGCCCAGTTTCAGAGAAAGCGTGGATATGATGTTCAACAGGGCGGTGGCCCTGATGGACCTGCCGCCGGGACTGGAAGAGAAGATCAGGGTTTGCAACGCCACATACACGGTCCGCTTCGGGGTGCGCTTGCGCGGCCAGATCCACACCTTTACCGGCTACCGGTCAGTCCATTCGGAGCATATGGAGCCGGTCAAGGGTGGTATCCGCTACGCGATGGCGGTGAATCAGGACGAGGTCGAGGCGCTGGCGGCGCTGATGACCTACAAATGCGCCTTGGTCGAAGCGCCCTTTGGCGGCTCGAAAGGCGGCTTGCGCATCGATCCGCGCCAGTACGAAGAGCACGAGCTGGAACAGATCACCCGCCGCTTTGCCTATGAACTGGCCAAGCGCGACCTGATCAACCCGTCCCAGAACGTGCCTGCCCCAGACATGGGCACGGGCGAGCGCGAGATGGCCTGGATCGCCGACCAATATGCGCGCATGAACACCACCGACATCAACGCGCGCGCCTGTGTCACCGGCAAGCCGCTCAATGCGGGCGGCATCCATGGCCGGGTCGAGGCCACCGGGCGCGGCGTGCAATACGCGTTGCAGGAGTTCTTCCGTGACAGCATCGGCGTCGGGAAGTCGGGATTGTCAGGCAAGCTCGACGGTAAGCGGGTGATCGTTCAGGGCCTGGGCAATGTGGGCTATCACGCGGCCAAGTTCCTTAGTGAAGAGGATGGGTGCCTGATCACCGGCATCATCGAACGCGACGGCGCCCTGGTCAGTGACGAGGGACTGGATGTCGAGGCGGTGCATAACTGGATCGTCAAGCACGGTGGCGTCACCGGTTTCCCGGACGGGACCCATGTGACCGATGGTCCCAAGGTGCTGGAAGAGGAGTGCGACATCCTGATCCCGGCGGCGCTGGAGGGGGTGATCAACCTCGACAATGCCGATCGGATCAAGGCGCCGCTGATCATCGAGGCGGCAAACGGCCCGGTGACCGCCGGTGCCGACGAGGTCCTGCGCAAGAAGGGCTGCGTGATCATTCCCGACATGTATGCCAATGCCGGCGGTGTGACGGTGTCTTATTTCGAATGGGTCAAGAACCTCAGCCATATCCGGTTCGGCCGCATGCAGCGCCGCCAGGAAGAGGCGCGCCACCAGCTGGTCATCGACGAGCTGGAGCGGCTCGACCGCTATCTGGGCGATGCCTGGTCGATGACGCCGCAATTCAAGGAGAAGTACCTGCGCGGCGCCGACGAGCTGGAACTGGTACGCTCGGGGCTCGATGACACCATGCGTATCGCCTATCAGGCCATGCGCGATGTCTGGCACGAGCGGAGCGATGTCGAGGATCTGCGCACCGCCGCCTATCTGGTCTCGATCGACCGGGTCGCCAAGAGCTATCGCGCCAAGGGCCTCTGAGGCGGGGCGCGACATCGAAGACGCGGGGCGTGCGGGCAACCGGGCGCCCCTTTTTTGCGCGATCAGGGTCTGAATTCATGTCGTGCCGGCGACAGGATTAGTCGCGGACAGACCAGTCTCTGTCGATTACGGTCTTGAGACCGCGCTCATCGGTGGTACTCGTTATGACAGCGATACCAGGTCGGCAAGGAGAGACGGCGATGCGGTTTTCGGGCCTTCGGGTGTTGAAGGAGGGGCTGACCGGCAACAAGGGCTGGCGGCCGCATTGGCGCGACCCGGCGCCCAAGCCGGAATATGATCTGGTCATCATCGGCGGCGGTGGGCACGGGTTGAGTACCGCCTATTACCTGGCGCGCGACCATGGGCTGACCAATGTGGCGGTGCTGGAGCGCGGCTATATCGGCGGCGGCAATATTGGCCGAAACACCACCATCGTGCGGGCCAATTACTTCCTTCAGGGCAATTCCGAATTCTACTCGCACTCGCTGAAACTGTGGGAGGGTCTGGAAGAGGACCTGAACTATAACGTGATGCATTCGCAGCGCGGCATCCTGAACCTGTTCCATTCCGACGGTCAGCGCGATGCGGCGGCGCGGCGCGGCAACATGATGCTGAGCCAGGGCGACGATGCCATCCTGTTGGGGCGCGAGGAGCTGCGCGCCAAGGTGCCGTTCCTCAATTTCGACGACCAGCGTTTTCCGCTTTACGGCGCGCTCTATCACCCGCGCGGCGGCACCGCGCGTCATGACGCGGTGGCCTGGGGCTATGCGCGGGGGGCGGACAGTCGCGGCGTCGACCTGATCCAGAATTGCGAGGTCACGGGGATCGACGTCGAGAACGGGCGGGTGACTGGCGTGCAGACGGTGCGCGGCCCGATCCGGGCCAGGAAGGTGGCGATGGTGGCGGCGGGCCGTTCCAGCCAGGTGGCGGCGATGGCGGGCATGCGCCTGCCGATCGAGAGCCATATCCTCCAGGCCTTTGTCACCGAGGGGCTGAAACCGGTGATCGACCACGTGATCACCTTTGGCATGGGACATTTCTATATCAGCCAGTCCGACAAAGGCGGGCTGGTCTTTGGCGGCGACCTGGATTTCTATGCCTCTTACGCGGCGCGCGGCAACCTGCCCACGGTGGAACATGTGATGGAGGCGGGCATGGCGTTGATGCCGATGATCGGCAAGGCGCGGGTGCTGCGCAGCTGGGGCGGCATCATGGACATGTCGCCCGATGGCTCCCCCATCATCGACCGCACCCATATCGATGGGCTCTATGTCAATTGCGGCTGGAACTATGGCGGGTTCAAGGCGGTGCCGGCCTCGGGCAACGTGTTCGCGCATCTCTTGGCAACGGACCAGTACCACCCGGCGGCAACACGGTTCAGGCTGGACCGCTTCCGCACCGGGCGCGGGATCCTGGATGAAGAGGGCACCGGCTCTCAACACAACCTGCATTGAGGGGGGAGAGGCCGGACATGAGTATTTTTGGCGGAATGAAGAGTGGGGGACGGCGATGAGGATCACCTGTCCGCATTGCGGCGACCGCGACAGCCGCGAGTTTTCCTATAAGGGCCACGCGCTGGCGCTGGAGCGTCCGGCGCCCGATGCAGGGGCCGAGGCCTGGGACGATTATGTGCATTTGCGCGAGAACCCGGCCGGGGAGACCCGTGACCTGTGGCATCACCATTTTGGCTGCGGCGCCTGGCTGGTGGTCACCCGCAACACGCTGACCCATGAGGTGCTGGGCTGCGAACTGGCCTCGGAGGCGCGGCGATGAGGGTTCAGGGCAAGGGGCTGATCGACCGGGACAGGCTGGTCTCGTTCACCTTCGACGGGGTGGGCTACAGCGGGTATCAGGGCGACACGCTGGCCTCGGCCTTGCTGGCCAATGAGGTGCGGCTGGTCGGGCGTTCGTTCAAGTATCACCGCCCGCGCGGCATCCTGACGGCAGGCAGCGAGGAACCCAACGCGCTGGTTACGGTGGGGCGCGACGGGCGGCAGGACCCCAATGTGCGCGCCACGGTACAGGAGATATACGAGGGGATGGAGGCGCGGAGCCAGAACCGCTGGCCTTCGCTGAGCTTTGACCTGATGGCGGTCAACGACCTGGCGGCGCCGTTTTTGGGGGCGGGGTTCTATTACAAGACCTTCATGTGGCCGCGCAGTTTCTGGGAGAAGCTGTATGAGCCGGTGATCCGCCGCGCTGCGGGTCTGGGCGCGTTGTCGGGGCAGGATAATTCCGACCGTTATGAGCGCGCCTTTGCCTTTTGTGATCTGCTGGTGATCGGCGCCGGGCCTGCGGGGCTGATGGCGGCGCTGGTGGCGGGCCGCGCCGGGGCCGATGTGATCCTGGCCGACGAGGACGCGCGCATGGGCGGGCGCCTTTTGGCCGAGACCTATGAGATCGACGGCAAGCCGGGGGCGGTCTGGGCCGAAGAGGCGCTGGCCGAGCTGCGCGGGATGGAGAATGTGCGTCTGATGACGCGCACCACCGTTGCCGGGGCCTATGATCAGGGCACCTATGCAGCGCTGGAGCGGGTCTCGCATCACCGCGCCGACCGGGGCGCGGGTGCGCCGTTGGAATGTTTCTGGCGTATCGTGGCGCAGCGCGCGGTGCTGGCAGCGGGCGCGCTGGAGCGCCCCATCGCCTTTGCCGACAATGACCGGCCCGGCATCATGACCGCCGGCGCGGTGCGTGCTTATCTGAACCGCTGGGGCGTCAGCCCGGGCCGCGCCGTCACCGTGTTTGGCAACAATGACGATGCCCATCGCACCGTGCGCGACCTGCTGGCGGCGGGGGTACATGTGGCGGCCCTGATCGACAGCCGTCATGACGCGCCGCGCCTCAATGGGGTGCGGATGATCCGGGGCGGTCAGGTCTGCGGCACCGGCGGGCGGCAGGGGCTGGAGCGGATCACCATCCGCCATCCCGGTGGCGAAGAACGGATTGCCACCGACTGCCTGGCCATCTCGGGCGGCTGGAACCCCAGCCTGCACCTGACCTGTCACATGAACGGGCGGCCTGAATGGCGCCGCGACATTGCAGCCTTTGTGCCGGTGGCGGGCATGGTGCCCGGCCTGCGCGCGGCAGGCGCCTGCAACGGTGCCTTTTCGACCATGGCCTGTCTGCGCGAAGGGGCCGAGGCGGCGTCCGAGGCACTGAACGCGCTGGGGCTCAAGGCGGATCAGGGTACACTGCCCAAGGCCGAAGAGACGCCCTATGCTCTGGAGCCGCTCTGGGCGGTGCCGGGGCGCGGGCGGGCCTGGCTCGATTTTCAGAACGATGTCACCGTCAAGGATGTGAAACAGGCGGCGGTCGAGAGCTTCCGCTCGGTCGAGCATATGAAGCGCTATACGACGCAGGGCATGGCGACCGATCAGGGCAAGAACTCGAACGTGGCGGCGCTGGCGGTGCTGGCCGATGCCACCGGGCGCGGCATCCCCGAGACCGGCACCACCACCTTTCGCCCGCCCTACAGCCCGATTGCCATCGCGGCGCTGGGCGCGGGGGGCGAGGGCAAGGGGTTCCAGCCCGAGCGCTTTACCACCTCGCATGCTGCCACCCTGTCACGCGGCGCACCGATGATCGAGGCCGGTCTGTGGTACCGTCCCAGCTATTTCCCGCAGGCGGGCGAGACCGACTGGCAACAGAGCTGCGACCGCGAGGTGGGTTACGTGCGCAACGCGGTGGGGGTGGCCGATGTCTCGACCCTGGGCAAGATCGACATTCAGGGAGCAGATGCGGCGCGGTTGCTGGATTTCGTCTATACCAACATGTTCTCGACACTGAAGGTCGGGCGCGTGCGCTATGGGCTGATGCTGCGCGAGGACGGTCATGTGATGGATGACGGTACCACCGCGCGGCTGGGCGAGGATCACTACCTGATGACCACCACCACCGCCGCCGCTGGGCAGGTGATGGCGCATCTGGAGTTCGTGGCCCAGGGCCTGCATCCGGAGTGGGACGTGTCGTTGTGTTCGGTCACTGAACAATGGGCGCAATTCGCCGTTGCCGGTCCCAGGGCGCGCGAGCTGCTGAACGGGCTGCTCGACACGCCGGTCGATCCGGCGGACTGGCCCTTCATGTCCTGCGGTGCGGTGTCGGTGCTGGGCGTTGGTGGGCGGCTGTTCCGGATCTCTTTCTCGGGTGAGGAAGGGTACGAGATCGCCGTACCCGCCCGCTATGGCGCCAGCCTCTTCGACCTGCTGGTCCGTCGCGCCGAGGCGCTGGGCGGTGGCGCCTACGGGATGGAGGCATTGAACGTGCTGCGGATCGAGAAAGGCTTCATCACCCATGCCGAGATCCATGGCCGCGTCACCGCTTATGACATCGGCATGGGCGGCATGGTTTCGGCCAAAAAGGATTGTATCGGCAAGACCATGGCGCAGCGTCCGGGGCTGGAGGAGCCGGGGCGCGAGCGTCTGGTGGGACTGAAACCCATCGCCGCCGAGGGCAAGCTGCTGGCGGGCGCGCATCTCTATCGGCAAGAGGATGCCGCCCGGCGCGAGCATGATCAGGGTTATGTGACCTCGGTTTGCCATTCGCCGGTTCAGGGTCGGATGATCGGGCTGGGCTTTCTGGCCGATGGGCCGGACCGGATCGGAGAGATCGTCAAGATGGTCGACGGGCTGCGCGGAGTGACCACCTATTGCGAGGTGGTCAGCCCGGTATTCTATGACCCCGAGGGAGGGCGGATGCGTGGATAGGTTGTTCGCAAAGACGCCCTGTGCGGGGCAATTGCCGCTGAGCATCGGCGGCATGACGGTGCGCGAGGTGGACCTGGGTCCGATGACGTCACTGTCGCCGCGCAAGGGGCAGGGGACGGCACTGGCCGGGGCGCTGGGCGCGGCGCATGGTCTGGACTGGCCCGGTGCGGGCCGGGCCACGGCGGCGGGCGATGCGCGCGCGATCTGGTTCGGCCATGACAGCGTGTTGCTGACCGGCGCCGCGCCGGATGCGACGCTGGCCGGGCCGGGTGTGCTGGTCGATCAGTCGGATGCCTGGACGGTGGCGCGTCTTGACGGCACCGGCGCCGAGGCGGTTCTGGCGCGGCTGGTGCCGGTCGATCTGCGCGCGCCCGGATTTGGTCCGGGCGCCACGGCACGTTGCCGGATCGGGCATATGGCAGGCTCGGTCACCCGGCTGGAGACTGGCGGATTTCTGCTGATGGTGTTCCGCTCGATGGCGCAAACCCTGCTGCATGACCTGAAATCGGCGATGGAAGCGGTGGCCGCGCGCGGGTAAGGTCCGGGGAACCTTCGAATCCCGGGAGACGACCCATGTACCGTTACGCCCTTGTTGCGCTGCTTGCGGCCTCGCCGCTGGCGGCGGCGGAAACCAAGCAGGAAAGCTGCCAGTATCAGGCCGATGTGGTGGCCGCGATCCAGCAGGCGCGGCTGGACCGGGTCAAGGAACGCGACGTGCCCGCCGCCGTGGCCGCCACCAACCCGACCTGGCCCGCGAACTATAATGCCGCCATCCCGCTGATCGCGCCCTGGGTCTATCAGCAGAAGATGCGCGATGTGCGTGAACAGGACCTGTCGGCCGCCTGGCTGGAGCTGTGCCTGAAGCAATAGGCGCGCTTGTCCGGCCCTGACGGGCCGTCTTCGCTGTGGAAAAGGCGCGCCGCCCGCTTGGCGCGCCTTGCGCTTTCTGCCATCGTGGTCCCATGTCACTGCCCCCCGGATTTCTGGACGAGCTGCGAAACCGCCTGAGCCTGACACAGGTTGTCGGGCGCAAGGTCATGTGGGACATGCGCAAGTCGAACCAGGGCAAGGGCGACATGTGGGCGCCTTGCCCGTTCCACCACGAAAAGACCGCCTCGTTCCATGTGGATGACCGCAAGGGGTTCTATTACTGCTTCGGCTGTCAGGCCAAGGGTGATGCGCTGAAATTCGTGCAGGAAACCGAGAATGTCGGTTTCATGGAAGCGGTCGAGATCCTGGCCCGCGAGGCGGGTATGACCATGCCCGCGCGCGACCCCAAGGCACAGGAGAAACAGGACCACCGCAGCCAGCTGGCCGAGGTGATGGAACAGGCGGTGCGGTTTTTCCGCCTGAACCTGAGCGCCGGGGGCGGCGCGGCGGCGCGCGACTATCTGGCCCGGCGTGGTCTCAGCGCACAGGCGCTGGAGCGCTGGGAGATCGGCTTTGCCCCCGATGGCTGGCAGGGCTTGTGGGATCACCTGCGTGGCAAAGGCGTGGGCGAGGAGCTGATCACCGGCGCCGGGCTGGCCAAACCTTCGACCAAGGGCGGCAAGCCCTATGATACCTTCCGCAACCGGATCATGTTTCCGATCCGGGACGCGCGCGGGCGCTGCATCGCCTTTGGCGGCCGGGCGATGGATCCCAAGGACAATGCCAAATACCTGAACTCGCCCGAAACCGCGCTTTTCGACAAGGGCCGCAGCCTGTTCAACCACGGCCCCGCCCGTACGGCGGCGGGGCAGGGCCAGCCGCTGATCGTGGCCGAGGGCTATATGGACGTGATCGCGCTGGCCGAGGCCGGGTTCGGCGCCGCCGTGGCGCCGCTTGGAACGGCCGTCACCGAACACCAGTTGCAGATGATCTGGCGCATCGCGGACGAACCGATCGTGGCGCTGGATGGTGACACTGCCGGGCTGCGCGCAGCGCTGCGGGTGGTCGATCTGGCATTGCCTCTGCTCGAGGCCGGCAAATCGGTTCGCTTTGCAATAATGCCCGAGGGCAAGGACCCCGACGACCTGATCCGCGCCGAGGGACCCGCAGCCATGCAAAACGTGCTGGATCAGGCCCGACCCATGGTGCAGCTCTTGTGGCAGCGCGAGACCGAAGGCCGCGTGTTCGACAGCCCCGAGCGCAAGGCGGCGCTGGACAAGGCGCTGCGCGACAAGATCAAGCTGATCCGCGACCCCTCGATCCGCGCCCATTACGGGCAGGAGATCAAGGACCTGCGCTGGCAGCTGTTCCGGCCACAGCGTGGACCGAAACAGCCCTGGCAGCCGCGCGGTACATGGAAGGCGGCGCCGGTTGCGGCCACACCGGGCACGCGGGCCTCGCTCTTGGCCAGCTCCGACGACGCGGCGCAGATCCGGCTGCGCGAGACGGTGATCCTCGCCGCCGCCATTGCCACACCTGAGGTGATCGTGCGGTTCGAACACGCGCTGGAACGGCTCGACTGCCGCGATCCCGACCTGGCGATGCTGCGCGATCTGGCACTGCGCATCGGGATTGACGACCCGCAGGGGCTGCGTGACAGGATTGACGACAATCTCGGCCCTGAGGCCCTTGAAAACCTCTACGCGCTGCGCCATGTCCAGATTATCCCCTGTGTGCGCAGACCGGGCGATGTTGAGCTGGCGGAAATGACGCTGGCCGAGGAACTCGCAAAACTCCAGGCGCTGAGGGGGTATGACGCCGAGATCGAGGAGGCCCGAGAGGACATCGCCGAAAATGCCGACGAGTCGCTGACCTGGCGCGTTGCACAGGCCGCCGAAGAGAAACAGCGCGCCGCGCGCAGCCAGAACGAGGACAAGGCGCTGTTCGACGTGGCCGACAATGGCGCGCGAATCAAGCGCGACGAACGCGAGGCCTTTGACGCGATCATGGCGGGAATCGATTTTCGCCGGAAACGCCGCTAGGGCGTTTTCCTAAGGAAAAGGCAAAATAAAACCGGTAAACGGGTGGCCGAATCAATTCTGAGCACTAATGATTCGGCTCACACGAATCGCCCATCCCTGCAGGAGCACTGAATGGCCGCCAAGGACACCGCCGAAGACCAGAAGCCCGAAGACCAGGAAGACGAAGTCTCGCTCGACATGAGCCAGGCCCAAGTCAAGAAGATGATCGCCGAGGCCCGGGAAAAGGGCTATATCACCTACGATCAGCTCAACCAGGTGCTGCCGCCGGATCAGGTGAGTTCCGAACAGATCGAAGACGTGATGTCGATGCTCTCCGAGATGGGTATCAACATCATTGAGGACGAGGAGGTCGAGGAGGAAGAGCAGAAGGGCTCTACCGATCTGGTCACCACCGAGAGCAATCGCGAGGTTGCGCTGGCTGGCGCCCAGACCGAAAAGCTCGACCGCACCGATGACCCGGTCCGCATGTATCTGCGTGAAATGGGGTCGGTCGAACTGCTTAGCCGCGAGGGCGAGATCGCCATCGCCAAGCGGATCGAGGCGGGCCGGAACACGATGATCGCCGGGCTGTGCGAAAGCCCGCTGACCTTTCAGGCGATCACCATCTGGCATGACGAACTTCTGTCCGAAGACATCCTTCTGCGCGACGTCATCGACCTGGAGGCCACGTTTGGCAACCAGCTGGATGACGATGAAGAAGAGCCGGTGGTATCCACCAGCGCCGTGCAGACCGCCAAGCCGCAGCGCGAGGAAACGCCGGAATACGACGCCGACGGCAACCCGATCGCGACCGAGGATGACGACGACGAGGACGATCAGGCCAACATGTCGCTTGCCGCGATGGAGGCCGCGCTCAAGGACAAGGTGCTGACCACCCTCGAACGGATTTCGTCCGATTACGCGCAACTGAGCGAGATGCAGGACAGCCGTATCTCGGCCACACTGAACGAGGATGGCTCGTTCAGTGACAACGACGAGGCGACCTATCAATCGCTGCGCTCGGAGATCGTGTTGCTGGTGAACGAACTTCACCTGCACAACAACCGTATCGAGGCGCTGATCGACCAGCTTTACGGCATCAACAAGCGGGTCATGTCCATCGACAGTTCGATGGTCAAGCTCGCCGACCAGGCCCGTATCAACCGCCGCGAATTCATCGACGCATATCGCGGGCGCGAACTGGACCCGAACTGGCTGGCCGAGATGGGGGAAAAGCCCGGTCGCGGCTGGCAGATGTTCATCGAACGCTCAAGCGACAAGGTCGAAGAGCTGCGCGCCGACATGGCCCAGGTCGGCCAGTATGTGGGGCTGGATATCTCGGAATTCCGCCGCATCGTGCAACAGGTGCAGAAGGGCGAGAAAGAGGCCCGCCAGGCGAAAAAGGAAATGGTCGAGGCCAACCTGCGCCTGGTGATCTCGATTGCCAAGAAATACACCAACCGCGGCCTGCAATTCCTCGACCTCATTCAGGAAGGCAACATCGGCCTGATGAAGGCCGTGGACAAGTTCGAATACCGCCGCGGCTACAAATTCTCGACCTATGCGACCTGGTGGATCCGGCAGGCGATCACCCGTTCCATCGCCGATCAGGCCCGCACCATCCGTATCCCTGTGCACATGATCGAGACGATCAACAAGCTGGTGCGCACCGGGCGCCAGATGCTGCACGAGATCGGTCGCGAACCGACGCCCGAGGAACTGGCCGAAAAGCTGCAGATGCCGCTGGAAAAGGTCCGCAAGGTGATGAAGATCGCCAAGGAGCCGATTTCGCTGGAAACCCCGATCGGCGACGAGGAAGACAGCCAGCTGGGCGATTTCATCGAGGACAAGAATGCCGTGCTGCCGCTGGACAGCGCCATTCAGGAAAACCTCAAGGAAACCACGACCCGCGTGCTGGCCTCGCTCACCCCGCGCGAGGAACGGGTGCTGCGGATGCGGTTCGGCATCGGCATGAACACCGACCACACGCTGGAGGAAGTGGGCCAGCAGTTCAGCGTCACCCGCGAACGTATCCGCCAGATCGAGGCCAAGGCACTCAGGAAACTGAAACACCCCAGCCGCTCGCGCAAACTGCGCAGCTTCCTGGATCAGTGATCAAGGCGCCCCCGCAAGGGGGCGTTTTCTTTTGGGACGCGGCTTGCACGACATGAACAGAGCGCAACGCCGTCTGCCAATCCTGTGCAGTTGCCTCTGTCGCAACGCTTGATCGGACCTGCCCCTCTTTTGCGACAGAGCATGCATTCCGCTTCCTCTTGCCCAAAATATCCCGGGGTGAATGGGGCCAAGGGCCCCAGAGGGGCAGCGCCCCTGTTTCATCAGTGAGGCCAGGGACTCCGAGCCTGTCTCGACGGCCTGCGGCAAATCCATGCGATCGGGCAATTTTTGCGTGCTCTCCCCTGTCTCTGCGCGCAGATGCGCCCTAGATAGGGCTTATAGGCAAAACGGATTGAGACCATGACCGGACTGACAAAGATTCTCGCCCTTGCGGTGTTTCTCGGGGCTGGCGCTCAGGCCCAGGCGTTGACCACGCGGATGGGGCACCGGGTTCTGCCGGTCAATGACGCGGTGTTCGAGGTTGTTCCGCGCGGCAAGCAGCGGGTCGGCGATTTCTGGTGCGCGGCCTCGGAATATGCCCGGCGCGAACTGGGCGCGGGCTGGAATGACCGTATCTATCTGGTGCGCGGGCGCGGGCCCAGCGTGACCACCGGGCGCAAGACGGCGGTGCAGTTCTCGCTGACGCCCGAGGCGGTGGGCGTGACACCGCTGGAAAACGAGCTGACCACCATCCGCACCGGGCTCAAGGTCGGCGACAACATGACCGTCAACCAGGGCAACAGCTATTGCGAGTTCGGCCCCGTGCGTCCGTGAGGACATGGGCCGAGGCACCATGTTGACCGAGTTTTCGATCGCGACCCGGGGGGCGGGCCTTTACGAGTTTACCGGCGAGGTGACCCGCTGGCTGGCGGGGCAGGGGGACGGGCTGTTGACACTCCTGGTGCGGCATACATCGTGCTCGCTGCTGATCCAGGAAAACGCCGACCCCGAGGTGCAGAGCGATCTGACCGCCTATTTCGACCGGCTGGTGCCGCCCGCCGATCACCCGTCGATGGCCTATCTGCGTCATACTTACGAAGGCCCCGATGATATGCCTGCCCATATCAAGGCGGCGCTGATGCCGGTTTCGCTGGGCATACCGGTGCGGGCGGGGGTGCCTGTGCTGGGCACCTGGCAGGGTATCTATCTGGTCGAACATCGCCGCGCGCCCCATGACCGCCGGGTCGCCGCCCATTTCGCCTGACGCTTGCCGCCCATTATGTTGGGGCTGCAAATCTCCTCTACCCAAATCCTAGCGTTAGTCCTATAGTTGTGGATAAGTGAGCCGAAGCGTTCACAAAAGAGGCGGATTAACGGACGAGGAGACGGCGGATGCGCTGCCCGTTTTGCGGAAATATCGACACTCAGGTTAAGGATTCACGCCCGGCAGAGGATCATGTCTCGATCCGCCGACGCCGGTTCTGCCCCGCGTGTGGCGGCCGGTTCACCACATATGAACGGGTGCAGCTGCGCGATCTGGTGGTCATCAAGACCAGCGGCAAGCGCGAGGATTTCGACCGCGACAAACTGGAACGCTCGATCCGCATCTCGATGCAGAAACGCCCCATCGACCCCGAGCGGATCGACCAGATGATTTCCGGCATCGTGCGGCGGCTGGAAAGCATGGGCGAGACCGATATTCCTTCGAAGAAGATCGGCGAGATCGTGATGGAGGCGCTGGCCCGGATCGACACCGTCGCCTATGTACGCTTTGCCAGCGTTTACAAGAACTTCCAGGCGGCTGACGATTTCGAGGACTTTGTCCACGAGTTGCGCCCGCCGAGCCCGCCAACCGAAGAGTGAGCATGTCTGACGCGCGATACATGGCGCTGGCCCTGTCGCTGGGCCGGCGTGGGCAGGGTGTCTGCTGGCCCAACCCGGCGGTGGGCTGCGTCATTGTCAAGGATGGCCGCATCGTCGGGCGGGGCTGGACCCAGCCGGGCGGGCGGCCCCATGCCGAGGTGGTGGCACTGGCCCAGGCGGGCGCGGCGGCGCGCGGCGCCACCGCCTATGTCACGCTGGAACCCTGCGCCCATCACGGCAAGACGCCGCCCTGCGCCGAGGCACTGATCGCCGCTGGCGTGGCGCGGGTGGTCGCGGCGGTCGAGGACAGCGATCCGCGCGTGGCGGGCAACGGGTTTGAGATGCTGCGCCGCGCCGGGATCGAGGTGTCGGTCGGCACGGGCGAGGATGCGGCGGCCCGTGATCTGGCGGGCTTCTTCCTCAAGACCGAGCTGGGCCGGCCCTGGGTCACTCTGAAACTGGCCAGCAGTTTTGACGGCCGCATCGCCACGGCCTCGGGCGAAAGCCAATGGATCACCGGACCCGAGGCGCGGCGCGTGGTGCACGCCATGCGCGCGCGCCACGATGCCGTGCTGGTGGGGGCCGGGACGGCGCGGACCGACGACCCCTCGCTGACAGTGCGCGACATGGGCGTGGCACAACAGCCGGTGCGGGTGGTGGTGTCGCGCTATCTCGACCTGCCGCTGATGAGCCAGCTGGCCCGGACCGCGCGGCAGGTGCCGGTCTGGCTCTGCCATGGGCCCGGCGTGGATGGCGACCGCGCCCGCGCCTGGGAAGGTACCGGCGCACGGCTGATCCCCTGCGCGGTTGAGGCTGGCCAGATCAGCGCGACCGACCTGCTGCGGCAACTGGGAGGGCAGGGGCTCACGCGTGTGTTCTGCGAAGGCGGCGCTTCGCTTGCCGCCTCTCTGTTGGCGGCCGATCTGGTCGATGAACTGGTGGGCTTTACCGCAGGTCTCGCGATCGGGGCAGAGGGGTTGCCCGCCGTGGGCGTGCTGGGGTTGGAGCAGTTGTCAGAGGCGGCCCGGTTCGACCTGATCGAGGCCCGCTCCATCGGCGCCGACATCCTGCACCGCTGGCAACGCCAATAGTCGGGCCTTGATCCCGTTGAGCGCCTTCGGCGCGCTCGATTCCGGGCTGCCTGGCTCGGCAATATCAGGTCCCAAGCGCCGCACCTTCCTGATCCGATGGATGCCTCCGTCGGGAGTATTTGTTGCGAAATGAAGGGGGTGTTGCTTCTTTCTGGTTACAAATACTCAAATCCAACGGCATCACGGACGCAGGTACAAAGGGGTCAGCGCCACAGATGAGCATGAGTGGCCAGCATGCCTTGAAACTTGGCAAGCAACCGATTGGCAGGACCGGGATGGGGAATGTGGCCCGACTCAAGGCGCAAGGCGGCAACCTCGACCGGACAGGGGCGGCCGCTTTGCGGATCCCAATAGCGCGGGTAGTCGATCAGCGTGGCATGAACAAGGCCCGCCAGATCGGGGCGGGCCTGCCGCCGGGCGGGCACGGGACCCAGGTCGCGCGTGAGGCCCCAGCCGGCGTAGAACGGCGCCCCCAGCGTGGTCACCGGCAGGCCGCGCAGAAGCGCTTCGAACCCCAGGAGCGAGGTCAGCGTCCAGACCTCGTTCACCTGATCCAGAAGCTGCATCGGGTCGGCCTGGGTTGCGATCACATCGGCCAGCGTGCCGGGATCTATGTCACCGACACGCAGCCCCGCCTCGACATCCGGGTGTGGCTTGTAGACGATCACCGCCTGCGGATGGGCGGCGCGGACGCTGCGCAACAAGTCCAGATTGCTGCGTATCTCGCCGGTGCCGGTCAGGATCGAGGCGTCATCCTCGACCTGGCCGGGCACCAGGATACGGTGGCCGGGGGGCAGATCAGGCAGGGTGCCGCCGAGATTGTATTTGCTGATGCGCGCCGTGGTCAGCGTGCGGATCAGCTTCTCGGCCCTTTGGCATTGATCATTGCGCAGGGTGGCGCGGCGGGCGATCAGCGTTTCCAGATCGCTGGCCCGGGTCGGATCGTAGTAGATGCCGCTTTCATCCGTGACCAGTGACAGTGGGGGGACCAGCTCTGCGCCTAGCCCGCGTGAGCGGAGGAACCCGTCCTCGACCCGAGTGGTCTCGTTGGCACCCGAGGCGCGGGCGGCCCAGACCATATGCGGGCGGGGGTCGCTTGGGGCAGGGCTGTCGGTGAAACTGACCTTGCCGTATTGCCCGAACATTTGTTTCAGCGGCTTGCGCTTCCACAGTCGCATGCCGCCGGCGGTCCAGCCGGAGCGGTCCTGCCGCCAGGCCCGGGTCTGCGCCTCGAGCGTGTCGAGCACGGTTTCAAGCTCGCACAGCCGGTCGCGAAACGGATCGTACCAGGTGGGATAGAGGATCATCGCGGCAGCAAAAATCTGTGCCCGCGTCAGGCGGCGCTCGCGGCGGGGCACCGGGTGTTCGTCCAGGCTCAATCCCCAGCCCGCGTAAAAAGGCTGGCCAAAGACGCGCGGTTTGTGCCCGGCCAGGATCGCCTCGAACCCCAGTTGCGAAGACAGCGTATAGACCCCCACGGCGCCATCGAGCAGGGTCCAAGGGCTGATCGGGGCGTCGTAGAGGCTGACCCGCGTGCTGACATCCGTGTCGCCGTAATAGCCGGTGCGGAACCCGGCGGCGGTTTCGGGGTGTGTCTTGATCAGCACTCTTGCGCCGGGATGCTCCTCTTGCGCAAACACCAGCATTTCGCGGAACAGCGCATCAGTGCCGCGGCTGGCGGTGACCGAGGCGTCGCCGCGCGTCTGGTCGACCACCAGAACATAGCCCGGTTCGGGGGGCGTCAGGTCGGGATCGGTGGCGGAATACTTGCTCAGATGGCTTTCGCGGATGCGCGCCATGGCGTCACGCGCCCGGTTGAGCAGCGCGGTATCGTCCAGCGGGTGGGTTGCCAGCATCTTTTCCAGATCGCTGGGCGTGGCGGGGTCGAAATGCACGCCCGCCCGGTCGAGCAGCAAGCCCATGGGGGGCTCACCCGCGCGGCCGGGAAAGAGGGAGCGCAGGAAGGCGTCTTCGACCCGGAGCAGCGGGGCAGAGCGGCGCGCGGCCACGGCAAGCCCGCGATGGGCGGTCGGGCTGTTGCCCCAGATGCCCACCAGATCGCCGTCGCCCGGCAGGCCGAGCCGGATGTCATATCCGGCCAGCGACAGGATCCGGCGCAGGCGGCGCTGGGTCAGAAAGCCGCCGTTATAAACAAACAGCCGGGAGCGCTCGCCCCCGGCTGCCCGGTTCTTGCCATTGGGCGACATGCGTCAGCCGCCAGCGATCGTCTGCAGGTTGGCCAGCGGGGTCAGGCCGCCGGAGATGAGCGAGATGGTCTTGGTCCACTGGGCATAAGGCGCCTCGGTGACATAGAGCGTATCCTCGTCCCGGATCACGAAATCACGGGCGGTGAACAGGCCATTCGGCTCGGTCAGGTTCAACACATAGACCATGCGCTGCGCGCCTTGCAGGTCGTCACGGCCCAACACCTGGCCGGCGATCTCGGCCGGTTCGTTGCGGAAGACGAAGACGCCGGTCGGGTCCGATGCCGCCGAGATCAGGCCGCCGACCTGGGCGATCGCCTCAAGCGCCGACAGGTCCTGTGTTTCGAACGGGACGCGCGCCTGGGTGTTGGTAGCCCCCAACGCGGTGAACGAGCGGGTATCCTCTTCGACCAGGATACGGTCGCCGCCGCGCAGGGCGATGTCCAGTTCGGGGTGATTGAACAGATCCTGATACCAGACCTTGCCCTGTTGGTTGCCGCGGATCACGGTCACCTCGGCGATATCGGGCTGGATGGTCACGCCGCCGGCCTGGGCCAGCATGGTCGAGAGTGTCCGGGTGGGGCGTTCGATCGGATAGATGCCCTGGCCGCCCACCGCGCCGGTCAAGGACACGGTCGAGCCGTCACCGGCCACGCGGCGCACCTGCACCTGCGGGTCGGGGGTCTGTTCTTCGAGCTTGGCGGTGATCACTTCGCGCAACTGGTCGGGGGTGTTGCCCGAGGCGCGCAGACGCCCGGCATAGGGCACGAAGATAAAGCCCGCGCTGTCCACCTGTACCTCTTCGAGGATCGTGGCATTGGTGGCCTCGCTGGCCAGAAGGCCGTCATCGACGTTTTCCCAGACCGTCAGGCCCAGCACGTCACCGGGTCGGATCGTGTCCGAGGTGAGGGGGGATGCATTCTTGAATGCCTCCGAAAAGCCCAGCGCCGGGACGACCGCGGTGGCACGGGTGACGCGATCGTTGACAGCGACGATAAAGGCGTCGCCCTCTTTCTGAACGGATCCGGCGAAGATTTCCCGCTTGTTGGGGCCGACTTTCGGCAACGAACACGAGGCCGCGACAGACATCGCAGCCAGCACAAGAACGGGCTTCGCCCAGCGGACGGGGATCAGTTTCACTGCTCGGTCTCCTCGACCTTATTTGTTTCTGCCTCAGTTTTTTTGTCAAACTATCGGAATCCGGATGAAAAATCCAGTCCTGGCTGCATCTGGTTTCAGTTCACCAGACGCAACTGTTGCCGTGGTGCCGCTTTGCCGGATTTCAGCGCGTCATAGGGGTCTTCCGGTGACAGCATCATGTCGACCACCTGGCGCAGCAACTGGCGCCGACCCTTGCGCGAATAGAAGCCGCCCGGCAACTGGCTGGTTTCCAGCAGATAGCGGCGATATTCCTTGTAGGCGCGGGCATCGGGCCGGTTGGCAGCGGCAAAGAACTCGGTCGCGGGCTGGGTCGAGACGAATTCGGGCTTGTCATAGACCGCGCGGCCGAACACCTTGAGCGGGATACCGCGCCACAACACCTGCTGCCCAGCGGTGGAGTTGACGGTCACCGCGCTGCGCGCATCGTTGAGCAATTGCGCCAGCTTGCCGCCACGCACGTAATGGACCCGACCGGCCAGACCGTGCTGGCGGGCCAGCCGACGCACCTCGCGCCTGAGCGGCACACGGCCGTTTTCCAGCGGATGCGCCTTGACCACCAGATGATGGTGCTGCGGGGCGCCGCGGGCAAACCCGTCAAAGATCTCTTCCAGGAAATCGGTCATCGTGGAAAAGGGCGAGTGTTGCTGGAACGAGCTGTCATGTTCCAACTGCAACAAGGCAAGGTGATAGGGGAAACCGCCATTGCGGATCCGCGCGGTGGCCAGCATCCGTTCGACCGCCAGCACAGGCATCAGCAGCAGCCGTTGCAGGTATAGCTGGAATTCCTTGGTCACCGGCAGGTCGCGATGCGGCTTGAACCGGCGATACCCCTGATTGGTGAACATGACGAACCAGTGATATAGCGCGCCATAGAAGATATGCTGGCGCATGTCGCCCCAATGGGACGGCGGCAGCGGTGTTTCCAGATCCGACAGCGCCAATGCCGCGCGCATATCCTCCAGCGTCATCTCCATCAGGCGTGAATTGCCGTTCGAGCCCTCGCGCTCATACGTGACCCAATAGGGCCGCAGATAGCCTTCCTCGAACACATGTATGCCCAGACCGCGCGCCCGGGCCGCCGCGACCGCGTTGGCGTGGATAGGCCTTGTGTCGCCGTAAAGCACGATATCGGTGACACCCTTGCGCTCCAGCAACTCCTCGAACGCTTGCGGCCAGTCCTCATGCGCGCCCTTGTAGGGAATGAAGCTTGGCGGATGGAACCAGAACGCCCGGTCGCCCGCGTTGAAACCCACGCGCCAGACTTCGGCCCCTGCCGCGCGCAGCATGCGGCCAAGCGCGTGGAAGAAGGGGCCATGCGGCCCCTGAAGGAACAGAAAGACCCGTCTGGTCTGGGTCGGTGCGGGCATACCTGCGCCTTTCCTGGTTAACGCCGCCCGGTTGTTGGGCATGGCCGACATCCTGACCGGCCAATCGGGCGAAACTATGACCGGGGCGGGGCAGCGGGGCAAGCGGGGGCTTGCCGTGCGCCCGGCGGGGCGCTACCCCGGTTCAGGAATGGCATAGCAAGGGTAAGAACCATGTTTACGGGCATCGTCACCGATATCGGCACCGTGGTCGAGCTGGAACAGCGCGGCGACCTGCGCGCGCGCATCCGCACCGGATACGATACCGGGGGTATCGACATCGGCGCTTCGATCGCCAGCGACGGGGTCTGCCTGACCGTGATCGCGCTGGGAGAGGACTGGTACGATGTCGAGATCAGCGCCGAAACCGTGTCCAAGACCAATCTGGGCGATTGGTCGGTCGGCAAACGGCTGAATCTCGAACGCGCGCTCAAGGTGGGCGACGAGCTGGGCGGCCATATCGTGTCGGGCCATGTGGACGGGGTGGCCGAAGTTGTGGCCATCGCCGACGAGGGCGACAGCACCCGCGTTACCCTGCGTGCGCCTGCTGAACTGGCCCGCTTCATCGCGCCCAAGGGCTCTGTGGCGCTGAACGGAACCTCGCTGACCGTGAATGCGGTTGAGGGGGCCGAATTCGGCATCAACTTCATCCCTCATACCAAAGAGGCGACCACCTGGGGCAGCGTGGCGGTAGGTGACCGGGTCAACCTGGAAATCGACATGTTGGCGCGCTACGTGGCGCGGCTGGCCGAGGCGCTCTGAGCCATGGCCGGGATCGGGCATAATGGCGGTCCGTCGATGGAGAGCGGGCGTCTCTGGCGCACCCATGCCTGGCGGCAGGCGCAAAAGGCGCTGATGCCCGAGGCGATCCCGATGCTGGTTTTGCGGATGCGCATGCGCCGAGCCGCCGAGCTGGGCATGACCTACCGCACCTATGCAAAGGTACGGCAGTATTCGGGACAGGATATCCTGGGCCTGCTGTTCTCGTCCAACGCGCTGCGTATCTTTGGCTCGGGCGGCGAGATTGCCGCGCCCGAAGCGCGTCAGATCGAACAGGTGAAAAGCGCCACGCGCCTGACCCTGGTGCATCCGCCCGCCACGCCACAGGCGGTGCTGGCGGTCAACCAGTTACTAGCCGCCGCCGACCGGGCACCGCATCTTTCCGACAGCTGGGCGCAGATGCGCGACCGGGTGCAGGGTCTGATCCACAGTCAGCGCCTGCCCGCCTCGGGCGTGCTGATCATCGGTGACGCCCCGCTCGAGGCCGACTGGGCCGCCGCCGGGCGCGCGGCCGGATACCTGCCTTCGGCCGAGTATTTCACCCATCAGCTGGGTTAGCGCCGACCTTCGCCCCTTCATTTCGCCAAAAATACTCCGGGGGAGGCGCCGCAGGCGCCGGGGGCAGCGCCCCCAGTCCGCCCCCCGCAGCCGGGCCTGAACGCCGCGTCCCGCACCTTGCCTGCCGTTTGTGCACTGGCATTCGCGCGCGCGGTGGTCTATCTGCGCAGGCAGACAAGACAGCTGAAAGGCCGCCCCATGAGCTTTGAGACGCCCGGACCCGTCGAGGCCCGCCTGCGCGACGCGATCAGTCCGATCGAGGAGATCATCGACGAGGCGCGCAAGGGCCGGATGTATATCCTGGTCGATCACGAGGACCGCGAGAACGAGGGCGACCTGTGCATCGCCGCCGAGTTTGCCGATGCCGCCGCGATCAATTTCATGGCGACCCATGGGCGCGGGCTGATCTGCCTGCCGATGACCGCCGACCGGATCGACCGTCTGGGCCTGCCGATGATGGCAGTCAACAACTCTTCGCGGCACGAAACCGCCTTCACCGTCTCGATCGAGGCGCGCGAGGGGGTGTCGACCGGCATTTCCGCCGCCGACCGGGCGCTGACGGTTGCCACCGCGATCAACGAACAGAACACCATGGCAAGCCTGGCCACCCCCGGCCATATCTTTCCGCTGCGCGCCAAGCGGGGCGGGGTGCTGGTGCGCGCCGGTCATACCGAGGCGGCGGTCGATATCTCGCGTCTGGCCGGGCTGAACCCCTCGGGCGTGATTTGCGAGATCATGAAGGAAGACGGGACCATGGCCCGCCTGCCGGACCTGGTCGATTTCGCCGAGCATCACGGGATGAAGATCGGCACCATCAGCGACCTGATCTCCTATCGTGCCCGCAACGACAATCTGGTGGACGAAACATCCCGCAGCACCGTCACCTCGGAATATGGTGGCGCGTGGGAGATGCGCATCTTTACCGACCAGACCCACGGCATCGAACATGTGGTGCTGGTCAAAGGCGACATCTCGACCCCCGAACCGGTGCTGACCCGCACCCATGCGCTGCACGAGGCGTCCGATGTGCTGGGCCTTGGCCCCAAGCCGACACAGGAACTGCCCCGCGCGATGGAGAAGATCGCCGCCGAAGGGCGCGGCGTCGTCTGCCTGTTCCGCCAGCCGCGCAACGCGCTTTATGCCAGCGACGAGGACGGCGTGCGCACCATCAAGCAGACCGGTCTGGGCGCCCAGATCCTGTCCAAGATGGGCCTGCACGAGCTGATCCTGCTCACCGACTCGCCGCAAACCAAGTATCTCGGGCTCGATGCCTATGGCCTCTCCATCGTCGGCACCCGCCCCATCATGAAGGACGTCTGACATGGCCGGACACGAGACCCATTACACCCTGCCGCGCGCCGAATTCGACAAGCCGGTGAAACTGCTGATCGTGGTGGCGCCCTATTACAAGGACATCGCCGACAACCTGGTCGCCGGTGCCAAGGCCGAGATCGAGGCCGTCGGCGGCAGCTGGGACCTTGTCGAGGTGCCCGGCGCGCTTGAGGTGCCCACCGCCATCGCCATGGCCGACCGGCAGAGCAATTTCGACGGTTACGTGGCGCTTGGCTGCGTGATCCGGGGCGAGACCACCCATTACGACACCGTCTGCAATGACAGCAGCCGCGCGATCCAGCTGATGGGGCTTCAGGGCCTGTGCATCGGCAACGGCATCCTCACGGTCGAGAACCGCCCCCAGGCCGAGGTGCGTGCCGATCCGGCCGCGATGAACAAGGGTGGCGGCGCGGCTGCTGCGGCCTTGCATCTGATCGCGCTCGGACGTAAGTGGGGCGCTTCGAGAAAGGATGTGGGTTTCCGCCCCAAGGCGGAGGACATTCTTCTCGCCGAGGACAAGAACGGATCCCGCACCGCATGAGCCAGAGCGACACCCCCAAACCGGTCAACCGGAAACGCCAGATGAAATCCGCCGCGCGGCTATATGCCGTGCAGGCGCTGTTCCAGATGGAGCATTCGGGCCAGACGGTCGAATCCGTCGTGTCCGAGTTTCTCGACCACCGTTTCGGCGCCGTCTACGAGGGTGACGAACTGGCCGAAGGGGATACGAAGCTGTTTCGCGCGCTGGTGGGCGAAGCCGTCAACAATCAGGCGTTGATCGACCAGATGACCGACCGCGCGCTGGTGGCGAAATGGCCGATCGCACGGATCGACCCGACGTTGCGTGCATTGTTTCGCGCCGCTGGGGCCGAGTTGAGCCAGAACGACACCCCGCCCAAGGTGGTGATCACCGAATTCGTCGATATCGCGCGCGCGTTTTTTCCAGAGGGGCGTGAGACCAGTTTCGTGAACGCGGTGCTGGATCACATGGCGCGCGAAGCACGTCCCGAGGCGTTCTGACGCGCCCTGTCGCCTTGTGTTGGCAGCGCGAAGAGCAGGCAAACCGGCGGCGGGTTGTCCGAGGGACTACACCGCCGCCGCATATTGAAATATTTGGATAAAATCACCGGAACCACCACTCACGACTGATACCCGGCCCCGGAAAGCTAGCGCAAGGGTCCAGCGCGGGAAACCTATCTGTTCCGATAGGGGCGATTGTTCAGCAGTCCCATCTGCACCGCACGGACCAGCGCCGCCTCCCGCGTGGGTGCGCGCAGCTTGTCGCGGGCCGATTTCAGGTGCATGCGCACGGTGATCTCGCTGATCTTCATCGCGTCGGCGATCTGTTCGTTGCGCAGGCCGTCGGCCAGCAGGTGCAGCACCTCGCTTTCACGGCGCGACAGGGGCGCGGTCGTGCCCAGAATCGGGGTCAGGTCCTGTCCGGGGCGCAAGCCCCGGTCGGTGCCCGGACCCAGATTGGTGCCGATCACGGTGGCCAGGATACGCATTCCCGTGGCCTGTTCGGTCATCCAGGCCCCGGCTTCGGGGTGATCGGTAAACAGCGCCACAAGCATGGCCAGATTGCCGGGGCAGGGCGCCACCAGGCTAAAGACATGTCGGTACCCATGTTCGACCAACCCCGAATAGAGCGCCGTGGCGGTGGTCGAGTTGCTTTCCTGCAAGCGGCGGCCCGAATCGATATAGAGACTTTCGGGCCCCTGGACGGTCTGGGCCAGCACCAGGTCGGCATCCGAATAGCCGCCCTCGGCATAGGTTTTCAGCCAGTCCGGCGCCATCGAGCTGTGCGCCCAGTGCAGGATCCCGGTCTTGGGAGTAAACTGCCCCATGTTGAGCGCCTTGAAACCAAAGGCGTTCAGGCGGGCAACCGTGTGCTCCCAGCGGGCGTCGTCGTCGAAGATGTGCGAGAGGCTTTCCAAAAGATCGAGCGCAAACTCGGTGAGATTTCGCATTCCGTCTCCGGCATATATTGTCGCAGATCCGCTGGGATACCCTGCCTTTCAGATCATTCTGCGCTAAGATGAGAAGAAACAACAAGGAGTAAGACCATGCCCCGTCTGATCCGTCTCTACGTCACCCAGGTCCTGGTTGGTTTCGCGATATCGGCGGTGTTCATCGCGGGTCTCCTGTGGCTCGATATCGCCGGACTGCGGGGGTTGATCGCCCGGTCCGATTCGGCGCTGCTTGCCGTGTTCATGTTGTGGTTCATGAACGGGATCGTCTTTGCCGGGGTGCAATTCGCCTGGAAGATCATGAACCTGGCCGAGGACGACACGCCGCCGCGCGGTGGCAGCAAGGTGTCCGACCTGCGCCCGGTGCCGGTCCGGCAGGAAGCGCCCGCACAGCGGGGCTGATCCCGGGTCATCGGGTGGTATGCGGCGGGAACCACCAAGTGTCGACCGTGCGGTTCGATTCCCGAGGACCTGTATATACAGGTGGGCGCCAGGTAATCAGGCCAGGACCTGAACAGAGCCAGCCCCCTCGGAAATGTTTAAGGCCACCGGAATGCTACCTGTCACGAGAAGGGCAGAACCCGCCGTCCCCATAGGTAGGGCGCACCGCTACTGCCCGCAAGGGGGCAGATGACGGGAACGGGCTTGAATTTTGTTCACCTATTGTTCACCATGTTGCCATGATACTGGATTTGCAACCCGGACAGCGGCTGGCGCGTGGCGTTTCACGACACCTCAGGGCGCATGGATTCGTCTCGGTCGAAGAGTTCGTGCCCGCCCGCGGGCTGCGTGTCGATGTGATGGGGCTGGGCCCCAAGGGCGAGATCTGGGTGGTCGAATGCAAGTCGAGCCGCGCCGATTTTCAGGCGGATTCGAAATGGCAGGGGTATCTGGAGTGGTGTGACCGGTATTTCTGGGCGGTGGATGTGGAGTTTCCGGCCGAATTGCTGCCGTCAGAAAGCGGATTGCTGATCGCGGATGCCTATGACGCCGAGATCGTGCGCATGGCGCCGGAGCAAAAGTTGGCCCCGGCCCGACGCAAGGTATTGATCCAGAAATTCGCCACCCACGCAGCGCGGCGCCTGCAGGCGCTGCGCGACCCCGAGGGTCACGGCATTTTCGAATGAAGCGTATCGAGCGCGGCAAGCGCCGTTTTCCGGCGCCGCCTCAGCGTTTGGACATCAGCCGGGCGGCCTGCGCGGCGGCGCGGATTTCGTCCGCGATTTCCTCGGCCTCTTCGGGATCGAAATCCATCGGCACCTCGACCCCGTGCGCCTCGACAAAGAGCCGCACCATCCCGGCATCGGTCGGGCCGATCTGAAGATTCGCCTCGATATCGCGTTCGGTATTGATGCCCATCTCGTCCTCCGGGAAAACTGCTGCCGGACTAGACCGGGCCGGGTTGAGAATCAAGCCGGTTCCGGGGTCTGATACCCCATGGACACGATCACCCTGCGCCCCTTTCGTCCCGAAGACGCCCCTTGGCTGGTCGAGCGGCATGGCACGCTCTATGCGCAGGACGAGGGGTTTGACGACAGTTTCGCGCCGCTGGTGGCGCGTATCCTCGACGATTTCATCGCCAATCACGACCCCGATCGCGAACAAGGCTGGATCGCCGAGGCGGATGGTCAGCGGCTGGGCAGCATCTTCTGCGTCGGGCTGGACGATACCACCGCCAAGCTGCGTCTGTTCCTGCTGGTGCCAGAGGCACGGGGGCGAGGCCTTGGCCGGCGTCTGATCGATACCTGCATGGGCTTTGCGCGCAGCAAGGGCTATGTACAAATGCAACTCTGGACGCATGAAAGCCACCGTGCCGCCTGTGCCCTTTACGCGGCCACCGGTTGGCAGTTGGTCGACAGCAAACCGGTCCATTCCTTTGGCGTCGACCTGGTCGAACAAAGCTGGAAAATTACACTCTGACCCTCTTGCAATCCGCAACCCGGTTGGGTACATCGCCCCTCACGGTGCCGCCTTAGCTCAGTTGGTTAGAGCGCTGGATTGTGGATCCAGAGGTCCCCTGTTCAAGCCAGGGAGGCGGTACCATAACAGGTTCCCCAGCACCATGACATCGCGCCATCCGCCGCCAGGGGCCGCATTCTAGCGCAGCCACAGTCCCTTGGATTTGATCCGGTTGCGGATCGCCTGTTCCTTGTGCGGCAGATTCTCACGGTCGAACATCTCGCGGATCTTCTCCCCCTTGCCCTGATAGACCATCTTCTTCAGCGGTTCGTAATTCTTCAGCACTTTCTTGATCTTGTTGGGCGCGCAGACCTCTTCCAGCACCTCGACCACGTGGTCCGCCTCACGTGCGTAGAGCAGCGGGAACAGGCGATAGTGGCAGCTGACGGTTCCGTCCAGCAGCCCCTCGGGCAGGCTGTCGCGCCCGCCGCCAAACGAGTGGATCACCAGCGGCAGCGCCACCTGGTCGAGCCAGGGATTGAGGCTTTGGCACACCAGTTCGGGCAGGGGTGTATCGCGGATCGAGCGGGCATAGGTCAGAAACCGGTGCCCGAACTTGTTGGGGCATTCGTAATAGAAGAAACCGGCGTTGAAATAGAGATAGCGCTGCCAGTATTCGTCCGGCTGATCGAAATCCAGCGAGCTTTCGAAATCCAACCCGAACCGGGTGTAGAGCGCCCGCCAGATCTCGGTATAACCGGGACCATAGAGAGTGGGCTGGGGCCACGTGCCCTCGCGTTTCAGAGAGGCGGTGGGGCGGCTGAAGTCGAAGGGCACCGACATCAGGTCGCCGGTGATCAGCGTATCGGTGTCGAAGAACACAAAGGGTTCACCCTCGGGCAGGGCCAGCAGCGCCTCGATCTTGTTGCCATGCGGATAGGTCTGGCCGAACACCTTGTTGTCAAACGGCAAAAGCTCGGCCCCCAGCATGTCGAGCGCGGCGCGCAGCTCGTCGCTCTGAATGCTTGGGTCCTCGTCCCATTTGGGGCCGGGCTGCGGGTGTGCGACGAACAGGCGGCCGTCAAAGTCGGGTGTCGAATGGCGCAGCGAGGCGGCAAACAGCACCGCCTCGTATTGCAGGCGGTTGTTCTGACCCACCACCACGATATTGAAGGGTCTGCGCCCCGTCGTTTTCGCGACCTGTTGTTTTGCCATCTCTGCCCGCCGCCGGATTTGGTGATGCGGCGCCCCTGTTTTGACGTAGTATAGGGGCAGGGGCCGGGCGCCAAAAGCCCGGATTTCCCGCCAACTGATTTTGAAAGGCCCGTTCCAGATGCTCGATATTCTGCTGTTCCTCATCGCCGGCGCGGCGCAGTCGTCGCAGGGCGAGGGCAAGGCGCCGACGCCAACCGAAAGCGCCGCTGTCACGGCCCCGGCCGAGGCGCCGGCAGCCCCTGCCTTCCTGACGCCCGAACCCAAGGCCGAGGCCCCCGCGACCCCGGCCTTTCTGACGCCCGCGCCCCAACTGGTCGCCGAGCCGCAGGTGCCCAGCGGCAAGTTCACGACCGCGACCGAAGTGAAGCCGATCCTGAATGCCACGCGCGGCAACTGGGTGGCGCTGCGCGACTATAACGGGCAGGACCTGCTCTATGTCACGCATCTGTGGTCCTGGCGCTGCGGGCTGGCGCAGATGTCGGTCTCGATCAACGGGGCCGCGCCCGAGATCTGGCCCCTGCCGCCCTGCCATGCCGAAACCGCCGCGCCCAACGCGATCATCGACAGCGACGGGCTGCCATTCCGCAGTTTCCCTGCGGGTTCGGTGTCGCAGATTGATGTCGAGTTGATCTATGACGATTTGAGCGCCGACAGTGCCAGTTTCGCGCGCGCGCAGGTGCTGATGCCCTGACGGGTGCTGTCGCTATCGGGGAGGGTCAGATCAACGCGGTGCTCAGGATCGGGAAATAGCTCAGCATCACCAGCACCACCGCCACCGCCAGCAGGAACGGCCAGAGGGCGGTGAAGATGGTAAAGGGGCGCACCCCTGACATGGCCGAGGCAATGTAGAGACCCACCCCCACCGGCGGCGTCAGCAGGCCCAGCACCAGGTTCAGGCTGATCACCACGCCGAACTGATAGGGGCTGATGCCATAGCTGTTCATCGCGATCGGCAGCAGGATCGGCGTGATCAGGATCAGCGCCGCGATGCCGTCGATCAGCATACCCACGAACAGAAGGCACAGGTTGACGATCAGCAGGAAGGTGAACGGATCCGAGGTGACGGTGGACAGAAACGCCGCCAGTTTCTGCGGCAGCTCCTCATAGATCACCACCCAGCCGAACACATTGGCCGCCGCGATCATGAAGATCACCAGCGAGGAATTGGTGGCGGTGCGCGCGAACATGGCGCCCAGATCGCGGATATGGATCTCGCGATAGACCAGCCAGCCGACGCCAAAGGCGATCAGCGAGGCGACGGCGGCGCTTTCGGTGGGGGTGGCGATGCCGAAAAGGATGCCGCCGACAATGGCCAGCGGGATCAGAAAGGCAGGCAGGGCGTCGCGCAGGGCGCGCAGCGCCTGCGGCATGGTCATCCAGTCGCCCTTGGGAAACTGCTGGCTGAGCCCGATCAGCGCCACGACGATAAAGAACGAACCCGCCATGATCAGGCCGGGGATGATGCCCGCGATGAACAGATCGCCGATGGGCAATTGCGCCAGCACGCCATAGATCACGAACAGCATCGAAGGCGGAATGACCGGTGCCAGCAACCCGCCAGCAGCGGTGGTGGCGGCGGCGAAACCGGGGTCGTAACCCTCTTCCTTCATCGCGGGCACCATGGCCCGGCTCATCACCGCGATCTGGCTGGCGGCCGAGCCGATGATCGCAGCCATGAACATGTTGGCAAGCAGGTTGATATAGGCCAGCCCGCCCCGGAACCCGCCGACAAAGACCCGCGCGGCGCGCACCAGGCGCTGGGTCATGCCGCCTTCGTTCATCAGCTCTCCGGTCAGGATGAACAGGGGAATGGCAAGCAGCCCATAGTTTTCGACCCCGGCGAACATCTGCTGCGCGAAACTGTCATACAGCACCAGATTGCCGCTGTCATAGATGTACCAAAGCGCGGTCAGCGCCAGCACCAGCGCGATGGGGACCGAGGCAAAGAGCAGCACAAGGAACAGGATCGGGGTCATTGCGCGGTCTCCGCCTCGGGGTGTCGGCCCGGATAGAACAGATTGGCCGCCGAATGCAGCAGCGCCCCAAGGGTAAAGAGTGGCATCACCAGCCAGACCCAGACCTTGGGCAGGCCCAGCGTGTTGGTGGGTTCGGCATAGATGAAGTTGAAGGTCTGGCCCTGAAACGCCTTCACGTCCCAGCCCGCCCGCATCAGTTCCAGCGGCATGAACCAGCGCAGGCAAATCCAGACCATCAGGCAGGCAAAGATGAAAAGAACCAGATCGACCACCCGTTCAAGCATGCGCGCGCCGTGCCCGTCCAGCATCTCGTTCATCAGGGTGACGGCAATGGCGCTGCGGAAATGGATCGCGGCGGATGCGGCCAGAAAGGTCATCCAGACCATGGCATAGATTGCCGCCTCGTCCACCCAATAGATGGCGTTGCCCGCCGCGCGGGTCACCACGTTGAGAAGTATGAGCCCGGTGACCGAGGCCGCCAGCGCAGCGGCGCAGACCAGTTCGACCCTGGCCCAGAGATGCGATGCCCGATACAGCATGTGCCTGCCTTCAAATGTCGCGAAACAGGCCGGCACAGGGCCGGCCCGACGCGGGGTTTTCCAGGGTTATTGCAGGTCCGCCGCGGTCTTGCGCAGCTCGGGCAGGGACGGGGCCTTGTCCGCCCAGATCGTCTCCCACTGCGTGATGGCATCGCCGAAGAAGTCCTGATCGACCCGCTTGAAGGTCTTGCCCACCTTGGTCAGCGCATCGGTCCATTCCGGCTCTTTGGCCATGTAAACGTCCAATGTGCTGTCCACATGCTTGGCCATCAGCTCGGAAATCATCGCCTTGTCCGCATCGCTCAGCCCGGCATAAACGCGGGCCGAGATCAGCCCGACCATCGGGAACATCATGTGGTTCGAGATCAGGAGCGTGTCGGCATGTTCGTGATATTTCAACACGTTGATCAGCTCGACATCCATGTCGATCGCATCCACCTGGCCATTGGCCAGCGCGTCATAGACCGCCGGAAGCGGCATCGGCGTGGGTGCGGCCCCCAGCGCGTTGTAGAAATCGAGGATCGGATCGAACGGCGTGATCCGCAGCTTGAGGCCGGACAGATCGGCGGCGGAATTCACCGCGCCCCGGCTCAGGATCTGGCGCATGCCTGCGCTACCATAGCCGACGCCGACCACGCCCGCCTCTTGCGGCAGCACCGCCAGCATGCCGCGCGCGGTGTCCGAGCGCAGGATGGCCGAGGCGTGGTTGATGTCCTTGGCCAGATAGGGCGCATAGAACGCCCCCATGTTGGGCACCCGGTTCGACACTTCGGCCACGGTCATAAAGGCCATGTCCAGCGCCCCGGTCTGCAACTGTTGCAGCATCTGCGCCTCGTTGCCCAGCTGCCGCGCGGGAAAGACCGAGACCGAATGCGCGCCGCCCGATTTCTCGGACAGTTCGGCGCCAAAGGCCTCGGCGGCCTTGGTCCAGGTATGCGGTGGCGGGGTGATCAGGCCCAGGCGAAATTCCTTGGCCGCCGCCGGCAGCGCCGCCAGCACCAGCGCGGCACAGGCAACCCCCCGGGCCAGTCCCTTGAAGCTGATTGTCATGTGGTTCTCTCCCTGTTGGATTCGTTGTTTTTTGTCAGTCTAAACGCGGTTTACAGTTTCACCCAACCCTCTGGTGGTTCCTTGCCCGGATGTACCTCGCCGCAATTGGGGCAGGTGCGGGCCTGTTCGTCGGCATAAAAGGCCTGATAGACGGGAGGCAGATCGCGCACGATGCTTTCCAGCAACAGCTCGGCCCGGTGCACCAGGCTGCCGCAGCCGAAACAATACCATTCGATGGCGTCATGGGCGCCTTCGGGGCGTTTGGGTTCGATCACGAGACCGATCGAGCCCTCTTGCGGGCGCTGGGGCGAATGGCGCACATGCGGCGGCAACAGGAAAATGTCGCCCTCGCGGATCGGCACGTCATAGAACTCGCCTCCATCGTAGAGTTTCAGCACCATGTCGCCCTTGAGCTGGTAGAAGAACTCCTCGACCGGGTCGTCATGATAATCGGTGCGCTTGTTGGGACCGCCGACCACGGTCACCATCAGATCCGCATCCTCCCAGACCTGCTGGTTGCCGACAGGCGGTTTCAGCAGATGCTTGTGTTCGTCGATCCATTTCTGGAAATTGAAGGCGCTCAGCCGTGCCATCACGTGTTCCTCCTTACCGGTGCTTGCCATTGAGGGCTTGTTTCAGCGTCGGGCCGGGCGGGGCTGCAAGACAAGGAATTTGTCCGAATGCCGCTATCGAAAATCGCGATAGCAGCGCGGGAACCGGCCTTGCGAACCGTGGGGTGCTGGCGAACTTCCTTCATGCATGAAATTTTAAGGTTAAAGGAATGGTTTCTGTCAAGTAGTCTTGGCCGCGGTCGAGGGTCAGGGCGGTTGATCACCTCTGCGTGAACGTGCTTTCTTGGCCCCCGCAGCGCGCCAGATCGAAGGGCGACAGAGCAAGCAGGAGACAACCCATGCGGATCAATGCGGATTTCAGCCAGCGCGCGGCGGTGCATTTCGACCAGACGGACTGGGTGCCGTCGCCTGCGCCCGGGGTCGAACGCAAGATGCTGGACCGGATCGGGGCCGAGGTGGCACGGGCCACCACCATCGTCCGCTTTGCGCCGGGCAGCGCCTTTGCCGCCCATACCCATGACGGGGGCGAGGAATACCTGGTTCTGGACGGTGTGTTCCAAGATGAGCTGGGCGACTTTCCGACCGGCTCTTATGTACGCAACCCGCCGACCTCGTCCCATACGCCCGCGACCGAACCGGGGGCGACCATCCTGGTCAAGCTGCATCAGTTTGACCCAGCCGACCGCACCGAGGTGCGCCGTTCGATCACCGGAAAGAGCGAGGAGACGCTATTTGCCGATGCGCATGAAGAGGTGCGGCTGGAAAGCTGGGCGGCGGGTGCGCAGGTGACGCGCGATCTGCCCGGCGGGATCGAAGTCTTCGTGCTGGAGGGCGGGTTTCAGGAGGGTGGGGACTCCTTTTCGCGCTGGGACTGGCTGCGCCTGCCACCGGGCGCGCGGCTGGAACTGACCGTGGGCGCCGAGGGGGCGCGTGTCTGGGTTAAATCCGGCCACCTCGCCGGAATGGTCTGACATCCTTGCGGCAGGCGGCAAGAATTTTCGCCGAAAATTCTTGCACCCAGCCTTGCGGACCCGGGCGAATTCGTCCGGGTTCTTCATTTTTGACCGAAAGATAAATTTTACCAGTTGATAAAATTTCTGGATGTGGCAAGCTGACCCCAATAACGAACATATCTTCAGGGAGAAGAACGATGGCACAGGGCCAGATGGCTCCCGGCATTGTCGCCGGGCGGCTTTCCAGCGACGAACTTGCCGCGAATTTCGACGATCTGCATCCGGCCTATGCGCCGCATGAGGCGGCGGTGGCTGCGGATCGCTGCTATTTCTGCTACGACGCGCCGTGTCAGACGGCCTGTCCGACCGAGATCGACATTCCGCTGTTCATCCGGCAGATCCAGACCGGCCACCCCGAGGCAGCGGCACGCACCATTCTGGAGCAGAATATCCTGGGCGGCATGTGCGCCCGCGTCTGCCCCACCGAGACGCTCTGCGAAGAGGCCTGTGTGCGCGAGGCGGCCGAGGGCAAGCCGGTCGAGATCGGGCGGCTGCAACGCTATGCCACCGACACGCTGATGGCGCGCGGCGTGCATCCCTTTACCCGCGCGGCGTCCACCGGCAAGCGCGTGGCGGTTGTTGGCGCAGGGCCTGCGGGGCTGGCCTGCGCGCATCGTCTGGCGATGCTGGGCCATGACGTGGTCATCCACGAGGCGCGGCCCAAGGCCGGCGGGCTGAACGAATTCGGTATCGCGGCCTACAAGGCGACCGGTGGCTTTGCCGGGGCCGAGGTGGACTGGCTGCTGCAAATCGGCGGCATCACGGTTGAGCAGGGCTCGGCCCTGGGGCAGGGCCTCACGCTCGATGCGCTGCGCGCCGACTATGACGCGGTATTCCTGTCCATTGGCCTTGCCGGGGTGAACGCCCTGCGCGCGGCGGGCGAGGACAAGGAGGGCGTCCGCGACGCGGTCGATTTCATCGCCGAACTGCGCCAGGCGGGCGACCTGTCGGCGCTGCCGGTGGGGCGCAACGTGGTGGTGATTGGCGGCGGCATGACCGCGATAGACGCCGCCGTGCAGTCGAAACTGTTGGGCGCCGAGAACGTGACCGTTGCTTATCGCCGTTCGCGCGCCGAGATGGGGGCCAGCGGGTTCGAACAGGATCTGGCCGCGTCCAAAGGCGTCAGGCTGATGTTCAACGTGATGCCGGTGGCGGTGCACGGAAATGGCGCGGCGGTCGAGATCGAACTGGAGTACACCACCAGCGCGGGCGGTTCGGTGACCGGAACGGGCGAGACCATCCGTCTGGCTGCCGATCAGGTGTTCAAGGCCATCGGCCAGACGCTGGAAGGCGCGCCAGAGGGGCTGGAACTGGATGGCCGCAAAATCAAGGTCGAAGGTGCGGGTCGCACTTCGGTGCCCGGGGTCTGGGCCGGCGGCGACTGTGCCAGCGGCGGTGAGGACCTGACCGTGACCGCCGTGGCTGAAGGCCGCGATGCCGCCATGGACATCCACGCACAACTAAGCGCGTGACACCGAACAAGGATGCGAAAGCACATCAGGGAGGCCGTATAAATGGCTGATTTGAAGACAAACTTTCTGGGTATCGAAAGCCCGAACCCGTTCTGGCTGGCCTCGGCGCCACCGACCGACAAGGAATATAACGTCCGCCGCGCCTTTGAGGCCGGATGGGGCGGCGTCGTGTGGAAGACGCTTGGCTCCGAAGGGCCGCCGGTGGTGAACGTCAACGGCCCGCGCTACGGCGCCATTTATGGTGCCGACCGGCGGCTGTTGGGCCTCAACAACATCGAGCTGATCACCGACCGCCCGCTGGAAACCAACCTGGAAGAGATCGCGCGGGTCAAGGCGGATTACCCCGACAGGGCGGTGATCGTGTCGATCATGGTGCCCTGCGAGGAAGCGGCGTGGAAAGCGATCCTCCCGCGGGTGGCTGAAACCGGGGCCGATGGAATCGAGCTCAATTTCGGCTGCCCGCATGGGATGAGCGAGCGTGGCATGGGTGCTGCGGTGGGCCAGGTTCCCGAATATATCGAGATGGTCACGCGCTGGTGCAAGACCCATTACGACAAGCCGGTGATCGTGAAGCTGACACCCAATATCACCGATATCCGCTATCCGGCACGGGCCGCGAAAAACGGCGGTGCGGATGCGGTTTCTCTCATCAATACAATCAGTTCCATCACGTCGGTGAACCTGGATAATTTCAGCCCCGAACCCTCGATCGACGGCAAGGGCAGCCATGGCGGTTATTGCGGCCCGGCGGTGAAACCGATTGCGATGAATATGGTGGCAGAGATCTCGCGCGACCCGGAAACGCAGGGATTGCCGATCAGCGGCATCGGCGGGGTGACCACTTGGCGTGACGCGGCCGAGTTCATGAGCCTCGGCTGCGGCACCGTACAGGTCTGCACCGCGGCGATGACCTATGGCTTCCGCGTGGTGGAAGAGATGAAATCCGGCCTCAGCCAGTGGATGGATGAGAAGGGATACACCAGCGTCAGCGATTTCGTCGGGCGCGCGGTGCCCAATGTGACCGATTGGCAGTATCTGAACCTGAACTACATCGCCAAGGCGAAAATCGATCAGGATCAGTGCATCAAATGTGGCCGCTGCTATGCCGCCTGCGAGGATACCTCGCATCAGGCGATTTCCATGTCCGAGGACCGGGTGTTCGAGGTGATGGATGACGAATGCGTCGCCTGCAACCTCTGCGTCGATGTCTGCCCGATCGAGGGGTGCATCTCGATGGTGCCGATGCAGCCGGGCGAAACCGACCCGCGCACCGGCAAGGTGGTGAAGGCCGATTATGCCAACTGGACCACGCATCCCAACAACCCGATGGCACGCGCGGCAGAGTGAGGACCGAGATTTTTCGACGAAAAATCTCTGCTTGAGAAAATTCGTCGAATTTTCTCAGAACAGAAGGCGGATCGGTCCGTTGTGGCAGACCACGACGAACTGATCCGCCGTTTCGATCACGTGGAAGTTCCTGCGGCGCATTTCGGTCAGGAAGCGCTCCTTGCCGACTTCGCGGTCAACCCAGGCGATGGATCTGCGGACGACCGCGCCGCGTTGAACAGCGCGTGTGGCAAAAATCTGTTCCAGCCAGCGGCGGGCCTGATCGGGGTGAGGCGGACTCTGCATGCCTCACCTCAGCAGGTTATGGTAAAGAAAGGCTGAATTGACCCCAAGGCCTTGTCTTGTCTCCAGGCCGTCGCGCGGATACTTCGGGACAAGGGTGTGTTCAGTCGGCAGGTCCCCATGGTACGTCAGCTTCTTCCCGTAAGTGCCTTGTTGCTTGGCTCTGCCTTGCTGCTTTTCGCGGGGGGCATGAACAGCCTGATTCTGCCGATCCGGGGCGCGCAGGAAGGGTTCAGTGCCTCGGCGCTGGGTCTTCTGGGGACGGGGTGGGCATTTGGCTATGTCGCGGGATGTTTCTATACGCCGCGGCTGGTGGGGAAGGTCGGCCATGTGCGCGCCTTCAGCGTAATGTCCGGATTTGCCGCGGTCGCCGTGCTGATGTCTTTGTTGCTTCTGACGCCCTGGACCTGGATTCCACTGCGCGCCATGTCTGGTTTCTGCTTTGCCGGGGCGGCGATGATCGTCGAAAGCTGGCTGAGCGAACGGGCCGAGCCGAGCACGCGCGGTCGCATCTTCGGACTCTATACGATGGTGAACCTCGGTGCCTCGACCGCCGGGCAACTGGTGCTGACGATGGGTGATACGTCGGGCTTTCTGTTCTTTGTCCTGCCCGCGATCTTTTACTGTCTGGCGCTGATGCCGACGGCGATGTCCTCCAAGGCGGTGCCAAAACCGCTGGTCAGTGTCCGTCTCGACCTGATGGCGCTCTGGCGCAACTCTCCCGTGGCGGTGATCGGGGTGCTGTGTGTCGGCGTGTCGAACAGCGCCTTTGGCACGTTGTCGGCGGTCTATGCCGATGGGATCGGGCTGGCGCTTACGACGGTGGCGCTGTTTGCCAGTCTGCCTGTGCTGGCGGGCGCGGTGTCGCAGATCCCCATCGGCTGGCTGTCGGACCGGTTGGACCGGCGCGCGGTGCTGATCGGTGTCGCGGCCCTGGCGCTGGCGGTCGATATGGTCTTTATCGCGCTGTCGCCGGAAACCCGGATGCTGAACCTCGTGCTGGCCTCGCTGTTCGGCGCGGCGATCTATGCCATGTATCCGATCATCATTGCCCATGCCAACGATCACGCCGCCGCCGATCAGGCTATTCAGGTCAGCGGCGGGCTGCTGATGCTTTACGGGGTTGGATCGATCCTGGGGCCCTTGCTGGCAGGGGTCGGAATGGAGACCCTGGGCGGAACCGGTCTGTTCATGACCTCGGCGGCGGCGCATGTGCTGCTGATCCTGTTCTCTGGCCTGCGGATCCTGTTGCGTGCGCCAGTGGACGAGGCCGACAAATCGAGCTTTGTGCCCGCGCCCGCCGCCCGCGCCACCACGCCTGAAACCGCGGCGCTGGCAAGCGGTGAGTCCGATGAGGTCGAGACTGAGAAAACAGAGATTACTCCGGACGCGGGCTGAGCAGTCGCCGGTAGAGTGTATCGAGAAACACATCGGCGCCGTCGAAGGGATCCTCGTTGCCCAGAACCGCACGCACCTGCACGTCGAAATCCGCGTAATGCTGGGTCAGCGACCAGATCGAGAACAGCAGGTGATAGGGATGAACGCGGGCGATCCGGCCCGTTGCCATCCAGGCTTCGAGCAACGCCACCTTGTCATCGACCAGCGCCTTCAGGTCTTCGCTCAGGGCCTGATAAATGCGCGGGGCGCCTTGTACGATCTCGTTGGCGAACAGGCGGCTTTCGCGGGGGTAATCGCGGCTCATCTCCAGTTTGCGGTGGACATAGGCCAGAAGCTCGGTCAGCGGCTCGCCCTGATCGTCGAGCGCGCGCAGCGGATCCAGCCAGGTATCGAGCAACTCGGCCAGAAGAGCCTCGTGCATCGCCTCTTTCGATGGGAAATAGTAGAGCAGGTTGGGTTTGCTCAACCCTGCCTCGGCGGCGATCTGATCCACCGTCGCGCCTCGGAACCCATGCGCCGAGAATACGTTCAACGCGGCGTCCAGGATGGCGGCGCGGTTTTTCTTCTGGATACGGGTCGGCGCACGGTCCTGAGGCATGATCTGCTGATTTTTCCTTCGCTTGCCCGTCGAAGTGACGGAATCTTGCAGGGGAACTCGGCTATTTCTTGACTGGTGTCAAACCCGTGATAGCGTGAGTTTGACCAGTTGGTCAAATAGCTAGGCCAGCAAGAACGCAAAGCAAGCAACAGGGGAACAGGTATGGCGGCTCCGGCACAGAATCTCAGAATCAACGGCGACAGGTTGTGGGACAGTCTGATGGAGATGGCCAAGATCGGCCCCGGCGTGGCGGGCGGCAACAACCGCCAGACCCTGACTGACGAAGATGGCGAAGGGCGCGCGCTGTTTCAGCAATGGTGCGAGGCGGCGGGATGTTCCATGGGGCTGGACCAGATGGGCAACATGTTCGGCATGCGGGCGGGAACCGACCCGGATGCGCTGCCGGTCTATGTGGGCTCGCATCTGGATACCCAGCCCACGGGCGGCAAATATGACGGGGTGCTGGGGGTTCTGGCGGGACTAGAGGTGATCCGCACCCTGAACGACCTGGGCATCCGCACCAAACACCCCATCGTCGCCACCAACTGGACCAACGAGGAGGGTACGCGCTTTGCCCCCGCGATGCTGAGTTCGGGGGTGTTTGCCGGTATGCATACGCAGGACTGGGCCTATGCGCGCACCGATGCCGAAGGAAAGAGCTTTGGCGACGAGCTGTCGCGGATCGGCTGGCGTGGCGAGGAAGAGGTGGGCGCGCGCAAGATGCATGCGTTTTTCGAGCTGCATATCGAACAGGGGCCGATCCTGGAGGCCGAGGGCAAGGATATCGGCGTTGTCACCCATGGCCAGGGGCTGAGCTGGACACAGGTCACGATCACCGGCAAGGATGCCCATACCGGCTCGACGCCCATGCCGATGCGGCGCAATGCCGGGCTGGGCATGGCGCGGGTGCTGGAAAAGGTGGACGAGATCGCGCTCAGCCATGCGCCTCATGCGGTTGGGGCGGCGGGTCACATCGACGTCTACCCGAACTCGCGCAACGTGATCCCGGGAAAGGTGGTGTTCACGGTCGATTTCCGCAGCCCCGAATTGTCGGTGATCGAGGATATGGAGGCGCGGCTGCGCGTCGAGGGCCAGAGGATCGCCGATGCGATGGGGCTGGAGATCGCCTTTGAGAAGGTGGGCGGCTTCGACCCGGTGGCCTTTGACGAAGGCTGTGTCTCGGCCATTCGCAACGCGGCCGAGCGGCTGGGATACAGCCATATGAACATCATCTCGGGCGCGGGCCATGATGCCTGCTGGATCAACCGGGTGGCGCCGACGGCTATGGTGATGTGTCCCTGCGTCGACGGGCTGAGCCATAACGAGGCCGAGGAGATATCGAAGGACTGGGCCGCCGCTGGTACGGATGTGCTGTTCCATGCGGTGGTGGAGACGGCGGAAATCGTGGAGTGATCCGGGGGCAATGCCCCCGGACCAGCGGGGGGCGCTGCCCCCCGAACCCCCCGGAGTATTTTCGGCGAAATGAAGGACAGGGGATGGTGCCGGACACGGCCATAATGCGCAAACGGGTGAGGGCGGCAGTTGAGGCCGATCTTTCGAACGCGCCATTGGATGCGGTGGGTCGGGCCACGCTGCGCGATTTCGCGGCTTTGCGGCAAGAGCCGGAGGTTGTGGAAGTGCAGTTCAGCGGCGGCGTGATGGGGCAGGGTTGGGCGGTCACGCGGCCGAATGGCCCCTATCTGGTCGTCTACCTGCCGCAGGCGGGATGTTTCTCGCTCTGTGTCGAGGGGCCGTTCGGGCCGCTGGATATCGGGGTGCATGGCAATGCGATCGGCTGTTTCGGGTCGGTCTGACAAGAAAACAGGGAGTTCAAGCAAATGAGCACAGTCATCAGGAACGGCACCGTTGTCACCGCCGATCTGACCTATAAGGCGGATGTGCGGATCGAGAACGGCGTGATCACCGAAATCGGCCCGGGGCTGAGCGGTGACAAGGAGTTGGACGCCACCGGCTGTTACGTGATGCCCGGCGGCATCGATCCCCATGTGCATCTGGAGATGCCCTTTATGGGCACCTATTCCAGCGACGATTTCGAGAGCGGCACCCGCGCCGGGCTGGCGGGCGGCACCACGATGGTGGTGGATTTCTGCCTGCCCAATCAGGGCGAGAGCCTGCTGGACGCGATCAAGCGCTGGGACAACAAATCGACCCGGGCCAATTGCGACTATTCCTTCCACATGGCGGTGACCTGGTGGGGCGAGCAGGTCTTCAACGACATGAAGACCGTGATCGAGACGCGCGGGATCAACACGTTCAAGCATTTCCTCGCCTACAAGGGCGCGCTGATGGTGAACGATGACGAGCTGTTTGCCTCGTTCAACCGCCTGGCCGAACTGGGTGGCATTGCCATGGTCCATGCCGAAAACGGCGATGTGGTGGCCGAGATGACCGCGCGCCTCTTGGCCGAGGGCAATACCGGCCCCGAGGCGCATGCCTATTCGCGCCCGTCCCAGGTCGAGGGCGAGGCCACCAATCGCGCCATCATGATCGCCGACATGGCGGGTGTGCCGCTTTATGTGGTGCATACCTCGTGCGAGGAGTCACACGAGGCGATCCGGCGCGCCCGCATGCAAGGCAAGCGGGTTTGGGGCGAGCCGCTGATCCAGCATCTGACATTGGACGAGAGCGAGTATTTCCACCCGGACTGGGATCATGCGGCACGGCGCGTGATGTCACCGCCCTTCCGCAACAAGCAGCATCAGGACAGCCTGTGGGCGGGCCTGCAATCTGGCTCGCTGAGCGTGGTGGCCACCGATCACTGCGCCTTTACCACCGAACAGAAACGCTATGGCGTGGGCGATTTCTCGAAGATCCCCAATGGCACCGGCGGGCTGGAGGACCGGATGCCGATGCTGTGGACTCATGGGGTGGCAACCGGTCGCCTGACGCCGAACGAATTTGTGGCGGTTACATCAACGAATATCGCCAAGATATTGAATTGCTATCCGAAAAAAGGTGCCGTTCTGGTCGGTGCCGACGCCGATCTGGTGGTCTGGGACCCGGAGAAATCCAAGACGATCAGCGCAGGCAGCCAGCAATCGGCCATCGACTATAACGTGTTCGAAGGCAAGGAGGTCAAGGGCCTGCCGCGCTTTACCCTGACGCGCGGCCAGGTGGCGGTCCATGATGGCGAAATCCGCACCCAGGAGGGCCATGGCAAGTTCGTGGCGCGCGAGGCGAACACGCCGGTGAACCGGGCGCTGAGCAGCTGGAAAGAACTGACCGCACCGCGTCCGGTGGAACGGTCGGGCATTCCAGCGACGGGGGTCTGATGCGCCTATTCGGGCACAAGCGCATCCAGTTCGGGCAGGAGAACGACACTCTCCTGCTCGTGCGGATCGGTGCGGGCCAGGATGGCGACGGCCTCGGTCTGGCCGGTGTTGATCGGCAGGTGCGGGACACCGGCGGGGATATAGATCAGATCGCCCGCATTGGTCTCCATCCGGTGTTCCAGCGCAGGGCCCCAGTACATGATTGCCGAGCCCTCGATCACGTAGATCGCGGTCTCGTGGTCGGCGTGCAGATGGGCCTTGGCCCTGCCACCCGGTGGAATGCGCAGCATGTGCATGCAAATGGATCGGGCTCCGGTCGTCTCGCGTGCGATCCCTTGAAAATAATTGAACCCCTGCTTGCCGGCATAGGTTTCGCCAAGGCGGAGTTTTTGGCAGGTATCTGGCATCTGATCGGGCATCGCTCGGGGGTCTCCAACAGGATAATGACACTATGAATGGGACGGGGCAGCAGCAGGAGTTGTCAAGCGTGGTTTCGGCCAAGGGGCTGGATCTGACGTTTCAGACCAATGACGGCCCGGTTCACGCGCTCAAGGACGTGAACCTGGAAATCAACAAGGGCGATTTCGTCAGTTTCATCGGGCCGTCGGGCTGTGGCAAGACGACATTCCTGCGCTGTATCGCGGCGCTGGAAACACCGACGGGTGGCAGCCTGACGGTGAACGGGATGACACCCGACGAGGCGCGGCGCAAGCGCGCCTATGGCTATGTGTTTCAGGCGGCGGGCTTGTACCCGTGGCGGACCATCGCCAAGAATATCAAACTGCCGCTCGAGATCATGGGGTTTTCCCGGCAAGAGCAGGAAGAACGGGTGAGAAAAGTTCTGGAACTCGTTGATCTGGCTGGGTTTGGTGGCAAATTCCCCTGGCAGCTGTCGGGCGGGATGCAGCAGCGCGCCAGCATCGCCCGCGCACTGGCCTTCGACGCCGATATCCTGCTGATGGACGAGCCGTTCGGGGCGCTGGACGAGATCGTGCGCGATCACCTGAACGAGCAGTTGCTGGCGCTTTGGGCGCGGACCGGCAAGACCATCGGGTTCGTCACCCATTCGATTCCCGAGGCGGTTTATCTCTCGACCAAGATCGTGGTGATGAGCCCGCGCCCGGGCCGGATCACCGATGTGATCGAAAGCCCGCTGCCCAGGGAGCGGCCGCTGGATATTCGAGACAGCAAGGAATTCATCGAGGTGGCACATCGGGTGCGCGAGGGTCTCAGGGCGGGGCATGCCGATGACTGAGCTGGGTTTCTGGATGCGCGGCGACGAGGCCGGGCGGAACCGGAATTCGGCACGAATTCCGGCCCGATTTCCTTGCAGGAAATCGGAGTTGCGCGCGCGGGGAGGGACGGCATGAAATCTCTGCTTGCGGTTCTGACCGTCCTCGCTGCGATCGTTGGGCTCTGGTATGCGGCCTGCGTGCCGATGAACATTCACGGTGTGCTGGTGACGGCGGAACGCGGCGGGGCGGTGGTGGAGCCGTCCGATGGTGCCGCCCGGCGCGAGATGAGCGGTGTCTCGCTGGCGCTGAAGAACGGGTTTGCCGTGCCCGAGACCTGGGCGCAGGAGCGTCCGCGCCTGCCGGCGCCCCATCAGGTGGCGATCGAACTGTGGGACACCACGGTGATGAAGAAGATCACCTCGAAACGCAGCCTTGTCTATCATGGCTGGGTAACGCTGAGTGCTACATTGCTGGGGTTCGGCATCGGCACCGTTCTGGGTGTGTTGCTGGCGGTGGGGATCGTGCATTCCCGTGTCATGGACATGTCGGTGATGCCCTGGGCCATCGTCAGCCAGACCATTCCGATCATCGCGCTGGCGCCGATGATCATCGTGGTGCTTTATTCGGTGGGTGTTCAGGGGATCATCCCCAAGGCGGTGATCTCGGCCTATCTGAGCTTTTTCCCGGTCGTGGTCGGTATGGTCAAGGGGCTGCGCAGCCCCGATGCGATGCAGCTTGACCTGCTGAGAACGTACAATGCCTCGAAGGGCGAGACCTTTTGGAAACTGCGGCTGCCGGCCTCGATGCCTTATCTCTTTGCCTCGCTCAAGATCGGGATCGCGGCCTCGCTGGTCGGGGCCATCGTGGGTGAGTTGCCGACCGGAGCGGTTTCAGGTCTGGGTGCGCGGCTGCTGGCGGGCAGCTATTATGGCCAGACCGTACAGATTTGGTCGGCCCTGTTCGGGGCAGCGATCCTGGCGGCCTGTCTGGTGGGGCTGCTGGGGGTGATCGAGCGGCTGGTTCTAAAGCGGATGGGGATGGCATGAGGATGGCACGGCATAGGGGGGGCGCTGCCCCCGTCGCGCGGGCGCGACTCCCCCGAGGTATTTTGGAACAGAAGAAGATTGGGGGGATGCGCGGATGATGCTGGTTCTGGTGGCTTTGCTCGTCTGGGGCGCGGCCTGGTGGCTGAACACGCGGCTGGCCGAGGGGCCGCAGGCCGAGACCCGTTCGGTGCAACTGGCGGTGCCGCTGATTTTTGGCGCGACGATCCTGATCGTGTGGGAGCTGGTGGTACGGGGCCTGGAGGTGCCGCTGGTGATCTTGCCCGCGCCTTCGCTGATCGCGGCACGGTTCGCGGGCAGCCTGCCGATCCTCTGGGCGGATTTCGTGCAGACCTTCGTCAAGGGGGCGCTGAGCGGCTATCTGATCGGCTGCGGTGCCGCGTTCCTGATGGCGGTTGCGGTGGACCGGTCCGAGTTCCTGCGGCTGGGCCTGTTGCCGGTGGGCAATTTCGTGGCGGCCCTGCCCATCGTTGGCACTGCACCGATCCTGGTGATGTGGTTCGGCTTCGACTGGCAGAGCAAGGCCGCTGTCGTCGTGGTGATGGTGTTCTTTCCGATGCTGGTCAACACCGTGGCGGGCCTGCGTGAAACCACGGCGATGCAGCGCGACCTGATGGAGACCTATGCCGCCAGCTATTGGCAGAGCTTCTTCAAGCTGCGGCTGCCGGCGGCGATGCCCTTCATCTTCAACGGGCTCAAGATCTCGACCACGCTGGCCCTGATCGGGGCGATCGTGGCCGAGTTCTTCGGCTCGCCGACATTGGGCATGGGGTTCCGTATCTCGACCAGTGTCGGACAACTGGCGCTGGACATGGTCTGGGCCGAAATCGTGGTGGCGGCGCTGGCGGGAACGCTGTTCTATGGGCTGGTGGCGCTGATCGAACATCATGTCACCTTTTGGCACCCCTCGCAGAGACGCTAGGCTGACAGATATGCGACAAGATCCCGGACCGAACCGGGGCACAGAATTGAACAACCAACAAGGAGTGAAATCATGAAGAAACTGTTGAATGGCGCGGCGCTTGCCCTGGCCCTGGCGGCTGGTCCGGCCCTGGCCGCGGACGAGGTCAAGCTGCAACTGCAATGGGTCACCCAGGCGCAGTTCGCCGGCTATTACGTGGCGCTGGACAAGGGCTATTACGACGAAGAGGGTCTGGATGTCACCATCCTGCCCGGCGGCCCCGACATCGCCCCGCCGCAGGTGCTGGCCGGTGGCGGCGCCGATGCGATGCTGAACTGGATGCCCTCGGCGCTGGCTGCGCGGGAAAAGGGCCTGCCGGTGGTGAATATCGCGCAGCCCTTCAAATCCTCGGGCCTGATGCTGACCTGCTGGAAGGATACCGGCATCACCGGGCCGCAGGATTTCAAGGGCAAGACCATCGGCGTCTGGTTCTTTGGCAATGAATACCCGTTCCTGAGCTGGATGAGCCAGGAGGGGATCAGCACCGATGGCGGCGCCGACGGTGTGACCGTGCTGAAGCAGGGCTTCAACGTCGACCCGCTTCTGCAACGTCAGGCCGATTGCATCTCGACCATGACCTATAACGAATATGGTCAGGTGCTGGATGCCGGTGTCAGCGAGGACGAACTGGTGACCTTCAAATACGAGGACATGGGTGTCGCCACGCTGGAGGACGGCATCTATGTGCTCGAGGACAACCTCAAGGACGACGCGTTCAAGGACAAGATGACCCGCTTTGTGCGTGCCTCGATGAAAGGCTGGAAATATGCCGAGGCCAACCCGGACGAGGCCGCGGGCATCGTTCTGGACAATGACGCCACCGGTGCCCAGACCGAGGCGCATCAGGTTCGCATGATGGGTGAGATCGCCAAGCTGACCGCCGGGTCGAACGGCGCGCTGGATCCAGCCGACTTCGACCGCACGGTTGCCACGCTGCTGGCAGGCGGCTCGGACCCTGTGATCACCAAGACGCCCGAGGGCGCCTGGACCCACGAGATCACCGACGCGGCACTGAAGTAACGTCTGGAAAGCTACGCCGAGGCGACCTCGGCAGGCGCGGTCCCGTTTGGGGCCGCGCTTTTTTGTGCGCGGATGTCGGTTTTGGTTGGGACGGGATACGAGGGCGTGATATGCATTGAGTTGCAAAATGTACCTCAATGATCGCAGGTCCATCCAGGTTGGAATAAAATGCAAAATTTTGCGCAAGAAATGCAGGCTGCGTTTACCCTGGTCCTGGCTGGTGATTCCGAGTTGCTCGGGATCGTGGGCCTGTCGCTGCGCGTGTCGCTTTTTGCGGTCCTCTGCGCGGCTCTGATCGGGATGCCGCTGGGGGCTGCGCTGGCCGTCGGGCGGTTTCCCGGTCGCCGCGCGATGGTGGTGCTGGTCAATGCGCTGATGGGGCTGCCACCGGTTGTGGTCGGGCTGATTGTCTATCTGATGCTGTCGCGCTCGGGCCCGCTTGGCGTGCTGCAACTGCTTTATACGCCAACAGCCATGATCATCGCGCAGGTGGTTCTGGTTACCCCGATCATCGCCGCCTTGACCCGTCAGGTGGTCGAGATGCTGGATGCCGAATATGCCGAACAGATGCGCAGCCTGGGCCTCTCGCGGCTGGCCACGGTGCCGGTGCTGTTGTGGGACGGGCGGGTGGCGTTGCTGACCGCGCTGCTGGCTGGTTTTGGCCGTGCCATTGCCGAGGTGGGCGCGGTGATCATCGTTGGCGGCAATATCAACCACGTGACCCGTGTGATGACCACCGCGATCGCGCTTGAGACCTCCAAGGGCAATCTGGCGCTGGCGTTGGCGCTTGGGGCGGTCCTGATCGGGATTGCCGTCGCGGTCAATGCGCTGGTCAGCCTGCTGGGCGCGCGCAGCCGTGCCGAGGCGCTGGCCCATGCGTGATCTGGTCGAGGAAAGCGGGCTGGTGATCGAGACGCAGGGCTTGCGCATCTCGCGTCGTGGCCAGAGCCTGCTGGATGTGCCGTATCTGAGGCTGGGCGGGCCGGGGCCTACGGTGATCCTGGGACCGAACGGAGCGGGCAAGAGCCTGCTGTTGCGCTGCCTGCATGGGTTGATCCAGGCCGATGCCGGGACAGTGCGGCAGAATGGGCGCGCGCTTGACGCCGAGGAGCGGGCCAGCCAGGCCATGGTCTTCCAGCGGCCCGTGATGCTGCGCCGCTCGGTGGCGGGCAATCTCGATTTCGTCCTGCGCCGCCGGGGTCTGAACCGGGCGCAGCGTCAGGCCCGGATCGCGGCGTTGCTGGCCGAGGGCGGATTGCCGTCGCGCGCACGCCAGGGGGCCCGCTCGCTGTCTGTGGGCGAGGCGCAGCGGTTGGCGATCCTGCGTGCGCTGGCCACCGAACCCGAGGTGCTGTTCCTCGACGAACCCACCAGCGCGCTGGACCCGGGCGCGACCCAGGCGGTCGAATCGCTGGTGCTGCGCGCCAGCGCCCGTGGCGTGCGGATCGTGATGGTAACCCATGACATCGGCCAGGCCCGGCGGCTGGCGGCGGATGTGGTGGTGATGATGGGCGGGCAGGTGGTGGAACACGGACCTGCCGCTCAGGTGCTGGATGACCCGGCCAGCGGAGCGGTGCGTCGTTTCCTGGCCGGAGAGCTGATTTTCTGAACCTTTACGGAGACTGGACATGATCGGAAGTGTTTTCCGCGCGAGCGCGCTTGCGCTTGGCCTGATGGCAGGCACTCTGGCGCAGGCGGGAGAGTTCATCGTGGTGCAATCCACCACCTCTACCCAGAATTCGGGCCTGCTGGACCATATTCTGCCCGCGTTCGAGGCCGAGACCGGGATCGAGGTGCGGGTGGTCGCGGTGGGCACCGGCCAGGCGATCAAGAACGCCGCCAATGGTGATGGCGATGTGCTGCTGGTGCATGCCAGGGCGGCCGAGGAGAAATTCGTGGCCGAGGGCTGGGGTGTCGAACGCCTCGATGTGATGTACAACGATTTCGTGCTGGTCGGCCCGGCCTCGGACCCGGCGGGCGTGCGCGGTGGCAGCGATATCGTGGCGGCGCTGAGCGCGATTGCAGAGGTTGAGGCGCCCTTTGCCTCGCGCGGGGATGACAGCGGCACCCATAAGGCCGAGCTGCGCCACTGGCAGAGCGCGGGTATCGACGTGTCTGCTGCCTCGGGCGGCTGGTATCGAGAGACCGGTTCGGGCATGGGGGCGACGCTGAACCTGGCGGCCGGCATGGGCGCCTATGCGCTGACCGATCGCGCCACCTGGATCGCCTTTGCCAACAAGGGTGACCTTGTGATCGCGGTCGAGGGCGACGCGCGGCTGTTCAACCAGTATGGGGTGATCCTGGTCAACCCCGAGAAGCATCCCGGCGTCAAGGCCGAAGCCGGGCAGCGGTTCGTCGACTGGCTGACCGGCGCGGACGGGCAGGCGGCGATCGAGGGCTATACGCTGGACGGTCAGCAGCTGTTCTTTCCCAACGCGAAATAGTCCGGCACGGCTGCGGCAGGGAGAGAATTTTCGACGAAAAATCTCGCCTCCGGCGGGAGTATTTTGGGCGGAATGAAGGGGGACTATGCAGTCAGCCGCTGGCGCCGTTGTGATGGACGGTGCCAAGGCCGCTGAGGTCATAGCCCCCCATTTCGGCTGCGCGGGCGGCAAAGGCGGGGCTTTGCAGGAAGGCCATCAGCCGGGTCATCGGCGGATCGAAAACGGCGCGGCGCCAGATCGCCAGGTCGAACCGCTCTTCATGGGTGGGGATGAAGCCAAGACCGTGGGGCGACGCAAGGGCGCCCAGACCAAATCCCGCCTCGGCCTTGCCCGATTGCAGAAGCTGGGCGAGGTCCTCTTCGGTGCGGGCGCAGGTGGGGTCTGGCGCGAGATCGGCGGGGGAGAGGCCCAGTTTCTCCAGCTCGGCAAGGAAAAGGTGCTGGCTGGCGGCGCTGGCCTGGCGCATTGCAACCTTGCGTCCGCGCAGATCGGCGATCCCTCTGATGCCGGTGATCCCGGGTGCCAGCAGCAATCCGCGCTGGCGCCGCGCGATCTCGATCAGCACCACCGGCGCCTCTCCGACGGCGTCCCTCAGGGATGTGGTGTTAAACCCGTCTGCCTCGCGGATATGCAGCGCCGCGGCCTGGGCGCTGCGCTCTTTCAGCCGGATCAGCCCGTCGAAGGAGCCGTCATAGTAGGTGGCCAGCCCGGCGCCGCTTTCCCTTAGCGCCCAGTCGAGCAGCGGGTCATGGCTGCCCGCCAGGATCGGGGGCAGGGGCGGCTCGGCCACCTGCGGCCCCGCGCGCGAGGCGTTGAGCCAGGCCAGTACCTCGGCCCGTGGAAACAGCAGCTTGCCCATCGCGCGCACATGCGGCACCTCGCCCGAGGCGGCGAGGTCATAGGCCTTGCGCTCGCCGATCCTGAGCAGGTCGGCCAGCTCGCGGGTGGTCAGGAACTCGGCCATTCAGTCGAGACGCACATCCGCGCCGGTGCCGCGTTCAGCGGCGGAAAAGCCCGCACGGTTCAGAATCTGCGGTGCGGCGACGGTGATGATGGCCATCAGGACAACGGCGCTGAGAAAGGCTTTCATGGCTGCTCCTTTGCCAGGGTGGCCCGGCGCAGATAGGCGATCAGGTCGGCGCGGTCCTGGGCGCCGGTGATCCGTTGCATGGGCATCTTAGATCCCGGAATGTAATGGTCCGGGCCCAGATCGAAAAGCGAATTGATGCTGTCTTCGGTCCAGACGATCTCCGACCCCGCCAGAGTGTCGGAATAGAGATAGCCGGGCTGGGTGCCCGCGCGGCGGCCGAATATCTGGTAGAGAGTGGGACCGGCCCGGCGTCCGCCATCCGATGTCAGCGCGTGGCAGATCGAGCATTTGCGGGCAAACTGCCGCTCGCCATTGTCCATGTCCTCGGGGGATTTCAGAAAGCTGCGCTCGCCGCTTGCCATCTTGCCATGTTCCGAAAGCGAGGCCACCGGCCAGCTGTACATCGTGTCGTCGATCCCACCGGCGTGGATATTCGCGCCATCGGGCGAAAAGGCCAGTGCCCAGACCGGGCCGCGCAGGGTGGCGCGGAAATCGCGGGCGATGCGCCAGCTGTCCGTGTCGATCACCATGATATAGCCCTCGCCATCGCCCACAGCGAGCTGGCTGCGGTCGGGGCTGAGTGCCAGCGCCAGAACCGGGCGGCGGTCGAGGGTAAAGTCGCGCTCGGCCCCGGTGGCAAGGTCGATGACCCGCGTCACCCCATCGACCGCGCCATAGGCCAGCCAGCCATCGGGCGCATTCAGAACGATCTCGTTGATGCCGAACCCGTGGCGGGTGATCTGGCGCAGCTCGCTGCCGCTCGCAACATCCCAAAGCCGCAGCAGGCCATCCATGCCAGCGGAATAAAGCTGCGCGCCATCGGGAGAGAAGGCGACCGCATTCACGCCGCTGTCGGCATCGAGGCTGCGCGGCGCCGCGCTGTCCAGCGACCAGAGGCCGATGGTGCCGTCCCAGCTGGCGGTGGCGGCATGGGTGTCCGACAGGGCAAGACCGGTGATCTTGCCCTTGTGGCGGCCCAGCACGGTGCCCTCGGGCCAGCGGCGCAGGGTGAAATCGTCGCCCGCCGAGTAGAGCACGCCGCCATGAAACGCGACCGTGTTGACGGCGGCCTCGTGCCCTTCGAACCAATGCGGCGCCCGCCCGGTCCACAGCCCCACGGAATTGTCAAAACTGGCGGTGGCGATCTGCCCGTCTGGGCCGACGGCGATGCCCATGATCGGCCCACCGTGACCCTTCAGGGTAAAGAAATCTGCCGCCGCGCAGGCGGGCCAGAGCAGCAGCACGAGCGCCAGCGCCCGCATCATTCCGCCGGGCTGGGCCTGGCCTTGCTGGCCTCGGCCGATTTCACCTCGTCCAGCCACAGCGAATGGTGTTCGCGGGCCCATTGCTCCTCGACCTCGCCCGATCCCATGGCATCGAACGCGCCCTCCATCCCCAGCGAGCCCAGATAGATATGGGCGATGATGATGGTGATGAACGCAAAGGCCACGATCAGGTGCCAGAGCTGAGCGTACTGCATTTCCTGATGCGGGGTCATCACCTCGGGCAGGGCCAGCCCCATGGCCTGTGGCAGGCCGGTGGCATTGGCCAGCGCAAAGGTCTTGGCAAACATCGGCATTTCAAAGGGAAACAGCAGCGACAGTCCGGACAGCGAGATCGACAGGCCGAGCAGGATACACAGCCAGAAGATGATCTTTTGTCCCGCGTTGAATTTCTTCGCGGGCGGATGCATCCCCTTGCTGAACAGGCCACCGCCCACAGCCAGCCATTTCAGATCATGCCGGTTGGGAATGTTATGCGCGATCCAGTTCACCGTCACGATGGCCAGTCCCAGCATGAAGGCCCAGGCGATGTTGTTGTGTACCCATTTGCAGGCCAGCGCGAGGCTGGCAAAGGCCTCCTTGCCCAAGAGCGGGATCAGGACGTCGCGGCCATAAAGCGTGATCAGGCCCGACGCTGCCAACACCAGGAACGACCCGGCAAACAGCCAGTGCCCGAACCGTTCAAAGGCGGCAAAGCGGGTCACGCTGCGCCCGGTCTTGGCACCGTCGATGCGGATGCGGCCACGCAGCAGATAGAACAGGGCCAGCACGACGATCATGCCCCCCAGCGCATAGGTGCCATAATCGCGCAGCGCGCCCTCGCGCAGGGTCAGCCACCACATGCCATCGTCCTGGATGATCACATCGGCGGCGGGGCCGCGCGCCGAGACGGTGACATCCGCCGCGCCATAGCGCAGGGCGCGGTAAATCTCGCTGTCCGAGGCGCCGCCGCGTACGCCCAACTGCGCCTCGAGCGGTGCTGTCTGGCTGCCGGTATTGGTGGAGCGATAGGCATCGTCAACCACCTCGCCACGTTGCCGGGCCAGAATGTCCTCAAGCGTGGTGGCGCCGCCGGTGGCGGAGCGATCCGGCGTGGCCTCCTGCGCCACGGCGGGCAGGGCCAGACAGAGCAGACAGATCAGAAGTCGCAGAACCGGCATCGGAACCTCATGTGTAAACCGCGCCGCCGGAAAACCGCGAAACAGCGCGGCGGCGCGAGAATTTTCGCAGAAAATTCTTGGTCCTGCGGCGCAAAGTTCATGCGCCGCAGGGTCTGACGGTGTCAGCCGCCTTTCTGGTCATAGGCCGTGCCCCAGCCCCAGGCGCCGGTGCCGAAACCGCGCGCCACAACGCGTTCGCGGTAGATGGCCGAGACCACGTCGCCGTCACCGGCCAGAAGCGCCTTGGTGGAACACATCTCGGCGCAGATGGGCAGCTTGCCCTCGGCGATCCGGTTGCGCCCGTATTTGGCGAATTCGGCCGTCGAATGGGTCTCTTCCGGGCCACCGGCGCAGAAAGTGCACTTGTCCATCTTGCCGCGCGATCCGAAATTGCCCGCCTGCGGATATTGCGGCGCGCCAAACGGGCACGCGTAGAAGCAATAGCCGCAGCCGATGCACAGATCCTTGGAATGCAGCACCACACCGTCTTCGGTCTGATAGAAGCAGTCCACCGGGCAGACCGCCATACAGGGGGCATCCGAACAATGCATGCAGGCCACCGAGATCGAGCGTTCGCCCGGTTTGCCGTCATTGATCGTCACCACCCTGCGGCGGTTGATGCCCCAGGGCACTTCGTGCTCGTTCTTGCAGGCGGTCACGCAGGCGTTGCACTCGATGCAGCGCTCGGCGTCACAGAGAAACTTTGCTCTTGCCATTTTCAGTCCTCCTTACGCTGCCGAGATCTTGCAGAGAGTGGCCTTGGTCTCCTGCATCTGGGTCACAGAGTCATAGCCATAGGTCTGCGCGGTGTTCGAGGCCTCGCCCAACACATAGGGATCGGCGCCCTTTGGATATTTCTCGCGCAGATCGGCACCCTGGAAGTGACCGCCGAAATGGAACGGCATGAAGGCCACGCCGGCGCCGACCCGTTCGGTCAGCATCGCCATCACCTTGACCTTGCCGCCCTCGGGGCCCTCGACCCAGACCTGTTGCCCGTCACGAATGCCCAGATTGTTGGCATCGCGCGGGTTGATCTCGACGAACATGTCCTGCTGCAATTCGGCCAGCCAGGGGTTCGACCGGGTCTCTTCCCCGCCACCCTCGTATTCGACCAGACGTCCCGACGTGAGGATTATCGGATAATCCTTTGAAAAGTCGTTCTTCTGGATCGAGGCATAGAGGGTCGGCAGGCGATAGGCATGCCGGTCCTCATAGGTGGGATAATCCGCCACAAGGTCGCGCCGGTTGGTATAGAGCGGCTCGCGATGCAGCGGGATCGGGTCGGGGAAGGTCCAGACCACGGCCCGGGCCTTGGCATTGCCGAAGGGCGCGCAGCCATGCTTGATCGCCACCCGCTGGATACCGCCCGAAAGGTCGGTCTTCCAGTTGGTCTTGGGTCCGGCCACCGCGTCGATGGCGGCACGTTCCTCGGCGGTCAGATCGCCGTCCCATCCCAGATCCATCAGCATCTGCATGGTGAATTCAGGGTATCCGTCCTGAATTTCGGCGCCCGGATTCGACACGCCCTCGGCCAGCAGGTTGTCGCCGTCGCGTTCCACCCCGAACCGGGCGCGGAAGCACAGCCCGCCCTCGGCCACCGGTTTGGACATGTCATAGAGGTTCGGCGTACCGGGATGGCCCATCTCTGCCGTGCCCCAGCAGGGCCATGGCAGACCATAGTATTCGCCATCGTTGGGTCCGCCTATCGCCTGCAATGTCGTGCGGTCGAAGGTGTGCTGATTGGCCATGTGGCTCTTGATCCGCTCGGGCGACTGGCCGGTATAGCCGATCGTCCAAAGCCCCGCGTTGAACTCGCGAGTGATGCTCTCGACATTGGGCGTTTCCGGGTCGTCCATCTCGATATTGCGGAACAGCCGGTCGGCCCAGCCGAACTTGTTGGCGAACTTGGCCATGATGACCTCGTCCGGCAGGCTTTCGAACAGCGGATCGACCACCTTGTCGCGCCATTGCAGCGAGCGGTTGGACGCGGTGACCGAGCCACGGGTTTCGAACTGCGTGCACGCGGGCAGCAGATAGACCCCGTCGGTGCGGTCATGCATCACGGCCGAGACGGTGGGATAGGGGTCGATCACGACAAGCATGTCGAGCTTTTCCATCGCCGTCTTCATTTCCGGCCCGCGCGTCTGGCTGTTGGGCGCGTGGCCCCACAGCACCATGGCACGGACATTGTTGTCCTGATCCATGTTGGCGGGGTCTTCCAGCACGCCGTCGATCCAGCGGCTGACCGGGATGCCGCTTTCGTTCATCAGCGGCTTGTCCTTGCCATCCTTGTCCTTGATCGAGGCGAACTGTCCCTTGAGCCAGTCCAGATCCTCGCCCCAGACACGCGCCCAATGGGCCCAGGCGCCGGCGGTCAGGCCGTAATAGCCGGGCAGGGTGTGGCTGAGCACGCCCAGATCGGTTGCACCCTGCACGTTGTCATGGCCGCGGAAGATGTTGGTGCCGCCACCCGAGGTGCCCATGTTGCCCAGCGCCAGCTGGAGCACGCAATAGGCGCGGGTGTTGTTGTTGCCATTGGTGTGCTGGGTGCCGCCCATGCACCAGATCACGGTGCCGGGGCGGTTGTTGGCCATGGTACGGGCCACGCGTTTCAACTGGCTGCCGGGCACGCCTGTCACGCGCTCGGTCTCTTCGGGTGTCCAGTTGGCCACTTCGGCCTTGATCTGGTCCATGCCCCAGACACGGGTGCGGATGAACTCCTTGTCCTCCCAGCCGTTCTCGAAGATGTGCCACAGGATGCCCCAGATCAGGGCCACGTCCGTGCCGGGACGGAAGCGCACATATTCATCGGCATGGGCCGCCGTGCGGGTAAAGCGCGGATCGCAGACGATGAGCGGCGCGTTGTTCTGTTCCTTGGCCTTCAGCACATGCAATAGCGAGACGGGATGCGCCTCGGCCGGGTTGCCGCCGATGATGAAGATGGCCTTGGAATTGTGGATGTCGTTATAGCTGTTCGTCATCGCGCCATAGCCCCAGGTGTTGGCAACACCTGCAACGGTCGTCGAGTGACAGATACGGGCCTGGTGATCCACGTTGTTCGTGCCCCAATAGGCGGCGAATTTGCGGAACAGATAGGCCTGTTCGTTATTATGCTTGGCCGAGCCCAGCCAATAGACGCTGTCCGGGCCGCTTTCGGCGCGGATCTTCATCATGCCGTCGCCGATCTCGTCGATGGCCTGTTCCCAGCTGATCTGCTTCCACTCGCCGCCCTCTTTCTTCATCGGGTATTTCAGGCGGCGTTCGCCATGGGCGTGCTCGCGGACCGAGGCCCCCTTGGCGCAATGGGCGCCCAGGTTGAACGGGCTGTCCCAGCCGGGCTCCTGCCCGATCCAGACGCCGTTCTTGACTTCGGCGACGACGGTGCAGCCCACCGAACAATGGGTGCAGACGGATTTCACGGTCTCAACCGCCGATCCGGCGGCTGTCTGGGCGCTGGCCTGCGTCACGGTTCCGCCCGTGGCGCTGATCGCGGCCAGGCCGCCGATCGCCAGACCCGAACCGCGCAGGAATGCGCGGCGGTCGACATGGCTATCGCCGACCTGGGACAGGATCGAGTTCCGCTGGGGGCGTCGCGCAACCCCGTTGGTCTTTTTCCTTAGCATTTTCTACCTCCCGTGCTGGCCACATCATGTGGCTGGCTTGGTACCTGTTGGAACCGGCGTCAGGGCCTCACGCAACCGTCTGCCGGGGGATGACGGCGTCCATTCGTCAGAAACGGGCGCTGTCCAGATAGGCGCGGGTATGCGCGGTGTCCTGAAGGCGGGTTTCGTCGGTGGGCAGCGCGGCCGCCTCGGCCGTACGGCCCAGGGCCGCCGCGGCCACCGCCGCAGGAGCCGCCGTTCCGGCCAGTTTCAGGAAGTCCCGGCGGCTGGCGCCGTCTTCTCTGGTGGTCTTGCTCATGGAAACCTCCTGTTCCATTTGCGGGTCTGGCACCCCCCGGCGGGGGATGCCGGCGAAAGGCGGCTCAGGCCGCCGACATCCGGAAGGCTTCGCGCTCGATCTCCATGAACACCCGGCCGGCGGAGCCGACCGAGGCATAGAGGACCGACGCTTCGGCGCCTTCCAAATCCGAATAGAAATGCCCTGCCCATGGGCCGATATGGCGCGACCAGAACAGGCGCTGGTCGGCCAGCGGGGCGGGGGCCGAGAACCGGCCCACGATCATGCCCGCCATCATCTCCATCAGCGAGGCGATATTGTCCTCGGGTTCGAAGACGTTCGGGGCGCGGGTGATGGCGCGGGCGGCCATGTCCTGGCGCAGCTGGGCCAGCGGCTTTTCGTTCAGAAAGCCGGTCAGGTAATAGCTGGCATAGGGCAGCAGCTCGCCCCGTCCGAGCCCGATGAAGAGCGCGTTGAACTCGCGTTCGGCAGCGGCGGGTTTGGTCACCCGCGCCACCCGGGCCAGCGCCCCGATGGCCTGGCCCAGATCGGTCTCGTCCCCCGAGAGGCCCGCGATCTGGTCGAGCAGCAACTGGTCGGGCGGGGCCGACAGAAGCAAGCCGAGGAAGTTGTAGAAATCCGCGCGCAGGCGGTCCTCGTCGCTGATCGGTGATGGGGCTGTCTCGGTCCGGGTCATTCCCTATCCTTCGAAGGTGAAACGCATGCGCCGGGGCGCGGGTGGGGCGATGTCGTCGGCATCGTCAAGGACCGGGGCAGGGGGCGCGGGCGCCTCGGGGTCCCGCAAGGGGACCGCCTCGTTGCCCGCCTCGGCTGCGGGTGCAGCCTCGGTTGCGACCATTGCCAGCGGCTCGTCTGCGGGCAGGTCGGGGGTATCGGTTTCGGGTGTGGTCTCGGCCTCGGCCTGTGCCGCCAGCGCCTCGACATGGTGCAACATGCCCCGGCCGACCTGATAGGCGGTCTGCAACCCCTCGATCACCCGGGTCGCATCGGTGAAATCCTCACCGTAATCCACCAGCCCGTCCACATTGGCCAGCACCGGGTTCAGCCGCCAGAGACGGCGCAGCGCCCGGCGGCGCAGACGGTCGGGCACCAGTTCGCTCATGAAGCGGCTGACATCGTCGCCCGGTTGCAGCAGGTCGGGATCGGGCAGGTCGAGGCGCTCCAGGATCTCGGCATCGTCCTGTTGTTCCAGCGCGGCCTGCGCCTCGGCCCGGGCGCGCAGTTCGAGTGCTGCCGCCTCGGCGCGTTCCTCGGCCGCGACACCTGCGCGGCGACGGCTCCAGAAATCGCTCCTTGCGCTCATTGCACCGCCTTCCGCCTGGGCGCACGATAGACATCGGCCTGTTGCCGGATACGCGCGTCGCCGCGTCCATCCTCGACCAGGTCCACCCGCTTGCGGTCGCGCCGCCGTTTGACAAAGGGTTCGGCATGATGGTGCTGCAAGGTGAAATCGCGCACCCAGGCCACCAGGCCCGGCGTCATCGGGATCTTTTCCACGATATCGTCCGCCGTATCGGCATAGTCCTGCCCCTCATAGGGCGAGGCGGTGACCAGCACCGCGTCGAGCGGACGGTCGTCCTGGTCGGTTTCGCGCAGGACCAGATAGATCGAGGGCACGCCATCGGCCAGATTGATCCGGTAGGCCTCGGCATCGGCGGCCCAGAGGGTCAGCGTCAGGGTGGCGGCGTGATATTCGACCGCCTCGCCCTCGCGCCGGAGCTCGGCCCAATCGGCGGGCCCCGCGCCGGGCAGCACCGCAACCGCGCGCCACGACCACCGGGCCCAGCGGGTCACCCCCGGTGTTTTGCGGACGACAACGCCCAGCGGCATCTCGATGTGAATTCCGGCGGCCTGGGCCACATGCTCCTCCCCGGAAAGCTCTCCCCTTCTTTCCGTACCGGAAACTATGGGACGGAATATCCGGTCTGCCAAGTCTTTTTCCCGGATTGGCCTGAAGAGTTGACCAGTTTCATGCGCAGAGTGAAATCGGGCCAAGGCGCAATAGGACTTTAGTATGGCTCGTGCCGCACAGGCGATGCCGGTTGGATGGCGCGATCGGGGGCTTTACCGGCGGGCCGGGCTGGGCCAAGCTCGGCCCCGGGCGAAAGGGGAGCGACATGACCGAGACGTTGATTTTGTGCGATTGCGGCGGCAGCCAGAGCCTGGACCGCGAACGGATCGCCAGCGGTTGCGGGGCTGCCTGTTCGCGCGTCTTTCGCGCGCTCTGCACCGACGAGATCGGCAAGGCGGCAGAGCTGATGCAGGCGGGCGATGTGGTGATCGCCTGTGGCCAGGAACAGGCGGTGTTCACCGATCTGGCCGCTGAACTTGGGGTCGAAACGCCCGGCTTTGTCGATCTGCGCGACCGCGCGGGCTGGTCGGATCAGGGCGCACAGGCCACGCCCAAGATGGCGGCGCTGGCCGCCGAGGCGCTGATGCCCGTTGCAGCCCCACCCGCGGTCGACGTGATCAGCGAGGGCACCTGCCTGATTGCCGGACCGGCGGATGTGGCCTGCGATCTGGCAGAGCGGCTGACCGGAACGCTGGCGGTCACGGTGCTGCTGAGTGACGAAGAACCGCCACTCAGCCGGGCCTATGACGTGGTGGCGGGACGGCTGACGCGGATCGAGGGGGCGCTGGGTGGTTTTCGCGTCCGGATCGACGGGTTCCGTCAGTTGATGCCGGGCGGGCGGGGCGGATTTGCCTTTGGCCCGGCGCGCGATGGCGCGCAGTCGGCCTGCGATATCGTGATCGACCTGACCGGAGGAATGCCCCTTGTCCCGGCCCCCGACAAGCGCGAAGGCTATCTGCGCGCCGACCCGCGCGATCCGCTGGCGGTGGCGCGGCTGGCGCTCGAGGCAGTGCAACTGACCGGCACATTCGAGAAACCGCTCTATGTGCGGCTCGATGACAGTCTCTGCGCCCATTCGCGCGCCGGACAGCGGGGGTGTTCCAATTGCCTCGATATCTGCCCGACCGGTGCGATCACCCCGGCGGGGGACCATGTGGCGATCGACCCGATGGTCTGTGCCGGCTGTGGCGCCTGCGCGGCGCTGTGCCCCTCGACCGCGATCACCTACGAGGCACCGACCGTGGCGGCGCTCTTGGCGCGGATGCAGCGGCTGGCACGGGCCTATCGCGGGGCAGGCGGGGTGGCGCCGCGCTTGCTGGTGCATGATGCCCATGGGGCCGAGATGATCCGCCTCGCGGCCCGGTTCGGGCGCGGCTTGCCCGCCGATGTGATCCCGCTGGAGCTGGGCACCGTCTCGGGCCTGGGCCATGCCGAGATGCTGGCGGCGCTGGCACATGGGTTTGCCAGCCTGTCCGTGCTGATGGGTCCACGCACCGAGCAGGACGCGCTGACCCGCGAGCGCACGCTGGCAGATGCGATTGCCGGGGCGGGCCGGCTGGAACTGCTCGATATTGCCGATCCCGATGCGCTCTCGGATCACCTTTACGCCGCGCCGGTGCCGGAACCGCTTGCGGACCCGGTCCTGCCGCTTGGCAACCGGCGCCAGATCACCCGGCTGGCGGCGCAGGCCCTCAATCCCGGCGGGCCGGTGCTGGATCTGCCGCAAGGCGCGCCCTATGGCGCGGTGGCCGTTGATACAGATGCCTGCACGCTCTGCCTCAGCTGCGTGTCGCTTTGCCCGTCGGGGGCGCTGATCGACAATCCCGACCTGCCACAGCTGAACTTTCAGGAGGACGCCTGCCTGCAATGCGGCATCTGTCGGACCATCTGTCCGGAACGGGCGATCACGCTGGTTCCCCGGCTCGACCTGTCGGATGCGGCGCTGGGGCAGCAGGTGCTGAACGAGGAAGAACCCTTTGCCTGTATCGAATGCGGGACGCTCTTCGGGGTCCGCTCCACCGTCGAGCGGATCATGGAGAAGCTGGCGGGTACGCATCCGATGTTTGCTGAAAGTGCCCAGGCCCGCATGATCCAGATGTGCGACAATTGTCGGGTGGGCGCTCATTTCGAGCAGGAAAACAATCCCTTCGCATCCAAGCCCAAACCAAGAACCGTCACGACCGAGGACTATTTCACCAAACGCAAGGATCACTGATAGGCGCCCTTGTCTTCATTTCGCCCCAAAATACTCCCGCCGGAGGCGCAGATTTTTCGTCGAAAAATCTGCTGGGCGCCCGGTCGCAACCGCAGCGCTTGTCGCCTGTCACTTCACGATCAGCGGCGCGCCCAGATCGGCGGCGCCGGTGGCCGCGACGAAGGCCAGGATCGCCTCCAGTTCCTCGATCGTCACCGTCACCGGGTGGATCGGCGGCGGACGTTCGGCGTCAAATGGCGCGGTGACGCCCGGAATCTGGGTAAAGGCCGGATGCGGGCGCAACACATAGAATTGCTGAAACCGCGCGTCCCAGTCGGGCAGGCTGCGCAGCACCGCGAAAGAGGGGGTCGACCCGATCCCCTTCATCCGGTTCTCGGTACCTGTCACGTGGCAGCGACCGCATTTACCCTGGGCCAGCTTGGCCCCAAGCGCCGCGTCGCCCTCGAAATCGACGGTCTCTTCCGTCGCCGCTTCGTCCCGCAGCGCGACGAATGCGGGTCCGTCGGCGGGGGTAAAACTCTCGATCGTGCGCTGACCGATCTCCGATTGCATCCAGTCGCGGAACCGCTCCTGTCGTGGCTCGGCGCCGATCTGGAGCAGATAGACCGTATCGCCCTGTCGGAACACCCGGGCGCCGTCACCCTCGACAACCAGCCGCATGGGTCCTGCCGGATCCGCGACAACGCGGATTCCGGTCTTGAGCGAGAAGCGCGGCAGAATATGTTGCAGAAGACCCGACCGTGTCACGGCCTCGGGGCTGGCCAGACCAATCTCCTCCTGCGCGATGCAGGGGGTGGCGAAGGCGAGCAGGCTGAGGCACAAGAGGGCATGTCGCATGTCCCGCAGCCTAACGGCGGCGCGGGCACTGCGTCAAATGACGCGTGGGATACAGGAGAGACCGGGCCATGAGCGGCGATTACAACATGTCGATGCGCAAGTTCCTCAAGCAGGTGGGCGTGACCGGCCAGCAGGCGATCGAAGAGGGGTTGCGCAAGGCGGGCAGCCCCGAGGGCGGCGCCTTTCGCGCCCGTGTGGTGCTGACGATCGAGGGGCTGGATGTCAGCCACGAGGTCACCGGCCTGATCAAGGATGGTGACGCATGAGCCTGCGCGAGGCCGTTCTGGCCAATCTCAAGAAGATCACCGACCCGGTGTCCGGGCAGGACATCGTCAGCGCCGGCATCGTGCGCGCGCTGAATGTCGAGGACGATACCGTGCGCTTTGTCATCGAGATCGACCCCAAGCTGGCCGAGCGGATGGAGCCGGTGCGCGCCGCCGCCGAGAAGGCCGCCCAGATGGTCGAGGGTGTGGCCAAGGTCTCGGCCATGATGACGGCGCATTCCGACAAGGCGCCGCCCGATCTGAAGCCGCGCCCCAAGGCGGCACCGCAGGGGCCGCAGCCGGTCGCCGGTGTCGATCGCATCGTGGCGGTCGCCTCGGGCAAGGGTGGCGTGGGCAAGTCCACCGTTTCGGCCAACCTCGCCTGTGCGCTGGCCGCCGAAGGGCGGCGCGTGGGCCTCTTGGACGCCGATGTCTATGGCCCCTCGCAGCCGCGCATGCTGGGCGTTTCGGGCCGACCGGCCAGCCCGGATGGCAAGACCATCCTGCCGCTCCGCAATCATGGCGTGACCATGATGTCGATGGGACTGATGACCAACGAGGGTCAGGCGGTGGTCTGGCGCGGTCCGATGCTGATGGGCGCGCTGCAACAGATGATGAACCAGGTGCAATGGGGCGGGCTGGATGTGCTGATCGTCGATCTGCCGCCGGGCACCGGCGACGTGCAACTGACGCTGAGCCAGAAATTCGCGGTTGACGGCGCCATCGTGGTCTCGACCCCGCAGGACGTGGCGCTGATCGATGCCCGCAAGGGGATCGACATGTTCCGCCAGCTCAAGACCCCGATTCTGGGCATGATCGAGAACATGTCGACCCATATCTGTTCCAATTGCGGGCATGAGGAACATGTGTTCGGCCATGGCGGCGTCGCGGCCGAGGCCGAGAAGCTGGGCGTGCCGCTTTTGGGTGAGGTCCCGCTGCACCTCGACATCCGGGTCGCCGCCGACGGCGGTGCGCCGATCGTTGTCAGCAAGCCCGACAGCCCGCAGGCCGAGGCGTTCCGCAGGATCGCCCGCGACCTGATCGCCAAGGGCCAGGCATGACTGCGCCCACCTTTCCGCCGCTGATGCAGGGCGTCGCCGCCCAGGGGGGCGACGACCCTTTCGAGCGGGCGCAGGCCATGGCGGCGCTTGGCTGTGACGGCGGGACGGTGGTGCACAGCGTGCAGGCCGACCGGCTGCGCGCGGCGTTGGTGCTGGCGCCCGAGGTGGCGCTGGCCGAGGCGATGGCGATGCTGCCGCTATGTGCGGTGGGATTTCAGAACGCGCTGGGGGCGCTGGCCCCGCCCGAGGTGGCGGTGCATCTGGGCTGGGCGGGCGACATCCATGTCAATGGCGGTCGCTGCGGACGGCTTTGCATGGCGGCCTCGACCCGCGACCCGCAGGCGCAGCCCGATTGGCTGGTGATCGGGCTCGATCTGGCGCTGCTGCCCACCTCGGACATGCCCGGCGCGCATCCCGACGAGACCGCGCTGTACGAGGAAGGCTGCGCCGATGTGGCGGCCACCACCCTGCTGGAAAGCTGGGCCCGCCATGTGATGACCTGGATCCACCGGTGGGAGGACGAGGGCAACGCGCCGCTGCATGCCGAATGGCTGGGCCTGGCGCGCGGCGTCGGCGAAGAGATCACGCGCGCGGACTGCACCGGAACCTTTCTGGGTGTCGACGAACGGTTCGGCATGCTGATCCGTATCGGCGCCGAAACCCGGCTGATCCCGCTGACCGATCTGTTGGAGGACCGCTCATGAACCTGGCCCGGGCCATTCATTTCGACGAAAGCGACCTGAGGGTCTTTCACAGCCCGGCGCGCACCGGCGAGTGGTGCGTCTCGGGCGGGTTCGAGTTTTCGAACTGGTCCGAGGCCGATCTGGAAGGCAAGGCGCGGCAGGCCTTTGCCAATGGCTGGTTGGGGCTGGAGACCTTCGGGCGGGTCACCTTCGTGGCGGTGACCCGGATCGAGGAGGGCGAGGTGGCGGCGCTGGCCGAGAACCTGGCCCGCCATTTCGTAAGCCATTACGGCGCGCCGTCGGTCGAGGCGGCGCTGGAGGTGGCGCGGGGCGAGATCGCGCAGATGGCCGATCTGTGTGACGGTCATGACCCCAACACCCTGTTGACCGTGGCGCGCGAGCTGACCGAGGCGGGCGTGCGCGAGGCCTATCGCACCATCCAGCCGCAAGAGGCGGAACTGGACCTGCTGGCGGTACACGCCACCCCGGACGAATAGTCCGCCGGTCCGGGACATCCGCCAGCTGTGCGAACCCACTTGCCCAGAGCAGGGGGTGTTGAAACAATGTAGCGGCTATCCCGAGGGGCCGGAAACCGTGAAACTCACCGATGAAGAAGCGGACCTGATCTTTTCGATCATGCGAGATCTGAGTGGCGAATTCGACCATTCCGAGGTGCGCCGCCGCGTGGGACAAAAGATGCTCGACCTGCTCAAGGCCGACTATTTTGCCTCTTATGTCTGGGACGACGACCGGCAGCAATTCGTCTCATGTGTCCAGATCAACATGACCGATGACAACCTGCGCCGTTACGAAGGCTATTTCCAGTTTCACGACCCGATCACGCCCACCTTGCAAAAGCGCAAGAAGGCGACGCCGGTCAGCGAGGTGATGCGGCATGACCGTCTGGTCAGGACCGAGTTCTTCAACGATTTTCTCAAACAGGACGGTCTGTGCTATGGGCTGAATTTCTTTGCCTATGACCGGGGCGACAATATCGGTGACCTCAGGATCTGGCGCGGCTCAAATCGCGAGGATTTCACCCCGCGCGATGCCCAGATTGTCGATGCGGTGGGGCCGAGCCTGGTCAATGCCCTGATCCGGGCGCGAACCGCCCAGGTGCAGATGCCGTCGCTGCGCTTTGCCCAGATCGCGGGCGATCTGGGGTTCACTGTGCGCGAGGCCGAGGTGGCCGATCTTCTGGTGACCGGTCTGACCGATGACGAGATTTGCGGCAAGCTGGGGTTTTCCAAGCCGACGCTGCGGTCGCATATCGCCGCGATCTTTCGCAAATCGGGGCTGAACCGGCGCACCCAGCTGGCCCAGTTTCTGGCCGAGAAAAATCATCATTTGTGATGATAGGCAGCTGACCGCGCCGCTTTCTATCCTGTCCTCCAGTCATCAGGGAGGCAGGAATGGCGCTGGATTTGGAACGTCTGGATGCGGTGGGGGCGGTTGCCGCGATCCGCGAAGGGGTGGTCTCGGCGGGCGACTATGCGGCGGCGCTGGCGGAACGGGCCGCACGGCACGCCGGGCTGAACGCGCTGCAAGGCTTTGACGCGGCCCAATGCATCCGCGAGGCCGAAGAGGCCGTTGCCGCCACGCCGGACGGGGCGCTGGCCGGGCTGCCGATCGTGGTCAAGGACAACATCAACACCACGACCTATCCGACCTCGGGCGGAACCGGCGCGCTGTTGGGGCACAGGCCCGCCACCGAGGCCGGCATCGTCCGGCGCATCCGCGCGGCGGGCGGGTTTGTCGGCGCCAAGTCCGGGATGCACGAACTGGCCTTCGGGATCACCTCGAACAATGCGGTCACCGGACCGGTGCGCAATCCGCATGACCCGGCCCTGATCCCCGGCGGCTCCTCGGGCGGTACCGCTGCCGCCATTGCCGCGGGCATCTTTCCGCTGGGCCTGGGCACCGATACAGGCGGGTCCTGTCGCATCCCGGCCGCGTTATGCGGCACGGTCGGGTTCAGGCCCAGCACCGGACGTTATCCGGGCGACGGGGTGGTGCCGATCTCGCACACGCTGGACACGGTGGGATCCTTTGCACGAAGCGTGGCCGATATCGCCCTGTTGGACCGGGTCGTGACCGGTCAGGCGGCGGAGCCGCGGCACAGCCTGAGCGGCGTTCGGCTGGGACTGCCGAAATCCCGGTTCTACGACAACCTCGATCCGGCCGTCGAAACCGCCACCCAGGCGGCGCTGGCTCGACTGGAGGCCGCGGGCGCCACGCTTGTCGATATTTCCTTGCAGGATATCTGGGCCCATGCCGAGGCGTTCAGCATTCCGGTCGGGCTGTTCGAGGTCGTGCGCGACCTGCCCGGATACCTTGCCGAACACGCGCCGGGCATCAGCTTTGACGCGCTGGTCGAGGGGATCGGATCACCCGACGTCAAGGGATTCATCGCCAGTCAGCTGGGTGGGGGCGCGATCCCGTTTCAGGCCTATGACGAGGCGATGATGGTGCATCGCCCGGCGATGCTGCGCATCTACAACCGGGTGTTCGCGGACAATGCGCTGGACGCCATCGTCTTTCCCACCACGCCCCTGACCGCCCGCCCGATCGGCGAGGACGAAACCGTCGAGCTGAACGGCGCGCGGGTGCCGACCTTCGCGACCTATATCCGAAACACCGATCTGGCGCCGAATATCGGCGCGCCCGGGATCTCGCTCCCTTGTCCGGTGTCTTCGGGGCTGCCCGTCGGCATCGAGCTCGATGCCCTGCCGGGTGGGGACCTGTCGCTGCTCGCGCTGGCACGGGCGGCGGAACACGTACTGGCGCAATAGACGCCGAACTTACCAAAGGGAGATCCACCATGTTGAAAACTATGACAAAGCTCTGTTCGGGCGCGGCCATGGCGCTGGCTCTTGGGGCTGGGGTCGCCGCCGCCGATATCAAGGTCGGCATGCTGGTGCCCGACAGCGGCCCGGCGGGCCTGTTCGGCCCGTCGACCCGCAATTCGGCCATGCTGGCGGCCGAGGCAATCAATGCCGGTGGCGGCATCAATGGCGAGCGGATCGAACTGCTCTTTGCCGATGTCGGTGTGCCCCCGGCAGAGGCGGCACAGGCGGCGCTGCGCCTGTGGAAGGGGCAGGGCGCGCAGGCCTTTGTCGGCATGCACGATTCGGCTGTGCGCGAGGCACTGATCGGGCGGTTCAACGGACAGGTCCCCTATGTCTATACGCCGGTCTACGAGGGCAATTCCTGCGCCGACGGGCTCTATGTCACCGGCGAGACGCCCAGCCAGCAGCTGGCACCGGTGATCCCCTATCTGGCCGAGCGCGAGGGGGTGTCGAAATGGTATCTGATCGGCCACGACTATAACTGGCCCCGCGATACCAACGCGCTTGCAAAGGGTTACATCGCCGAGGCGGGCGGCGAGGTCGTCGGCGAGGAATACGTGCCCTTCACCGTCAGCGAATTCGACTCGTCGCTGCAACGCATCCGCGAGAGCGGCGCCGACGCGGTGCTGATCACGCTGGTCGGCGGCGGCTCGGTCGGGTTCAATGTCAGCTTTGCGGGGTTCGGTCTGGACGATCAGGCGATCCGGCTGGGGACGCTGATCGAAGAAAACACGCTGGCCGGGATCGGCGCCGCAAATGCCGACCGGCTCTATTCCAGCGCGGGCTATTTCGCCGCGATCGAGACCGAGGCCGCCGCCACCTTTGCGGCGGAATATGCGGCGGCCTTTGGGGACGGGGCGCCGGCGCTCAACGGTCTGGGGCAATCGGCCTATGAGGGTCTGATGCTGCTGGCCGCGCTGGCAGACAAGGCCGGCAGTCTCGACGTGGCCGCGATGGATGCCGCCGCCGAGGGCACCACATGGACCACGCCACGGGGCACCAACACCCTGACCGGGCGGCACATGGCGCAGACGGTCTATCTGGCCGATGGCAGCGGCGGTGCCTTCGAGATCGTCGCTGCGTTCGAGAATGTCGCCTCGTCCGAAGCCTGCGCGGACTGACCGGGCCGATGTCTTCTGTCCTGCTGCTCAACCTCGCCTGGCAGATCAGCACGCTGGCGCTGGTTGCCCTGGGACTTGCCATCGTGTTCGGCAAGCTCGGGATCATGAACATGGCGCATGGCGAATTCGTGATGATCGGGGCCTATGCCCCGGTCATCACCGCCTCGTTGGGGCTGCCGGGCTGGCTGCAACTGCCGGTCTGCCTGCTGACGGTGGCAGCGGTTGCCCTTGTGCTGGAACGCACCATCATCCGCCATCTCTATGGTCGGATGTTCGACAGCCTGCTGGCCACATGGGGCATTGCCATCCTGCTGCGCGAAGCGGTGGAGCTGATCTTTGGCCGCGGATATCAATCGGTCAACCCGCCCATCGCCGGCACGCTCAGCCTGTTCGGCGCCGAGTATCCCGCTTACCGGATCGCGGTCATCACCGGTATCCTGGCGGGGTTCGCGGTGCTGTACTGGTGGAACGCGCGGTCGCGCGTGGCGACCCGGATCAAGGCGATGGTCGGCAATCCTGACCTGGCCCAGGCCATCGGCATCGACACCGCGCGCCTGTCGGCGGGCGCCTTCGTCTTTGGCTGCACCACCGCCGGGCTGGCCGGGCTGATCCTGGCCCCGACCATCCGGATCGAGCCGATGATGGGCCTCGACTACCTGATCCGCTCCTTCTTTGCCCTTGTCGTTGGCGGGCTTGGCAGCCTGGAGGGGCTGGCCATCGGCGCAGGCGTCATCGCCGGAACCCAATCCGTGCTTGGGGCGGTGGCCAGTCAGACCCATGGCTATCTGGCCGTCCTCGTCCTTTCCATTCTCTTTCTGTGGCTGAAACCCGATGGTCTCCGTTCTTCTTCCCGCTAGCCTGCTCTTGGCGGCCCTGCTGCTGATCCCGGAGCTGTTCGGCGATTTCGCGGCCTATCAGATCGGGCTATACCTGATCTATGGCATCGCCGCGCAGGGGATCGGCTTTCTCTGGGGCAAGACCGGGGTGCTGCCGCTGGGACAGGCGCTGTTCTTTGGTATCGCCGCCTATGCCACCGCCATCACCCTGCGCGCCGATCCGGGGCTGATCGCGGAGCTGTCTCTGGCGCTTGGCGTGTTGCTGGCCATCGCCCTGTGCGCCTTTGTCCTTGCCGCGCTGATCTTTCGCGGCCGGAACGAGAGCGGCCCCTATTTCTCGCTGATCACGCTGGCGCTGGTGATGATCGCCGAACAGATTGCGGGGACCGCGACCGGGCTGACGGGCGGGTTCAACGGGATGAGCGGGTACCAGAGCCTTGGCAATCTGGACCCGTTCGGCGGGTTCTATTACGTCATCGTTGCGGTCGCGGTTTCGGTCAGCCTGCTGTTGTTGCTGCTGAACCGGCTGCCCGTCAACCTGATCATGCGGGCGGTGGCCGATAACGAGCCGCGATTGCAGTTGCTGGGCTTTCCGACACATGCGCTCAAGGGGGCGGCCTTTGCCGTTTCCGCCGTGATCGCGGCGCTGGCCGGGGGGCTCTTCGCCTCGCATCAGGGTATCGTGACACCCACCGCGACCGGGTTTGGCCTGTCGGCCGAGCTGGTGATCCTGACCGCCGTCGGCGGGCGGTTCCATGTGTTCGGCCCCCTGATCGGGGCGGTCTGCGTGGGCTGGGCCTCGGCCGAGCTGCGCGACAGCTTACCTTATTGGGAATTGTTGATGGCCGTTGTCTTCATCCTCGTGGTGTTGCGGGCGCCGGGTGGCATAGCCGAATTGCTGGACAGCGCCCTGCGGCGCATCGGGCCCAGGCAGGCAGGTACCCCACCAGCGCCGCTTGCCGCGCCGCCCGCGCGGGTGGCCGATCTGGCGGGGCCGCTGCGCTTTGACGATGTGCACCTGCGGATCGGCGTCGTCCGTATCCTGAACGGCGTCACCTTCGAACTGCCGCGCAAGGGCATCGTCAGCGTGATCGGGCCGAATGGAGCGGGCAAGACCAGCACGCTCAACACGCTCACCGGCAATCTGCCGATCACCGGCGGGCGCATCCTGCTGGGGGCGCATGACATCGCCTCGCGCCCGCCGTACAAGGCGCTGCGCAGCGGCATCGGGCGCAAGTTGCAGGTGCCGTCGGTGTTCTTTTCCATGAGCGTCGCCGAAAACCTGTCGATCGCGATGATGGCCAATCGCGCGCGCCTGCGAGACCTGTTGCACCCCGCCACCTTTCGATGGCGTTCGGACGCCCTGTCCAGACTGCTTGCGACCCCCTCGGTGCCGCTTGGCACCGAAACCGGCAAGCCGGTCAGCCAACTGCCGCAGGGCCATCGCCAGTTCCTGGAATACGCGATGACCATCGCGGCCGAACCGCCTGTCCTGCTGCTTGATGAGCCCTGCGCGGGCCTGTCGCCGGATGAAACCGCGCTGATGACCGACCTGGTACGAGACTATCAGGCGCAGACCGGTGGTCTGGTCATCGTCATCGAACATGACATGAGCATTGTCGAGGCGATCTCGGACAAGGTGCTGGTCCTGCATCTGGGGCAGGTGCTGGCCTATGACAGCTACGCCACCGTGCGGCGCAGCCCGGCGGTGCAGGCCGTCTATGCCGGAGGCACGAAATGAGCGCGCTGTTAGAGATCGACCGGCTGACCGGTGGCTATCGCGATACCAATGTCGTGTTCGATCTGTCGGCTCGGATCGCGGCGGGCCAAATCCTGGGCGTGCTCGGCCGGAACGGGGTGGGCAAGACCACACTTGCGCGGCTTGTGCAGGGCAGCCTGATCCCCGCCGCGGGCGAGATCCGGTTTCAGGGCCGGACGGTCACGACGCTGCGCCCGCATCAGCGCCGCGGGCTTGGCATCGGCTACATGCCGCAGACCGGTATGGTGTTCGATGACCTGACGGTGCGGGAGAACCTGACGCTTGGCCCGACCCGCGAGGCGCCGGACCGGTTCCTTGACCGGTTCCCGAGGCTCGGTGAACGGCTGGAGCAACCCGCCGGTACGATGTCCGGCGGCGAGCGGAAGATCCTCGCCTTTGTCCGCGCCATGATAGAGGACACGGTGCTGATCGTTCTCGATGAACCTTCCGAAGGCGTGCAGCCCGAGAATATCGGTTTGATGGCCGACAGTCTGAAGGAGCGGTCGGCGGCGGGTGCCGCGATCCTGCTGTGTGAACAGAACCTGGGGTTTCTGACCGGCGTCGCGGACAGTTATCTGGGCCTCGACGCGGGCCGGGTTGTGCTCAACGGTCAGGCGGACGGGGTCTCGCCGGCCGAGTTGCGGGCAGTTATCAGCCTTTAGGTGCAGGATGAATGGGTCCTGAGCCTGGCAACAGGCGCGGTCAGAGCAGGTCTGTGAAACCGCCATACTGGCCGCGCTTGAACATCAGTCCCTTGCCGGGACGATGGGTGGCGCGCAGGACCTCGCCGACCAGGATCAGGTGGTCGCCCGCCGGGTGACGGGCCTGGATCTCGCAATCGAACCGGGCCAGTGCCCCGGCCAGTGTCGGCACCCCGTTCAGGCCCGGCGCCCAGTCGATGCCGCTGAAGTCGAGCCCGTCCAGCGCAAATCGCTGTGCGAGCGCGTGCTGACCTTCGGCCATCACATGGATCGCGTAGTGGCGGGTATTGGCAAAGGTTTCGAAACGGGCGGATGTGTTGGCCAGGCTCCACAGCACCAGCGCCGGTTCCAGCGAGACCGAGGCAAAGGAATTGGCGGTGATCCCGGCGGGCCCCCGCGCGGATTGCGCGGTGATCACGGTCACACCGGTCCCGTAACAGCCCAGCGCGTCGCGAAAGGCGCGGGCGCTGTCGGGGCCGGGGGTGAATGTGGTCTCGGTCATCTCAGCCTCGGGTCGGGAACGCGCCCCCACGTGCCATGGCGGGGCGGGATTGTCCATGCCGGGGATCGCATGACTTTCGGCGGTCGAGAGATCGGGTTTGCGGTTCATTCCCGCAGCAAAACACCAAAATATGCGTTTTTGATGTTTGAATTGCGCCACATGAAGGTCGGGTCGCGACCGGCTCAGTTCAGATCCTCGAGCAATCGCCCGTGTTTGCGGGTTTCTCCAATCACCGCGCCAAAGGTCTCGAGCCCGCGCGCCCGCAGCATCGGCAGCATCCGGCACAGCACCTCGGCGGTGGCCTGGGCATCGCCCAGCGCGGTGTGACGCAGCGGTGCGGGAATGGTGACGCCCAGCCGGTCGCAGAGCGCGTCGAGCGTGTGGGTCTCGCTGGCGCCGAACAGCACTGCCGAAAGCAGCACCGTGTCGAGGATAGGGTGATCCCACTCCAACCCGCAACGTTTACCGTGACGACGCAGAAACGCCATGTCGAAAGGCGCGTTATGGGCAACGATCACCGCGTCGCGGGCAAAGTGGTGGAACTGCCGCGCAGCGGTCACGATATCGGGGGCATCGGCCACCATCGCGTCGGACACGCCATGCACCTTGGTCGAGGCGGACGGGATCGGGCGACCGGGGTTGACCAGCTGGTCGATGCGCTCTCCCGGCACGATGCGGCCCTTGACCACGCGGACTGCGCCGATCTGCACGATCTCGTCCTTGTGCGGAAGGAGCCCGGTGGTCTCGGTGTCGAAGACGGCAAAGACAAGGCTGTCGAGACCGCGCGCCTCCAGCGCCGCCTCGGCGGGCTGGCTGAGCAGGTCGAAATCATAGACCAGCGGCCGCGCCGCTTCGGGGGCGATGCGGCTGCTGGCCTCGTCAAGGATCAGCATGTAACCCGGCGCGTCCCCCAAGGGCTTCATCCGCGCCTGATAGCTTTGCGCGCCGTCGGTGCCGGTCAGGGTACAGCTCTGCTCCAGCCCGGACTTGACCAGCCTTGCATAGGCACGCTCCAGCCCGTCGCGCTGGAAATAGTCGAACAGCGAGGCGTTGAGCCGGGGATGGGCGATCTGCGCCAGCACGCCCGCCGCCTGACCGTCATAAAGCACGATTTGATGGGCAGGGTTGGCGAGCAGCATGGCCACCGGGATCTCGGTCAACAGCGCGGTCAGCCGGGCGGTCTCGGCGGCCAGATGCGCGGTCTCGGATGCGACGGCTGCGGCGGTATCCATGGCGTTGCTGCTGAGTTGGCCCGCCAGCCCGGCGGCGGCAGGCGCCAGATCGCCCAGGTAGCGTGCCGCGTGCAGGTCCAGCTCGCCCGCCACACCCGCATGAGCGCGGGCGCGCATGCTGGCCGACAGGCGCTCGATCGGCTTGGCGACATTCTCGTCGAACAGCAGCCAGACCCCCGCCACCAGCGCCAGAAGGCCAAAGCCCGCTGCCAGCGCCGCCAGCACGAAGGCGTCGAGCAAGTCGGAGCTGCCCGCGCGGACATAGGCCAGCCAGAGCGCGCCCAGGACGACAGCCACGCCTCCTGCCGCGAGCAGGCAGAAGAAGAGAAAGATGCGCAGGCGCAGGCTCAATCCGGTCAGCATGTCACACCTCGCAGGCGGCCTGGATGAGCGGATCGCCCTGCGGCGGGCGGCGCCAGTCGGCACCCGCGACACTGCCATCGGCGGCAAACTCGGCGCCATCGGCCAGGCTGGCGCGGCGCTGGCCGTCGCAGTCGACCAGCACCGGCACGCGGTTGACCGCGGCCCAGCGACCAAAGAAATAGAGATCGATCAGGCGCTGACCGGGCTGACCCGGATGGGTCTTGAGGCTGGTGGCATCCAGCGCGGCGAAGCGGTCGACAAACGGCACCAGATAAGTCCAGGGGCGGTAGAGGGCGCGACTTTCCACCGTTTCGACGACCACCATGCCCTCGGGCAGGGCGGCTCGGGTGCGGGCATACCAGCCATATTCGCTGGCGATGGTCACGCCGATCATGCCACAGCCAGCGGCCACCGGTGCCAGCCAGCGCGGCAGGCGCCCGCCCAACAGCCGGTTCAGCGCCATGACCACGCCAGCCATGGCCAGACCTGCCACCAACGTTCCGATCAGTTCCAGAAACATCGCCTTTCTCCTCCAGCCTTCCAGGCCGCCAACCGTTCGGCAGGGGCAAGATTTTTCGTCGAAAAATCTCTGCCCCGCGCGCCGGTCAGCTCAGCATGCCTTTGCCATGGCCCACGGCCGATTGCATCGTCTTTACCACCACAAACGCGTCGCGCAGATGACTTCGCTCAAAGTCCGACAAAGACGTAGGCGCCAAGTAGTTGTCCGGCGCCTCGCCGCGCCGCACCAGCGCGGCCTGATGCTCCAGCCGGGTTTCGGCGATCAGGTCATAGGCGTCCTTGAGGTCGCGCGCGCCGGACGGGCTGAGCACGCCCGCCGCCTCGGCGGCCTCGAGCCGGGCGCGGGTGCCGACCTCGGTCAGCTCGCCTTGCAGCGCATAGATGCGGCCCAGATCGACCACCGGCACCACACCGTTGTGTTTCAGGTCGAGCGTGTTGCGATGCTCGCCCGAGCGGATGGTGGCGAAACCGCGCAACAGGCCGAGCGGCGGCGTGTGTTTCAGCGAGTTCGAGATCATATGGGCGACAAAGATCGAATTGGCCCGCGCCGCCCGCAGGGTTTCGGCCTGAAGATCGGTGAACAGCGCCTGATGCCCGCCGATCGGGCGCAGGTCGAACATCACGCTGGCCAGCATCTGCGCCTCGGGGTTCGGCTTGGCGATCCAACCGCGGAAATAGTCGCGCCAGACCCGCACCGGCTGGCACCAGCGCGGGTTGGTGGCCATCATGTCGCCCGGGCAATAGACATAGCCGCAGGTGTTGAGCCCGTCGCAGACGAACTGCGCCAGTTCCCGGAAATAGGGCATCTGATCCTCGGTCACCGCATCGTCCAACAGCAGGCAATTGTCCTGATCCGAGACGCCGGTCTGTTCCTGGCGACCCTGGCTGCCGCAGGCAAGCCAGAGATAGGGCACCGGCGGCGGTCCCAGCTTCTCCTCGGCCAGTGCCAGCAGGCGGCGGGTGGCAGTGTCGGCGATATCGGTGATCAGGCGGGTGACCACCTCGTGCCGGTTGCCTCCGGCGACCAGCTGCACCAGCAGGCGCGGGATCTCGGCGGTAACCTCGGCCATCTCGGCGGCGCTTGTGGCACGGGCGAGGCGGCTGACCAGCTCGGCGGAACAGACCGCCTGGAACCGGGTCAGGTCGGTCTGGGTGACCATGCCCACCAGCCGCCCGGCTTCGACAATCGGGATATGGCCGATATGGTGCTCCATCATCGCGTGCAGCACGTCCGATCCGATGGCCGAGGGGGCGAGGGTCAGAGGGGCAGGGGTCATCACCTGGGCCACGGGTGTGTCGGGGCTGCGCGCCTCGGCCACCACCTTGCCCGAGAGATCGCGCTGGGTGAGGATGCCGACCAGCGCCTCGCCTTCGCAGACGCAGAGCGAGGAGATGCCGCGCGCGCGCATCTCCTGCGCCGCCGCCTGCACCGTGGCGCCGGGCGCGCAGGTGGCCGGATCGCGGGCCATCAGGGTTTCGACCCGGCTGGTCGCAAGGCTCTGCACCTGCGGGCGCGGCGCGCGGGCACGGTTGAAGAACTTTGCCACCACCGGATGGGCGGCCATCAGGTCCGTGAACAGATCGGGCGGCAGCACCAGCAGCACCGAACGGGCATCGGCCCGGGCCGAGGTGACGGCGTGCCCGTCTCGCAACAGGCCACGTTCGCCAAAGGAATTGCGCAGGCCCAGATGCGAGACCACCGCGCCGTTCTCGTCGCGGATCTCGATCTGGCCCTCGTAGACGATGAACAGGCCCGGAAGTTTCTCGCCCAGATCATAGACGGCGAAATCGCGCTCGACCTCCCAGGCGTCCAGCCGGGTGGCGATCCGCTCCAGTTCTTCCAGCGGCAGCGCATCATAGGGGTGCACCGATTTCAGGAAACGGGTGATCTGGTCAGGGGTAAGGGGCATGGCTCAACACCGGGTCTTGAATGAAAAAGTCCCGCCGGGACAGGGCCAGGCGGGACATGGTCAGTAAAGGCGGTCCGCAATCGGGAGGGAGTGCGGGCCGCCTTGCATCTCAGTGATCCTGAGCTGCGCTTGCGCCTCGGGGGATGCGCACGCTTTCGACCAGGTCCTTGATTTCCTGCGGGGTCTCCTTGGTCATGCCGGCGACCAGATAGGCGACGCCGAAGTTGACCGCCGCACCGATGGCGCCGAACGAGGTCGACTTGACCGTGCCCAGAAGCGGGTCGGCATCGGTGAAGGAGTTGGTGCCGGGGATGAAGAACCAGCCCTTGTGCAGGAAGATGTAGAGCAAGGTCACCAGCAGACCGGCCAGCATACCGGCCACCGCGCCGCTGTTGTTGATCTTCTTCGAGAAGATCCCCATCATCAGCGCCGGGAAGATCGAGGCCGCTGCGAGACCAAAGGCCAGCGCCACGGTCTGTGCGGCAAAGCCCGGCGGGTTCAGACCCAGATAGGTCGCCACCCCGATGGCCACGGCCATCGCGATCCGCGCCGACAACAGCTCTCCCTTTTCCGAGATGCCCGGATTGATCGAGCCCTTGATCAGGTCATGGCTGACCGCCGAGGAGATCGCCAGCAACAGACCGGCGGCGGTGGACAGCGCGGCGGCAAGACCACCGGCCGCGACCAGACCGATCACCCAACCGGGCAGGTTGGCAATCTCCGGGTTGGCCAGAACCAGGATGTCGCGGTTGAAGTTGGTCAGCTCGTTGCCGGCCCAGCCTTTTTCCGCGGCCTTGGCCTGCATGGCCTCGGAGGCGTCGTTGTAGTACTGGATCTTGCCGTCGCCGTTCTTGTCTTCCCAGCCCAACAGACCGGTTTTCTGCCAGTTGGCCATCCAGTCATAGCGCGGGTCGGTTTCGATCTGCTCGATCGAGACGGCCTCGCCATTGGTGCCGTTGGGCCAGAACATGTCGGTGATGTTCAGGCGGGCCATGGCGCCCACGGCAGGCGCGGTCAGGTACAGCAGCGCGATGAACACCAGCGCCCAGCCCGCCGACCAGCGTGCGTCCGACACCTTGGGAACGGTGAAGAAGCGCATGATGACGTGGGGCAGACCGGCGGTGCCGATCATCAGCGACAGGGTGAACAGCACCATGTTGAACGTGTCGCCGTTATGGGTGGTGTATTCGGCGAAACCCAGCTCTTTCAGGATCGCGTCCAGCTTGGCCAGCAGCGGCTCGCCGCTTGCGGCATGGTCGCCGAACAGGCCCAGGCCCGGGATCGGGTTGCCGGTCAGTTGCAGCGAGATGAACACGGCCGGGATGGTATAGGCCATGATCAGCACGACATATTGGGCAACCTGCGTATAGGTCACGCCCTTCATGCCGCCGAACACCGCATAGGCGAACACCACACAGGCGCCGATCAACAGGCCGGCGGTGTTGGACACTTCGAGGAAGCGGCCGAAGGCCACGCCCACACCGGTCATCTGGCCGATCACATAGGTCACCGAGGCGACGATCAGGCAGATCACGGCCACAAGGCGCGCGGTCGAGCTGTAGAAACGGTCGCCGATGAACTCGGACACGGTGAACTTGCCGAACTTGCGCAGATAGGGCGCCAGAAGCAGGGCGAGCAGCACGTAGCCGCCGGTCCAGCCCATCAGGAAGGTCGAGTTGTCATAGCCCACAAAGGCGATGAGACCGGCCATCGAGATGAACGAGGCCGCCGACATCCAGTCGGCCGCGGTGGCCATGCCGTTCATGACCGGGTGCACGCCGCGCCCGGCGGCGTAGAATTCCGATGTGGAACCCGCGCGGGCCCAGATCGCGATGCCGATATAGAGCGCAAACGAGGCGCCCACGAACAGCAGGTTGATGGTAAACTGATCCATGGCTGATTACTCCTCGTCCACGCCGAATTCGGCGTCGAGCTTGTTCATGCGCCAGGCGTAGAAAAAGATCAGCGCCAGGAACACCAGGATCGAGCCTTGCTGGGCAAACCAGAAGCCCAGATCGGTACCGCCCACGGCGATGCCGCTGAGCATGGGGCGCAGCACGATGCCGAACCCGAAAGACACCAGCGCCCAGATGACGAGGCTGATGAGAATGATCCGCACATTGGCCTGCCAATAGCCCTTTTGGGCATCGCTGACCTGTGCGGAGGTGGTGGTATGGTCCGCCATGTCGCGGGTCCTCCTTGCTTCCTCCTGAGGCGCCCGGCTGCGGCCCGGACGGTCTCACTCCTGAAACCCGCCGGTTGGCGGCGGGCATGACTCCTCCGGTCCGCCAGGGCGGTCCTTCGGAACTGTCTTGCGGGGGGTGGGGGCGGCGCGGGCCGCGCCCCGGTCTTTCCCGCCTAGGCCATCGCCCCCTTGACGATGGTGGCGAGGCCCTGGGCGATCTCTTCGATCCCGCCCATGGCGTCGATCCGTTGCAGCACGCCGTGCCCGTCGTAATAGGCGATCAGCGGCGCGGTCTGTGCGTGATAGGCCTCGAGCCGGCTGGCGACGGTCGCGGCATTGTCATCGGCGCGCCGCTTCATTTCGGTGCCGCCGCACTTGTCGCATTTGCCCGCCTCGGCCGGCTGCTTGAACGTGTCGTGATATCCCTCGCCGCAGCCGCCACAGGTGTAGCGGCCCGAGATGCGGGTAACCATCTCGGCATCCTCGACCTCTAGGCTGATGGCGGCGTTGATACGCTGGCCGCTCTCGGACAGCAGCGTGTCCAGCGCCTCGGCCTGCACGGTGGTGCGGGGAAAGCCGTCGAGGATCACGCCCTTGGCGCAATCGGACTCGGCCAGCCGGTCGCGCAGGATGGCAATGACGATCTCGTCGCTGACCAGGTCGCCCGCCTCCATCACCGCCTTGGCCTGCTTGCCGGCGGGAGTGCCGGCGGCCACGGCGGCGCGCAGAAGGTCGCCGGTCGACAGTTGCACCAGCCCGAACTTGTCTTCCAGCATGCGGGCCTGGGTGCCCTTCCCGGCGCCCGGAGGGCCGAGAAGGATCAGAACGGCGGGGGTGGTCAGAGTGGCAGCGTCCATGGTCATCCCCTTATTTGCCGGCGCGATTGGCGATCAGGTCGTCGACCACCGAGGGATCGGCCAGCGTCGAGGTATCGCCCAGCGAGCCAAAGTCGTTCTCGGCGATCTTGCGCAGGATGCGGCGCATGATCTTGCCCGAGCGGGTCTTCGGCAGGCCCGGCGCCCACTGGATCACGTCCGGGCTGGCAATCGGGCCGATCTCGGTGCGCACCCAGGTGCGCAGCTCCTTCATCAGCTCGTCCGACGGCTCGCGGTCGTTCATCAGGGTGACATAGCAATAGATGCCCTGGCCCTTGATCTCGTGCGGATAGCCGACCACGGCGGCCTCGGCCACGGCGGCATGCGCCACCAGCGCGCTTTCGACCTCGGCGGTGCCCATGCGGTGACCCGAGACGTTGATCACGTCATCGACGCGGCCGGTGATCCAATAGTCGCCGTCGGCATCGCGGCGGCAACCGTCGCCGGTGAAGTAGTAACCCTTGTAATCGGCGAAATAGGTCTTCTGGAACCGCTCGTGATCGCCCCAGACGGTGCGCATCTGGCCCGGCCAGCTGTCCTTGATGCAGAGCACGCCCTCGACTCCGTTGCCGCTGATCTCGACGCCCGATTGCGGGTCGAGCACCACCGGCTGCACGCCAAAGAAGGGCTTCATCGCGGCTCCCGGCTTGGTGGCATGGGCGCCCGGCAGCGGCGTCATCAGGTGGCCGCCGGTCTCGGTCTGCCACCATGTGTCGACGATCGGGCATTTGCCCTTGCCCACCACGTCATTGTACCAGTTCCAGGCCTCGGGGTTGATCGGCTCGCCCACGGTGCCCAACAGGCGCAGGTCGCTCAGGTCGTGCTTTTCGACAAAGCTGGTGCCCTGACCCATCAGCGCGCGGATGGCGGTGGGGGCGGTGTAGAATTGGTTGACCTTGTGCTTGGCGCAGACCTCCCAGAAGCGGCCCGCGTCGGGATAGGTCGGCACGCCCTCGAACATCAGCGTGGTGGCGCCATTGGCCAGCGGGCCATAGACGATATAGCTGTGGCCGGTGACCCAGCCCACATCGGCGGTGCACCAATAGATGTCGCCGTCATGGTAATCGAAGGTGATCTCATGCGTCATCGCCGCATAGACCAGGTAGCCGCCGGTGGTATGCACCACGCCCTTGGGCTGGCCGGTCGAGCCGGAGGTGTAGAGGATGAAGAGCGGATCCTCGGCACCCATCTCGGCAGGCGCGCAGTAATCCGACGCCTCGAGCGCCATCTCGTTATAGTCAAAGTCGCGGTCGGCGATCCAGGTGGTCTGGCCACCGGTGCGCTTGACCACCAGGCATTTGACGCTGTCCTTGCAATGCAGCAAGGCCGCGTCGGCATTGGATTTCAGCGGCGTCTTGCGGCCACCGCGCGGCGCCTCGTCGGCGGTGATCACCACCTTGGCGTCGCAGCCGTTGATCCGGGCCGCCAGCGCGTCGGGCGAGAAACCGGCAAAGACGATGGAATGAATGGCGCCGATACGGGCGCAGGCCAGCATGGCATAGGCGGCCTCGGGGATCATCGGCAGATAGATCACCACGCGGTCGCCCTTGCGCACGCCCAGGCTCTCGAGGATGTTGGCCATCCGGCAGACCGAGCCGTGCAGCTCCTTGTAGGTGATGTGCTTGGCGGGTTCCGTGGGCGAGTCCGGCTCCCAGATGATCGCGGTCTGGTCGCCACGGGTCGCCAGGTGGCGGTCGATACAGTTGGCCGCGACGTTCAGCGTGCCGTCGGCATACCAGTTGATCGAAACCACGCCGAAATTGTAGTTGACGTCCTTGACCTGGGTAAAGGGCTTGATCCAGTCGACCCGCTTGCCCTGCTCGGCCCAGAACCCTTCGGGATCGGCCATCGAGGCGGCATACATCCGGTCATAGGTTTCCGCGTTCACATGCGCGCGCGCCACGGTGTCGGCGGACGGTGCATAGAGCTTGGTCTCGGTCTGAGCTGCTGGTGACATGGATGAGGCTCCTCCCTCTCACTGATTTCATTGCGACCGTTTTCACCCATCCCCGTGGGTGTTGTCGATCTGCGTTCCAACCCTGCGCAAATCATAGCGAAAACTGAAAAGAAGAAAATAAATACCTGTAAAACAAGGGATTGAATGTAAATTTGTTGATGATTGCCGGGGTGATTTGTAAATTTCGTGATCTCTGACCGGGAAATACCGATGAAAATCAATCTCTATCCCTGTCAAGGATTTTTCCCCGACCGGGAGGCGGTCGTGGCCCATCCGGGTTTCCCGAAAGGCGCGAAAGCCGCATTTCGGGTGTGACATAATGTTTCGGTGCCGGTCTCGTCCGGGCAATCATGCTGCGCAGCGGCATGACCGACTCGCCGGGTTGCGGGCTTGGCATGCTGCCATGTTGGCGCTAGCTTGACCGCAAGCGGTCCGGACGGAAGGACCGCAGCATAGGGAGAGACTTGATGAACAAGATGTTGAGCGGCGCAGTTGCGGCCGCCCTGACCGTGTCTTTTGCCGTCGAGGCAGGCGCTACCGAATGGAACGTGTCGGTCTGGGGCAAGCGCCGCGCCTTTACCGAGCATGTCGAGAAGCTGGCAGAACTGGTCAGCGAGAAGACGGGTGGGTCGTTCACCCTGAATGTCAGCTATGGCGGCCTGTCCAAGCCCCGCGAGAACCTGGACGGGATCTCGATCGGTGCGTTCGAGATGGCGCAGTTCTGTGCCGGCTATCACGCCGACAAGAACCGGGCGATCACGGTGCTGGAACTGCCGTTCCTGGGCGTGAATACGCTGGCCGAAGAGGTTGCCGTGTCGAACGCGGTCTATGCCCATCCGGCGGCGCAAAAGGAAATGGCGCAGTGGAATGCCAAGCTGCTGATGACCTCACCGATGCCGCAATACAACCTGGTGGGAACCGGTTCGCCGCGTGACGAGCTGGCCGAGTTCGAGGGCATGCGGGTGCGCGCGACCGGCGGTCTGGGCGCGGCATTCGCGGCGGTTGGCGGGGTGCCGACCTCGGTGCCTGCGACCGAGGCCTATAACGCGATGGAATCGGGCGTTGTGGATACCGTGGCCTTTGCCCAGCACGCACATCTGAGCTTTGGCACCATCAACAAGGCCGACTGGTGGACCGCCAACCTGAACCCGGGCACCGTGAACTGCCCCGTGGTGGTGAATATCGACGCCTACGAGGCGCTCAGCGATGACGAGCGCGCGGCGCTCGACAGCTCGATCGACGAGGCCATCGACCACTATCTGACCAACTACGGCACTCTGCTGAAGAAATGGGATGACGTGCTGGCCGAAAAGGGCGTTGAAAAGGTGATGATCTCGGACGAGGTGCTGGAAGAGTTCCGCGCCAAGGTTGCCGGACCGATCAGCGCCAAATGGGTCGAGGACATGACCGCGCAGGGCCTGCCGGGGCAGGAACTGCTGGATCTGGTCCATGCGACGCTGAAATCGGCACGCGGCAGCTGAGGCCGCAACGGGGGCCGGGCGCATATGTGCCCGGTCCGCTCTTTTCAGAATACCGGACGTAAGGGGGCTTTGCCATGGCAGGGCATGCATCAGTATTGGAGGACGGCAGCGCGCTGAGCCGTCTGGACCGGGCGCTCTTGCGGCTGGAGCGGGTCCTGGCGCTGATCAGCGGGCTGGCGGTGTTTGCGCTGATGCTGCTGGCAGTGGTCTCGGTCGGCGGGCGCAACACGATGAACGCGCCTTTGCCCGGCTATGTCGACTGGATCGAACAGGCGATGCCGCTGATCGCCTTCATGGGCATCGCCTTTGTCCAGCGCGAGGGCGGCCATATCCGGATGGACCTGTTCATCGGGCGGCTTCAGGGCCGGGCGCTGTGGCTGTTCGAGCTGATCTCGGTGCTGCTGATCCTGGGCTTGATGATACTTCTGGTCTGGGGCAGCTGGGCGCATTTCCTGCGCGCCTTTGACATGAACGCGCCGCTCTGGAGCCGCGACAGCTCTATCGATATCGGCATTCCGCTCTGGCCCGCCAAATTGCTGGCGCCGGTGGCGTTTTCGGTTCTGTGCCTGCGGTTGGTTTTGCAGGTCTGGGGCTATGGCCGGGCCTTTCTGCTGGGGCTTGATGCGCCGGTAGCGGTGCCGCTGATCCAGGATGTGGCCGCCCAGGCGGCGGCCGAGGCCGAGCAACTGGCGGGGCATGACAATGGATAGTATCGAGATCGGCCTCTGGGTCACCGGCGGGCTGCTGGTTCTGGTTCTGGTCGGCATGCGCGTGGCCTTTGCCGCCGCGCTGGCAGGGCTGGTGGGGCTCATCTGGATCTTCTGGTCGAAGAAGGGCTATGACCCGCAGGATTTCGGCTGGGCGCTGACGGTGGCGGTCAAGACGGCGGGGCAGGTGCCCCATTCCAAGGTGGCCAGCCAGGCGCTGAGCCTGATCCCCACCTTCATCCTGATCGGTTACCTCGCCTATTATGCGGGGCTGACGCGGGCGCTGTTCGAGGCGGCCAAGCGCTGGATGGCCTGGGTGCCGGGCGGGCTGGCGGTATCGACCGTGTTCGCGACCGCGGGCTTTGCGGCGGTGTCCGGGGCGTCGGTCGCGACCTCTGCCGTGTTCGCCCGCATCGCCATCCCCGAGATGCTGGCAATCGGCTATAACAAGCGTTTTGCGGCGGGCGTGGTGGCGGCGGCGGGGACATTGGCCTCGCTGATCCCACCCTCGGCGATCCTGGTGATCTATGCCATCATCGTCGAGCAGGACGTGGGCAAGCTGTTGCTGGCGGGCTTCGTGCCTGGTGCGTTCAGCGCGGTGATCTATGTGGCGCTGATCGTGGGCATCGCGGTGGTGTTCAAATCGGTGGGCCCGCCAGTGACCGGCTTTACCTGGCGGCAGCGCTTTGCCGCGCTGCCCGGCGCGTTGCCCATCGTCTTCGTCGTCGTGATCATCATCTTCTTTGTCTACAACCCCTTTGGCGGCGATGCCTGGGGCACGCCCACCGAGGGCGGCGCGCTGGGTGCCTTTGTGGTGTTCTGCATGGCCGTGCTGCGCGGCATGAAATGGGCCGAGTTCAAGAGCGCGCTGATCGAGACCGCCAAGCTCACGGTGATGATCTTCACCATCATCTGGGGGGTGCTGATCTATGTCCGCTTCCTGGGCTTTGCCGATCTGCCGGGGGCGTTTTCCGACTGGATCACCTCGCTTGCGATGTCGCCGATGCTGATCCTGATCTGTATCCTGTTGGCCTATGCGGTGCTGGGCATGTTCATGGACGCGATCGGCATGCTGCTCTTGACCCTGCCGGTGGTCTATCCGGCGGTGATGGCGCTGAACGGGGGCGAGGCGGTCAGCGCGGCGGACAGCGCCTTTGGCATGTCGGGGCCGATGTGCGCGATCTGGTTCGGTATCCTGGTGGTGAAAATGGCCGAGTTCTGCCTGATCACCCCGCCCATCGGCCTCAACTGTTTCGTGGTGGCCGGTGTGCGCCCGGACCTGAGCGTGCAGGACGTGTTCCGCGGTGTCATGCCGTTCTTTGTCGCCGATGCGGTGACCATCGGCCTGCTGGTCGCCTTTCCCCAGATCGTTCTCTGGCTACCGACATTGGCCGGGTAGAGCGTCGTTGACCCCTGCCCAATGCCACGATACGGCAACGGGCAGGGCAGGGGGACAGACCGGATGCAGATCGAGACCGTCATCTATGTGCTGCTTGGCGGTCTGGCGGGCGGTTTCGTCAACGGGCTTGCGGGCATGGGCACCTCGCTTTTTGCGCTGGGGTTCTTTCTGGTGGTGCTCGACCCGGTTTCGGCGGTGGCGCTGACCGCGCTTCTGGCGGTGCTGGCGGGGGTTCAGGGCCTCTGGATCTCGCGTTCGGTGCTTTGGGAGGATCCGCGCCGTTGGCTGCGCTTCACCCTGCCGGGCATTCTGGGCGTTCCGCTTGGGCTGATGCTGCTCGACTGGGTCGATCCGGCGGTGCTGCGCCGGATCATCGCGGCGGGGCTGGTCCTGTACGGTGGTTACTTCGGCCTGCGCCGGTCCTTGCCCCGTCTTGAGGGACAGTATCGCTGGATCGACCGTGCCCTGGGGTTCGTCGGCGGCATTCTGGGTGGCTTCGCCTCGCTGTCGGGCGTGCTGCCGACCATCTGGCTGTCGATGCGGGCCTGGCCCCGGGCCGAGACACGGGCGGTGCTGCAAAGCTACAACTTTTCGATCCTGCTCATCACCGTTGCAGGGCTGGCCCTGCGCGGCGCCTACGAGGCGCAGGTCTGGACCGCTTTCGCCGTGGTGCTGCCGGCCGGCGTATTGGCGGCGCAGGCTGGGATCTTCGCCTTTCGCCGCATCACCGACGCGCAGTTCCAGCGCCTCCTGGTGCTGCTCTGCCTCTGCCTGGGGCTGGGAATGCTGATGCGCGAGGTGCTGGCAGGGTGAGCGGCGGTCGCACAGGCAACCGTGAACGCTGTCGCCTTGACAGACCCGACGCGCGCGGCTCTGGTCGGGCGCGGGCCCGTCCAGGGCCAGGCGGAGAGGCGTCATGACCACGCTCGACCTGATGCTCTTTGCCAGCGCGGTGCTGTTGCTGGCGGGGACGATCAAGGGCTTCATCGGCTTGGGCCTGCCCACCGCGTCGCTGGCGCTGCTGACGCTGGGCACCGATCCACGCATGGCGATCACGCTGATCCTGATGCCGATGCTGCTCAGCAATCTCTGGCAGATGGCGCGGGGCGGGCCGTTAGGCATATTGCTGCGCCGGTATGGCCGGTTCGCGCTGGTGCTGGGCCTGTCGGTGGGGCTGACCGCCTGGTTCAGTCGCGCGGCGGGCGACCGGCTGCTGATGGGGGCGCTGGGGGCGATCCTGCTGCTTTACGCACTGCTCGACAGTCTGCGCCGGGTGCCGCCGATGCCCGAACGCCACGTTGGTTTGATCGAGGTGATCTGGGCCGCACTCACCGGCGTGATCGGCGGGTTGACCGCGGGTTGGGGCGGGCCGATGGCGATGTATCTCAGCGCCCGCCGCGCGCCGAGGGACGAGTTCGTGCAGGCCAGCGGTCTGCTCATCGCCGCTGGCAGCCTGCCGCTGATGCTCTCCTATGTTGCAGCGGGCCACGCCGATCCACGCGGGCTCGGCCTCTCGGCTCTGTTGCTGGCGCCCACTTTCGCGGGCTTCGCCCTGGGCGAGCGCCTGCGCCACCGTGCCGACCCGGCCCTGTTCCGGCGCGCGCTCATCCTGCTTTTCGTGGTATTGGGCGCCAACCTGATCTGGCGCGCCATGCGTGGCGGCTGACACCACTTCCAGGATCGGATACCACCCCTCATCTTCTTCTGTTCAAAAATACCTCGGGAGGGGTTCGGGGAGGGCAGAGCCCTCCCCGATCGGTCGGATCGCGTCAGCGATCCGAGACACCGAAACCTTCAGTAACTCGCCTCATAGACGGCGCAGCGCCCGGCTGTGTCCATCCCGGCCACATGGGCAATCTCGGACGCCTTGTGGGCCAGGTAGACCGGCACCAGCGGTTCGGGGAACCAGCCCGCCACGGTGGAATTGGCACCCAGCCGCTCCAGCGCCTCCTCCAGCGTTTGCGGCAGGCGAACGAGGCCGCGCGCATCCAGCGCCTCGGGGGGCAGCAGCGACAGGTCCTCTTCGGTTGGCTCGGGGGCCGACAATCCCTCTTCGATGCCCTGGCATCCCGCATGCACGATCGCGGCCAGCGCCAGATGCGGGCAGGCGGCGGCATCGGCGGCACGGTATTCGATATTGTACTGCCGCGCCACCGATGCCGGGTCCCGCGCCGTCACCGGGCAGATCCGCAGCGCCGCCTCGCGGTCGCGAAAGCCGAGGTTGTTATAGGCCGCCGACCAGCGATGCGGCGTCAGCCGCAGATAGGACACAACCGAGGGCGCGGTCAGTGCCAGGATACTGTCGAGGTATTTCAGCACCCCGGCGGCAAAGCTGGCGGTCAGGGTGGACATGCCGCAGGGGCCATCGGCATCATATGTGGCCGGGCTGCCATCGGCGTTTAGAAAGCTCATGTGGATATGCACCCCGTTGCCGACGCTGGCGGGGTCGCGGATCGGGGTAAAGGTGGCCTCTTGCCCCAGATGCCGCGCGGAGGATCGGGTGATCTCGCGCAGGATCACCGCCGCATCGGCCGCGCGCAGCCCGATTTCGGGGCCGATCACCACCTCGTACTGGTTGGGGCCGTATTCCTTCATGATACTGTCGGGCGACAGGCCCACTTGTGCCAGCCGCGCCATCAGCGTTTCGCACAGCGCGCGCTGCGCCTCGAACCCGCCGCGGCCATAGGCCTCGCCCACCGGGCCGGGGCCGCCGCGGATCTGGAACTCGTGCTCGAAGGCCGCCAGCAGCCGGGTACCGCTCAGCGCCTCCAGCCGGTCGAGCGCCCCGCGCAGCAGGGCGCGGGTGCACAGGTCCCAGGGACTGCCATCCAGTTCGACGATATCGCCCAGCATCAGACGCTCGGTCACATCGCCGAACGTCACTTCGACCTCGGCGTCTTCGTCGGGGATCAGCAGCAGATCGCCCAGCGCGCCATAGCGGCTGTCGCCGATGGTGTCGAAACAGGTGATCAGTGCGTTGGTGGGGGTCCAGCCGACGCCACGCACCAGCCGCTTGTCGCGATGCTCGGCCGGAAAAGCCTTGCCCCGCACCTTGCCCGCCAGATCGCAGGTTGCCGCAAAAATCAACGGTGTCATCTCAGCTCTCCCGTGCATGTCCCCTGGCCGCGTCCCAGGCTTCGATCCGGGCGCGGGTCTGGTCCCAATTGTCTTCGCCGACGCGGGTCGCCAGTGCCTCGGTCACCGCCAGCGCGGCCGAATAACTGTCCCAGATCGTGCCCGTCTCGATCGGCACCGCCAGCACCTCCGAGGCATGGCGGGTGGCCGGGGACAGCCATTTGTCGGTCATCAGCACCACATGCGCCTTGCGGTCGCGGGCGGCCTGTTCCGCCAGCCGGGCCAGATTGGTCTGGTAGCGGCGGAAATCAACCATGAAGAACACGTCGCCCGGTCGCATCCTCAGCAGGTATTCGGGCCAGGTCTCGGGGTCGCGGGGCAGGTGGAACACGCCCTGACGCGCCTGGCGCAGGTGAAACGACAGATGCTGGGCGATGGTGTCGCTGATCCGCCCGCCCAGCGCATAGACCGCGCGTTTGGGATCGCCCAGCAGGGCGCAGATGCGCGAGAATTGCCCCTCGGTGATCGCGTCGCGGGCCGAATGCAGCTGTGCGGCCGCGCGGGTCACGAATTCGTCCAGATAACCGCCCTCGATCCGGGTGCCGCCATCATGCAGTTCAACGGGCGAGCGGTCGCCCTCCTTCAGTTCCGAGATCAGGCGGCGCTGCATCTCCTGATACCCGCCCAGCCCGATCTTGGTCACGAAGCGGGTGATCGAGGGGGCCGAGACCTCGGCCCGTTCGGCCAGTTCCTGGATCGAGATCAGCCCGGCATAGGGATAATCCGACAGCAGCGCCGCAGCCAGCTTGCGCTCGGACTGGGTCAGGCTGTCGGCATGGGCCTCGATTGCATGGCGAATGGTCATGGGTCCGATTATGATGAGAATAAATTTTCATTCAATGGCAATTTTCTTGACATTGAAAAATTTCTTTCTCTACTCTGGCGGCATGCAAGCTGCTGCCACGCCTCTTTTGCTGACAGATGCGGATCCCGCGCCGGTCGACCTGGTGCAGGCCGACAGCGCCGTGCCGGTGCTGCTGGTCTGCGAACATGCCGGGCGGGCGGTGCCGCAAGCGCTCGGTGATCTGGGGCTGGCGCCGGGGGTGCTCGACAGTCATCGCGGCTGGGATATCGGGGCCGAGGCGGTGGCGCGCGCGGTGGCGGCGGAACTGGGGGCGCCGCTGATCCTGCAACGCTACAGCCGGCTGGTGATCGATGCCAACCGCCCGCCCCACAGCGGCGAGGCGATGCCGGAGGAGAGCGATGGCGCCGCCGTGCCTGGCAATCGCGGGCTGAGCAGCGCGGCGCGCGCCAGCCGCATCGCCGAAATCTTCGACCCGATGGATCGCCAGATCGTGCGCCTGCTGGACAGTCCGCCGCGCCGGGCGGCCTTTTCCATCCATTCCTACACGCCCAACCTGTCGGGGCAGCTGCGCCCCTGGCATGCCGGTTTCCTCAGCCGCCGCAGTCGCGCCACCGCCGAGGCGCTGCGCGACCACATCGCCGACCGCCGCCCCGATCTGGTGCTGGCGATCAACGAACCCTACCGGATCGAGGATGCGACAGACTGGTTCATCCCGGTCCATGCCGAGGCCCGTGGCCTGCCGCATTGCCTGATCGAGATTCGCAACGACCAGATCGACAGCGCCCCCGGCGCGGCCTTGTGGGCCGGGCTGCTGGCTGCTGCGATCGCCCATGTGATGGAGAGCCTGACATGACCCTGACCCGTGATCTGCCGCTGATCCCGGCGCAATCGGCGCTGCTGTTCATCGACGTTCAGAACTTTTCGGCCCATCGCAAGGGGGCCGAGTTCGACGGGCTGGACCCCGCCGAATTCGATGCCAGATATGGCTGGTATTTCGACCAGCTCGACAGCCGTGTGATCCCCAACATGCAGGCGGTACAGGCGGCCTGCCGCGCGGCCGGGGTCGAGGTGATGTATACCACCATCGAAAGCCTGACACTGGACGGGCGCGACCGCTCGCTGGATTACAAGATCACCGGGTTCAACGTGCCCAAGGGCTCGTGGGACGGCAAGGTGATCGACCAGATCGCGCCAGAGGGGGATGAGATCGTGCTGCCCAAGGGGTCGTCCTCGGTCTTTGTCTCGACCCATATCGACTATGTGCTGCGCAATCTGGGCGTGCGGCAACTGGTGATTTCGGGTCTGATCACCGATCAATGCGTCGAAAGCGCCATCCGCGATGCCTGCGACCTAGGCTATCTGGTGACCCAGGTCAGCGATGCCTGCCTCACATACAGCCAGGCGCGGCATGACAATTCGCTTTCGGCGATCAAGGGCTATTGCCGACAGGTGACCACGCAAGAGCTGGTGGCGGAGCTGGCCCGTGCTTGAACTCAAGGGTCTCAGCAAGTCCTTTGGTGGCGTGCAGGCGGTGCGCGATGTGTCGATGCGGCTGGCGGCGGGGCAGGTGCATGGGTTGATCGGCCCCAATGGCGCGGGCAAGAGCACGCTGGTGAACCTGATCTCGGGCCTGCTGTCTCATTCGGCGGGGACATTGACGCTGGACGGGCAATCGCTTGACGGGATGAGCGCGCCGCGCCGGGCCGAATACGGCATCGCGCGCACCTTTCAGAACCTGCGGGTGTTTCCGGCGCTGACGGTGGAACAGAATATCGACGTCGCCCGCTATACCGCCGCGCGGGCCGGGCGCGGTGCCGATGCGCTGGTGGCCGAGGCGATGGTCCAGTTCGATCTGGACAGCCGCCGCAACAGCCGCGCCGATGCGCTGGCCTATGGCCAATTGCGCCGGCTGGAAATCGTGCGCGCGCTGGCATTGGCGCCGCGGGTGCTGATGCTGGACGAACCGGCGGCGGGCATGAACGAACAGGAGACCCAGGCACTGGGCCGCGCGCTGCAATGGGTGCGCGGCCAGACCGATTGCGCATTGCTGGTCATCGACCACGACCTGAAATTCATCATGTCGCTGTGCGAACGGATCACGGTGCTGAACATGGGCGCGGTGATCGCCGAAGGCACCCCGCGCAAGGTATCGGAAAACAGGCAGGTCATCGACGCATATCTGGGAGAAGGCAACGACCACGCCGCCTGAACGGGGCGGCGGGCAACCAACAGGAGAATGACATGAGAAAGACCTCGATCGCGGCTCTGGCCTGCGTTGCACTGGCAAGCCCCGCGCTGGCGGCGGACACCATCAAGATCGGCCTCGGCGTGCCGATGACCGGCGATTATGCGCCCTATTCCGAATGGCAGGGCGCGCGCTGCATGGCGGACATGATCAACGCCAAGGGTGGCGTCAACGGCATGAAGATCGAAGTGCTGATCCAGGACAGTGGCGCCGACACGCAGACCGCCATCAGCCTGGCGCAGAAGTTCCTGGACGAGGGCGCGGTGATGCTGGGCACCATCCCGTTCTCGGACACGATGATCCCGGTGGCGCAGGTCGCACAGGGTTATGGCGTATCGATCTTTCAGCCGCAATCGACCCAGGTCGAAATGCATGCGGGCATTGTCGACAACTTCTTTACCGGCGTCTCCCCCGACCCGTTCACCGCCACTGCGGCGGCCAATCATGCGCTCAGCCTCGGGGTCAAGAACGTGGTGCTGATGACCTCGGACGAGGGCGGCTCGTGGTCGGCGCGCACGCCGCTCTGGTTCGGCGATGTGGTCGAGGCCGGGGGCGGCAAGGTGTTGAGCAAGCTCAACTTCTCCTTCGGAACCTCGGACTGGTCGCCGCAGATCGCCGAGATGAAAGCATTGGGCGAGCAGATCGACGCGGTCTATATCTCGTCCATCATGCCCGATATCGCGGTGCTGATCCGGCAGATGCGCAGCGCCGGGATCGAGGCCTATGTGGTGGGCTCGGACGGGTTTGACGACCCGTCGCTGGATGCCATCGGCACGGATGATCCGGCGATGCTGGACAAGGTGTTCTTTGCCACGCTGGCGCCCAGCCATGCCGATAGCGCGGTGGTCAAGTTCATCGCCGAGTGCAAGGAGATGGGGATCGACGTGCCGGGCCTGTTCCCGGCCACCGGCGCCGACACGGTCAAGGCGGTCGCCTGGGCGGTGGAACAGTCGGGCAGCACCGATCCGGTCACCCTGGCCGAGACCCTGCGCAACGCCGACAGCATCCCGGTGATGTCGGTGGATGCGATCTCGTTCAAGGAGACCCGGACCTATGCGCAGCGCACCATTCCGGTGATCGGCTTCCAAGGTGGCAAGCGGGTGCTGATCTCGAACGAGGTTCCCGCCAACACGCCCATGGACTGGAACTGAGGCTGAACTGAGGCTGGGGCGGGGCCGTACTGGCCCCGCCGGAACCAAATCTGGGGCGGCGGATGCTGAATGTCACGGACCTGCGGGTCTATCACGGGCCGATCGAGGCGGTGCACGGGATCACCTTTCAGGTGAAGCCGGGGCAATGCGTCTCGCTGTTGGGGCCGAACGGGGCGGGCAAGACCTCGACCCTGTCGGCGATCACCGGCATCGCGCGGGCCACGGGCGCCATCGCCTTTGACGGCACCGACATGGGGGGCCTGCCGGTCGAGGCGCGGATGCGGCGCGGGCTGGCCATCTCGCCCGAGGGGAGGCGCGTCTTTGCCAACCTGACGGTGACCGAGAACCTGCGGCTGGGTGCCGCGATGCGGCCCGAGGGGCAGGCGGAACGGATCGCGCGCTGGTTCGACACCTTTCCCATTCTGGGCGAGCGGCGCGACCAGCAGGCGGGCACCCTGTCAGGGGGTGAACAGCAGATGCTGGCGATTGCCCGCGCGCTGATGTCCGAACCGCGCATCCTTCTCTTGGACGAACCCAGCCTGGGGCTGGCGCCGCGCATCGTGGCGCAGATCTTCGCCATGATCGAAACGCTGCGCCAGCAGGGGATGACCATCCTGCTGGTCGAACAGAACGCAACCCAGGCTCTGAGGCTGTCGGACTATGCCTATCTGCTCAACAACGGGCGCATCGTGGCCGAGGGAACGGCCGGGACACTGGGCCAGAGCGACGCGCTGATGGCGGAACTGACGGGGATCGGCTGAGATGGACTATGTTGCGCAGCAGGCGATGAACGCCCTCTCTTTCGGTGCCGAATACGCGCTCTTGGCGCTGGGGCTGGCCATCGTGTTCTCGATCATGGGGCTGGTGAATTTCGCCCATGGCGAGATCATCGCGGTGGGCGGCTATACCATGGTGGCCATGGCCGCGCTGGCGCTGAGCAATCCGCTGATCGTGATCGGGGCGGCGGTGCTGGCGGCGGTGGCGGGCTCCATGCTGCTGGAGCGGGTGGCGTTCCGCCCGGTGCGCTATGCCGATCCGACCACGGGGTTGCTCACGGCCTTTGGCGTCTCGATCGTGTTGCAGAACCTGTTCCTGCTGCTGGTCTCGCCCCGGCCGATCGCGGTGACCTCTCTTTACTTCCTCGACTGGCCCGTCGATCTGGGCGCGATCCGGGTGTCCTCGCTGCAACTGTTCGAGGCGCTGACCACGGCGGTGGTGATCGTGGCGCTGATGCTGTTTCTGCGCCGTACCGTGCTGGGGCTTGCGATGCGGGCGGCGTCGCTGGATTTCGAGATGGTGCGGCTGAGCGGTATCCGCGCCAACCGGGTCTTTGCCATGGCATTTGCCATCTCGGGCCTGCTGGCGGGGATCGCCTGTGTGTTCATCATGGCGCGGCGCGGTTCGGTCGATCCGCATCTGGGGTTCGACCCGGTGCTCAAGGCCTTTGTCGCCTGTGTGGTGGGCGGCTTTGGCAGCTTGCCGGGCGCGGTGCTGGGTGGTTTCCTGCTGGGCGCGATCGAGGTGGCGATGCTGGTGATGCTGCCGCAATCGCTGGGCGGGATGACCGACGCATTCGTGTTCGGCATCATCGCGATGGTGCTGATCTGGCGGCCTGACGGCATCCTGTCGCCGCCGGTCGAGAAGGGGGACAAGATATGACCCTGTCCCGGGCCCAGCGCCGTGGCATTGTCGGCGCCGCGCTGCTTGCACTGATCCTGATCGTGATCGGTCTGGCCGCCACCTGGTTCGGCTCGCGCTATCAGTTGCGGCTGGTCTATGGCGCCTATGTCAACTTGTTGGTGGTGCTGGCGCTGCAAGTATTCATGGGCAATGCGCGGGTCACCAATCTCAGCCATTCCGCCTTTATGGGGATCGGCGCCTATGCCGCCGCGATCTGCGTGACGCCGGAGAAGATCAAGGCGATCTCGCTGCCCGATGCGCCCTGGGGGTTGAACGCATTCGCGCTCGACCCGGTCAGTTCGGCGCTGATCGCGCTGGTGCTGACCGGGCTGGTGGCCTGGCTGGTGGGGGTGTTCATCGTGCGGTTGACCGGCATCGGCGCCACCATCGTGTCGCTGGCGGTGCTGGTCATCGTGCATGGGCTGTTCCTCTACCGCACGGATATCTTCAAGGGGAACCAGGCGTTCTTCGGCATTCCGCAACTCTTCAACCTGACCTGGGTGGTGGGGCTGGCGGTGCTGGTGGTGTTTATCACCCGTGGATTTCGCGAGAGCCGCTGGGGCGTTGCCCTGCGTGCCTCGGCCGATGACGAGGTGGGCGCCGCCACCATGGGGGTGGATATCCACCGCCTGCGGCTGATGGCCTGGGTGCTGTCGGGGGTGCTGCTGGCGGTGGCGGGCATCGCCTATGCCTATTACCTGGGCACGATCTCGGCGCGGCCCTTCTATTTCAACCATGTATTCCTGACACTTGCCATGCTGATCCTGGGAGGGATGCGGACGGTGACAGGGGCGGTGCTGGGCACCTTTCTGATCTCGTTCGGGCTGGAATGGGTGCGCTGGCTGGAAACCGGTCCGGTGGTGCTGGGCATCGACCTGCCCGAGGCGCTGGGCCTGTCGGGCATCGTGCTGGGCGGGGTGATCGTGCTGACCATGGCGCTGCGCCCCGGCGGGCTGATGGGCGACCGCGAAATCGAGGATCTGATCTTGAAATAGGAGACGGCAATGGGCTGCAATCACACGATCCACAAGCACTCTCACCATTTCGGCTGGGACAACAGCATCGAGCCGGTGTTGCGGGTCACCCCCGGCCAGACGGTCGAGATCGAGACGATTGACAGCTCGGGCGGGCAATTGGGGCCGGGGTCGACCCTGGCCGATCTGGGCGCGCTGTCGTTCGACAAGGTGAACCCGGTGACCGGCCCCATCCATATCGACGGGGCCGAGCCGGGTGACGCGGTGGCGATCAGCTTTCTCGATTTCAAGCCCTCGGGCTGGGGCTGGACGGCGAATATCCCCGGTTTCGGCCTGCTGACCGACCAGTTCCCCGATCCCGCCCTGCATATCTGGAGCTATGACAAGGTGGCGATGCGGCCCGCGCTTTACGGCCCGGGGGGGCAGGTGCCGCTGAAGCCTTTTGTGGGCACCATCGGGCTGGCACTGGCAGAGGCGGGCAATCATTCGTTGGTGCCGCCGCGCCGGGTGGGCGGCAATCTGGACATTCGCGACAATGCGGTGGGCACCACGCTCTATCTGCCGGTCGAGGTGGCGGGCGGGTTGTTGTCGCTGGGCGACACCCATGCCGCGCAGGGAGATGGCGAGATCTGTGGCACCGCCATCGAAAGCCCGATGGATGTGGCGATCAGGATCGACCTGCTCAAGGGCGCCGATCTGGCCTTTCCCCGGTTCGAGACCGACGGACCGGTCAGCCGCCATTTCGACGGTGCAGGCTACAAGGCCACCACCGGGATCGGCCCCGACCTGATGCAGGCGGCGCGCGATGCGGTGTCGGGCATGATCGACTGGATTGCCGCCACCACGGGGATGAGCGCGCTGGACGCCTATATGCTCTGCTCGGTCTGTGGCGATCTGCGCATCAGCGAGATCGTGGACATGCCGAACTGGACCGTGAGTTTCTACTTTCCCAAGACCGCGCTCGGCTGAACCGCCGCACGCGCGACTCGGGTCGTCCGGTATCCGGCGCCGTGCAGACAGGTTTCCGGCAAGAGCCTGCCGGATCCGGGCGATATCATCCGAGGAGTTCCGCCGAAACCGCTCGGGCGCGCGGCGGCGGGCGGCACGTTGCCGACGGGTTACGGGACAACCGGCACCTGTCAGCGCGAATCCGGGTCGTCGGTCCGCGCAAGGTGACAGCGATGTGCAGAGAGGGGACTGTGGTCCTGTCCGGACAAGACAGAGACATAACCCCACTTGAGGAGAGACTCAGATGACACCGAAACTGCTGGCCCTGCTGGGCGCCCTGGGATTGGCCCTGCCTGCGACCGCCTGGGCGCAAAGCAGCGCGGATACGGATGGCGACGGCGTGCTGACCCTGACCGAGGTTCAGGCCGCCAACCCCGAGGTGAACGCAGAAACCTTTGTGCGGATGGACGCCAATGGTGATGCGGTCCTCGATTCCGAGGAGGTGGCCGCCGCACAAGAGGCAGGTCTGCTGCCCGCCAGCGACGGCTAACCGCCGTCAGGAACGGCGGCTTTGGGGCCGCCGTTTTTATTCAAGGTGTTACGCGGGCAAGTGAATGTTGAACTTCGCCCGTATTGCCGCATCGGTGGCGGCATCGAACCGCGCCGGAGAGCGTTCGGCCAGAATGGCCTCCTTGCGGGCCACGGCCTTGGCGATCAGGTCGGGCTTGTCCTTTTCCACCCATTCCTTTGGCGAGGTCCGGTCCCCCAGCGTGGGATAGACATAGTCCACCTGCATCCGGCCCAGCGTCTGGTCGGTACCCAGATAATGGCCGCTGCCGCCCAGACAGACCTCGGCGATCTGATCCACCGCAAGCGTCTCGTCGGTCACTTCGATGCCGCGCACGCAGCGCAGCGCCTGGCCGATCAGGTCGTCGGACAGGATCAGGCTCTCATGGCAGAAGCCCAGCAGCGACGCATGCATGCCCGCCGCCTCGTAAACCATGTTCAACCCCGACAGACCCGCCATGACGTTCGAGCACATCTGCTCCCACCCGGCCTGCATGTCCGGCAGTTTGCTGTCGGCGATCCCCGCCGCCGCGCCGCCGGGCAGATCGTAGAAACGGTGCATCTGGGCACAGCCCGCAGTCAGCAGCGCCTGTTCTCCCGACCCGCCGGTCATCGCGCCGGTGCGCAGGTCCAGGCCAAAGGGCCAGGTGCCAAAGATCGCGGGCGCACCCGGCTTGACCGCGTTCACGTAGACCAGACCGGCCAGGCATTCGGCCACCGCCTGAACGATGGCGCCTGCCACGGTCGAGGGCGCGGTGGCCCCGGCCATGCCCGCCGACAGCAACAGCACCGGCATGCCGTGCTTGATGCATTCCTCCATCACCAGACAGGATTCGGTGGCAAACTTCATCGGCGGCACAACAAAGCAGTTGGAGTTCGACACGAAGGGCCGCTCGCGCCAGTTGGCCTCGCCTCCGGCGATCATGTGCAGCATTTCGATGGCGGGCGCCACATAGGACGGATCGGTAAAGGACACGCCGACATGCTTGTACGTGCCTGAGCAACAAGCATAAATCGTGTTCATATCCATTTCGAAATTGTCGCTGATGTCGCGACAGACCATCGGGCGTTGCACGAAATGGATATTGTCGAGCCGTTCGCAGATCCGCGAGGCGTCGTGCAGATCCTGCACCGTCGAATCGCGGTATTCGCGGCCATCGACATCGACCATGTGAACCGCCGCGCCTGCGGTGCCGTAATGGACCCGCGTACCCGAAAGCTCGAGATCGGTCTTGCCGTCGCGACTGTAGAGCGTCACCGAGCGGTTGGCGCGGGCCAGCGTGTCCTCGACCAGAGCGCGGGGAAAGCGGATGCGCTTGTCCTCGCCCAGGATACAGCCGGCGCCGACCAGATAGTCGACGCCGCTTTGCGGGGCATCGGCCAGACCGATCCGCTCCAGCGCGTCGAGGGCCGCGGCATGGATACGCTCCATGTCCTGTTGGCTCAGAAGGTTCAGCGCGCCACCGCTCATACCGGGGCGGATGGGGCGCAGATGGTCGGGAAGCGCGGCAGAGCGGGCGGCGCGACGGGCCGAACGCCCGCCCGCACGGGCAGTGCTACGAGTCTGATCGTTCATGCAGGTAGAATCCTGGTGAGTTTGGGAATGGATAAGGAAGAAAACGCGTCAGCGGTGGCCAGGCCGACCCCGTGCGGCACGCCCCCGGTCGGCACCGATGGTGCGGCTTACCAGGCAGATCTTGCTGCGTTCCTCTTGCATGCTTGCGCTCCTCATCCTGTGGCAGAATGCCATCCCGATCCGACCTGATCTGTCCTGTTTGCGACCTGCGTGTCGCAGCGCTCGTGCGCGGGATTCCGCGACGCTCTAGCCCCCCTGTGGCGGGTTCCGGCCCAGCCTGCAGGGCCGTGGCTCTGGCGGCTTGAAGCAAGTGACGACAAGGCGCATCTGTCTGGTGGCGACAGGAGAGCGACGCTGAAAAAGATATTGGTGACAATATCTTGCCGGGTTTCTCTTGTCCCGTGGCAAGGAGTAGAACAATGAAGCATTTGGTTCCCGCGCTGGTCGCGGTATCTATGGCCGCCGCCCCGGCAATCGCAGGTGACTGGAGCGGCGCCTATCTGGGGCTGGGTGTCGGTTATGGCGATGTCGATGGCCCCGGCGCGCGCGATGGCGAGGCCGCTACCTTTGGCGGCCATATCGGGTACAACTTTGATCTGGGCAACCGGTTCGTCATGGGCGGTGAACTGGAATATGACCGGGTCAACAACGATCTGGGCGGCGGTGGTGGCACGCTGGACGAGATCGGGCGGATCAAGGTCAAGGCCGGTTACGACTTTGGCCCGGTGCTGGGCTATGGCGTGCTGGGGGCGGCGCGCGCCACCTCGACATTCGGCAATGAAAACGGTCTGGTCTATGGCTTGGGTCTGGCAATGCCGGTGACCGACTACCTGTCGGTCAGCGGCGAGGTGCTGCGCCACCAGTTCAACGATTTTGGCGGCGCCGGAAGCGATTTCGACGTCAACACCTTCAACCTGCGGGCATCGCTGCGGTTCTGACGCGACCGAAATCAAGGGCGGGCGGCCTGCGGGCCGCCCGATATCAGCCTTCGGACAGGCCAGACGCCTGCTGCGCCGCAAAGTGACAGAGCGTTTTGAGTGCCTCAACAAAGGCATCATCGGCGACGGTCATCGCCACCCGGACATGGCCCGCCGCCGCCTTGCCAAAGCTCTCCCCGGGCATCACGGCGATATGGTGGGTCTCCAGCAAGGCTGTGGCAAATGCCTCGCCCGACAGGCCGGTCGCCCGAATATCCAGCATCAGATACATCGCCCCCTGGGCCGGGCTGAGACGGACGGCATTCTGACCCGCCAGGATGTGCCGCGCCAGGTCGCGACGGCGACGAAAGGGCGCTGCGATCTCCTCTTCCAGATCCCGTCCCTGACCCAGGGCAAAAACCGCCGCATCCTGCACAAACCCGGGCACACCATAGGTGGTGTGGGTGGCCAGCGTGATCAGATGCGAAATCGCCTCTTCCGGTCCGACGATCCAGCCGCAGCGCGACCCGGTCATGGCATGGGACTTGGACATCGAACCGACAACCAGCGTGCGCTCGGCCATTCCGGGCAAAGCGCGGGGGGACAGATGCGCCCCTTCCCAGATCTGGGTGTCATAGACCTCGTCCGAGATCAGCCACAGATCGCGGTCTCGGCAGACATTGGCGATCTCCTCCAGCGTTTCGTGGCTATAGACCACTCCTGTCGGGTTGTTGGGCGAGTTGATGAGCAGCGACACCGCCCCTTTTGCCTCGGCCTCGATCACGTCGGGACGCGGCTGGAACCCGTCCTCGGCCCTCGCAATCACGGCGCGGGGCAGGGCACCGACACCGCGAATCGTGCCTGGATAGGTGGCGTAATAGGGATCGACAAACAGCGCCATATCCCCGGGATCACAAGCGGCACTATGCGCCGCGAAGAGGGCCGCCTGACCGCCCGGTGTGATCAGCACGTTGTCGCGGGTCGTGCGTTGACCGGTCCGTTCCTGCACCCTTGCGGCCACGGTATCGCGCAACAGGGCCGTGCCCGGAACCATGGCATACCCGGTATGACCACCGCGCGCAGAGCGGTCCATGGCATCGAGAATCGAGCTGTGCGTCCGCGTGTCATGCTCGCCAATGGTCAGTTCGGTCACCGCGATGCCTTCGGCGATCATCCGCCGCGCCCGCAGGAACAGGTCCCATCCGTCCGATCCGCCCCCGGTCAGGCCGGTTATCCGCCGTGACAGTCTCATCCCGCTTCCCTTGCCTGAGTCCCAGGCGGAGAGGGGCAGAGCCGGTTCCGCTTGTCAATTGCCGTCCGGATTTCATGTTGGAGAAGCAGGCCCGGCGTGCTAAGGGATGATCCATGACCCGCACCATTCGCATCATTATCTGCTGCATTACCCGCTGATCCATTCGCGGGCTGGTCATTCGTCGTTTTCTTCGCAAAGACAAGTTGCTAAGCCCGCGCTGACAAGCGCCTGCCGCATGCTGTTGAGGAACAAGACCCGATGACGACGATCAAGCTGCACAACACACGGACGCGGACAAAGGAAGAGTTTGTCCCGATCGACCCCCAGAACGTGCGCATGTATGTCTGCGGTCCCACGGTCTATGACCGGGCGCATCTGGGCAACGCGCGACCCGTGGTGGTGTTCGACGTGCTCTACCGGTTGCTGCGCCATGTCTATGGCGCGGATCACGTGACCTATGTGCGCAACTTCACCGACGTCGACGACAAGATCAACGCGCGCGCGGCTGAGAGCGGGCGGCCCATCGGCGACATCACCGCCGAGACGACCCAGTGGTTTCTGGACGACATGGGCGCGCTTGGCGCGTTGGAGCCCGACCACATGCCGCGCGCCACAGAGTACATCCCGCAGATGGTGGCGATGATCGAAAGCCTGATCGCCAAGGGCCATGCCTATGCGGCCGAGGGGCATGTGCTGTTCGCGGTGGATTCGTGGAAAGAGCATTACGGCAAGCTCTCGGGCCGCTCGGTCGATGACATGATCGCGGGCGCCCGGGTCGAGGTCGCGCCCTACAAGAAGAACCCGATGGATTTCGTTCTGTGGAAACCCTCGACCCCCGATCTGCCCGGCTGGGACAGCCCCTGGGGCCGGGGGCGGCCCGGCTGGCATATCGAATGCTCGGCCATGAGTTTCGAACTTCTGGGCGAAAGCTTCGACATCCATGGTGGCGGCAACGACCTGATGTTTCCGCATCACGAGAACGAAATCGCGCAAAGCTGCTGCGCCCATCCCGAGGGTCGTTTTGCGAATGTCTGGCTGCATAACGAGATGTTGCAGGTCGAGGGCAAGAAGATGTCCAAGTCGCTGGGCAATTTCTTTACCGTGCGCGACCTGCTGGATCAGGGCATCCCGGGCGAGGTGATCCGCTTCGTGTTCCTGAGTACCCATTACCGCAAGCCGATGGACTGGACCGAGAAGAAGGCGAAAGAGGCAGAAGCAACCCTGCGCAAGTGGTGGCGGTTGACTGCTCCTCTTGATGAACTGGAAATCAAACCATCGCCGCAGTTCATTGATGCATTGACAGATGATCTGAATACGCCTGGTGCGATTGCGGAGTTGCATCGCCTGGCTAAAGAGAAGGACTATGCGGCGCTTGAAGCGGGCTTGGAGATGCTCGGGCTGCAAGAGACTGTGAATTTTGGGGTGGCCTCTTTCGGTTTTTCAACAAGTGTGGAAGTTCTGGAAGCGGCGAACGATCTAGCGCGTCGCTGGATGGCCTTTCGCGATGCGAAGAACTTCGAAGCAGCTGATAGACTAAAGAAAAGCGCGTTGCTCGCTGGTGTTGATCTCAGTGTTTCAAAAGAGGGTGGCATTCAAGTTCCCAGTGCAACGATCAAAGGAAGCCCAACAGTTGATGAACTGGAGGTCCTGAAATGACCCTCCATCGCGAATGCCCCGCCCGGGCTTGCCCGGGCCGCGCCCGACCCGCCCCCATGGGCGGGCGCGATGCGCCCACCCCGGGCCGGGCGCGGCCCTGTCGAGGAGACACCGCATGACCCGCGAGCGCCTCTATCTCTACGATACCACCCTGCGCGACGGGCAGCAGACCCAGGGCGTGCAATTCTCGACCCCGGAAAAACTGCGCATCGCGGGTGCGCTCGACAGCCTCGGCATCGACTATATCGAGGGCGGCTGGCCCGGTGCCAACCCCACCGACAGCGCGTTTTTCGAGGCCGCGCCAGCGACCCGCGCCAAGCTGACTGCCTTTGGCATGACCAAACGGTCGGGCCGCTCGGCGGAAAATGACGATGTGCTGGCCGCCGTGATGAACGCGGGCACGGGCACCGTTTGTCTGGTCGGCAAGGCGCATGATTACCATGTGACCCAGGCTCTGGGGATCGAGCTGGCCGAGAATACCGAGAATATCCGCGCCTCGATGGCCCATATCGTGGCGCAGGGGCGCGAGGCGCTGTTTGATGCCGAGCATTTCTTTGACGGCTATCGCGACAATCCCGCCTATGCGCTGGAGGTCTGCCGCGCCGCGCTGGAGGCAGGCGCGCGCTGGATCGTGCTGTGCGACACCAATGGCGGCGCCATGCCCGCCGATGTGGCCCGCGTGGTGGGTGAGGTGATTGCCGCCGGTATTCCCGGTGACCGGCTGGGCATCCATTGCCACAATGATACCGATCAGGCGGTGGCCTGTTCGCTGGCCGCCGTGATGGCGGGCGCGCGCCAGATCCAGGGCACGCTGAACGGGCTGGGCGAGCGCTGTGGCAATGCCAACCTGACCTCGCTGATCCCGACCTTGCTGCTGAAGGAACCTTATGCCAGCCGGTTCGAAACCGGTGTCAGCGCGGGGGCGCTGGCCGACCTGACCCGGATCAGCCGCATGCTGGATGATATCCTGAACCGGGTGCCGGTGAAACAGGCGCCCTATGTCGGCTCGTCCGCCTTTGCCCACAAGGCCGGGCTGCATGCCAGCGCCATCCTCAAGGATCCGTCGACCTATGAGCATATCGACCCGGGTCTGGTGGGCAACGAGCGCATCATTCCGATGTCGAACCAGGCGGGCCAGTCCAACCTGCGCAAGCGGCTGACCGATGCGGGGCTGAGCGTGTCGCAGGGCGACCCGGCGCTGGGTCATATTCTGGAGCGGATCAAGGCGCGCGAGGACGAGGGCTATTCCTACGACACCGCACAGGCCAGTTTCGAGCTGCTGGCGCGGCGCGAACTGGGCCAGATGCCCGCATTTTTCGAGGTCAAGCGCTACAAGGTCACGGTCGAGCGGCGCAAGAACAAGTATGACCGCATGGTCAGCCTCTCCGAGGCGGTCGTGGTGGTCAAGGTGGATGGCGAAAAGCTGCTTTCGGTCAGCGAGTCGCTGGACGAGACGGGCAGCGACCGCGGCCCGGTCAACGCGCTTTACAAGGCGCTGGCCAAGGATCTGGGGCGCTATTCGGCGATCCTGAGCGACATGCGGCTGGTGGATTTCAAGGTGCGCATTACGCAAGGCGGCACCGAGGCGGTGACCCGCGTCATCATCGACAGCGAGGATGGCAAGGGGCGGCGCTGGTCCACTGTGGGGGTCAGCGCCAACATAGTCGATGCCTCGTTCGAGGCGCTTCTTGACGCGATCAACTGGAAACTGCTGCGCGACTGCGCGGGGCAAGGGGTGGCGGCAGAGTGAGCGACGTCTTCGACGCCGATCTGACCGCCTGCGCCGAACTGGTCCAGCGCGCCGATCCGGAACGTTTCGCGGCGGCGATGGCGGCGCCGGTGGCGGCGCGGCGGGTGCTGTTCCCGCTCTACGCGCTGGCGGTCGAGGTGGCGCGCGCGCCCTGGGCCTCGGCCGAACCGATGATCGCCGAGATGCGGCTGCAATGGTGGCGCGACGCGCTCGAAGAGCTTGCCCTGGGCAAGCCAGCGCGCCGGCATCCGGTGGTGACGCCGCTGGCGGGTACCCTCAGCCCGCAGATGGCGGCGCGGCTGGATGGGTTCGTGGCGGTGCGGCGCTGGGACATCTATCGCGATCCGTTTGAGGATAAAGCCCACCTGACCCGTTACCTGGAACAGAGCAGCGCCAGCCTGCTTTGCGTTAGCGCGACGGCGCTGGGACAGGCGGACGAGGATGTCTTGCGCGATTACGGCTATGCGATGGGACTGGCCAACTGGTTCCGCGCCATCCCCGAGCTGGAGGCGCGCGGGCGCGTCCCGCTGCTCGATGGCACCCCTGCGGGTATCCGACGCCTTGCCGAAGAGGGGCTTGACCACCTGTCGCGCGCCCGTGCCAAACGCTCGCTGATTTCGCACGCCGCGCGGCCCGCGCTGCTGGCTGGTTGGCAAAGCGGCGCGCTGCTGCGTCAGGTTCAGAAACACCCCGCAAGCGTTGCGACCGGTCAGCTTGGCCTCAGCCCCTTTGCCCGTCACCTGCGCCTGGGCCTGCAGGCCGCGACCGGCCGCTGGTGAGGGGATTTGCGAGGCTCCGCCTCGCGCTTCGGAGTATTTTAAACCAGAAAGAAGCAGCAGACTCGCATCTCTTCATTTCGCCGTAAATACTCCGGGGGAGTCGCCGTCAGGCGACGGGGGCAGCGCCCCCGCTCAGGCCTCCCTGGGGCGCAGCATCAGCCAGATCAACGCGCCCCCCGCCAGGGTCAGGAAGGGCACCATCGCCAGGTTGACGGCGGTCCAGCCCTCGACCGCATTGCCGCCCGAGCAGTTCATCAACCCGCCCGAGGCCAGCGAGGCCATGGTAACGCCGCCAAAGACCAGAAGGTCGTTCAGCCCCTGCATCCGGCCGCGCTCATGTGCCTGATGGGCGCCCGCCAGCATCGTGGTGGCGCCGATGAAGCCAAAGTTCCAGCCCAGACCCAAGAGGATCAGCGCGATGAAGAAGTTGTTGAGATCCACGCCTTGCAGAGCCACCACGCCGGCTGCGGCCAGCACGACCAGACCGGCGGCCACGACCTTCTCCACCCCGAACCGGGCGATCAGGTGGCCGGTAAAGAAGCTGGGCACATACATGGCCAGCACATGGCTGGTCACCACATCCGCCGCGTCGCCCTGATCATATCCGCAGCCCACCACCGCCAGCGGGGTCGAGGTCATCACCAGGTTCATCAGCGCATAGGAGACCATGGCGCAGATCACCGCCACCGCGATGCGTGGGGTCTTGAGAAGTTCCATCCGGCTGCGTCCGCGCGGGCTGTCGGCGGCGGGCGGGGTCGGGCGCGGGATGTCGAGGAAAAAGAACAGGAGCGCACCCAGCAGGTTGACCGCGATCACCGCGTAATAGGTGCCCAGAAACGGGATGACATAGGCGTCCGAGGTGGCCTTCACCAGTTGCGGCCCGATGATCGCGGCGGCCAGACCGCCGGCCATGACATAAGAGATCGCCTTGGGACGGAACGCGTCCGAGGCGGTATCGGCGGCGGCAAAACGATAGAAGCCATGGGCGCTCATATAGACGCCGGTCAGCAGGCTGCCCGCCAGAAAGACAGGGAAAGACGAAAGGTAAAGCCCATAGGCCCCGACAGCCCCGCCCAGCGCGCCTGCCAGTGCCCCCAGCAGGAACCCGGCCCGGCGTCCCCATTTCTGCATGATGGCCGAAATCGGTGTCGCCGACAGCATCGACCCCAGCACGATGAGCGAGATCGGCAGCGTCGCAAGGCAGACATTGCTGGCCAGCGACTGGCCGGCCAACCCGCCAATGGTAAAGATCATCGGCATCTGCGCGCCCAGAATGGCCTGGGCGGCGACGAGAACGGCGACGTTTCGCTTGGCGCGGCTGTCGTTGGTGTGGCTATCGGCGAGGGTCATGAACGCATGCGTATCGGCGAATGCATGCGGCGGCAAGCCGGTTGAAACCAATTGTGAACAGATTAACTTTGCCACCTATGGGAATCGCGCCAAGGGGGCAGGCATGACGGTTGGACGTATCATCGAAACCCCCGATTGCGTGGCCGAAGGGGCGGCCTGGCTGGCCGAGAGTTGCCCGCGCATGGCCCATGCGATGACGCTGACCGGGCCCTTGCCGTTGCGCCGACGGCCGGACGGATTTGCCGAATTGCTCAGCGCCATTGTCAGCCAGCAGGTCAGCGTCGCCTCTGCGAATGCGATCTGGGGGCGGATGCGCGCGGCGGGACTGATCGGCCCGCGCAAGATCCTCTGGGCCAGTGACGACGATCTGCGCGCCGTGGGGTTGAGTCGGCAGAAGATCCGCTATGCCCGCGAGCTGGCCAAGGCGCGCATTGATTTCAAGGGCTTGCGCACCGCTCCTGATGCGGATGTGGTTGCCGAGCTGACCCGGGTGCCCGGCATCGGGGTCTGGACGGCCGAGATCTACGCGATGTTCAGCCTGGGCCGCGCCGATGTGTTCGCGCCCGGCGATCTGGCCCTGCAAGAGGCAGCGCGCGCCCTCTACGATCTGCCCGAGCGTCCCAGCGAACGCGCCCTGCGACAGATGGCGCTGGCCTGGTCGCCCTGGCGCTCGGTTGCGGCGCGCGTGCTCTGGGCCTATTACCGGGTGGCAAAGGACAGGGAAGGGATCAGATGACACGTGTTCTGAGGGCCGAGCGCAAGGCGCCGGTATCGGGCGACACCCGCTCGGCGGTGGTATTCGTGCATGGCTATGGCGCCAATGGGGCCGATCTGTTGGGGCTGGCCGATGTTCTGGGCGAACATCTGCCGGACACGCTTTTTGTGGCGCCCGACGCGCCCGAGACGATCCCGGGTATGCCCTTCGGGTTCCAGTGGTTTCCGATCCCCTGGCTCGACGGGTCCTCGGAAGAGGAGGCGCGGCGCGGGATGGAGGCGGCAGTGGCCGATTTCAACGCCTTCCTCGACGCGCTGATGGTGGACGAGGATTTGCTGCCCGAACAGGTGGTGCTGTTCGGTTTCAGCCAGGGCACGATGATGAGCCTGCATGTCGCGCCAAGGCGCGAGGATCCGGTGGCGGGCGTTGTCGCCTTTTCAGGCCGCCTGTTGGAGCCGGACCTGTTGTCCGATGAGGTTGTCAGCCGGATGCCGGTGCTGTTGGTGCACGGCGATGCCGATGACGTGGTGCCGGCGCAATCGCTGCCGCAGGCGGCAGAGGCCTTGCAGGGCGCCGGTTTCAAAGAGGTCTATGCCCATGTGATGAAGGGGACCGGCCACGGCATCGCTCCCGACGGGCTGAGCGTGGCGCTGGCCTTCATGCGGGACAAGCTGAGCCTCTGAGGCGTGCTGCGCCGCGCGGTCAGCGGCGCGGGCGCCCTTTTGGGGGGCCGGATCGGGCGGCGGGCATCGGCAGGCTTTGCCATTCGCCCGGCGCCAACCCGTCCAGCGTCCACTCCCCGATCCGCGCCCGGATCAGGCGCAGGGTCGGGTGGCCGACCGCGGCGGTCATCCTGCGCACCTGCCGGTTGCGGCCTTCGCGAATGGTCAGCTCGATCCAGCTGTCTGGCACCGATTTGCGCTCTCTGATAGGGGGATTGCGCGGCCAGAGGTTCGCCGGCTCTGCGATGACGCGGGCACGGGCAGGTCGGGTCAGCCCGTCCTTCAGCTCAACCCCCTCGCTCAGCGCCTTGAGAGCGGCCGCATCTGGCACGCCTTCGACCTGCACCCAATAGGTCTTGGCCAGCTTGTGCCTGGGATCGGCGATGCGCGCCTGCAACCGGCCATCGTCGGTCAGCAGCATCAGCCCCTCGCTGTCGCGATCCAGCCGCCCGGCGGGGTAAACGCCCGGCAGGTCGATATGGTCGGACAGGGTTGCGCGCGGGCTGTCGGCGCTGCCGCGATCGGTGAATTGCGACAGCACGTCATAAGGTTTGTTGAAGCGGATGAACCAGGCCATGGGCGTTGCCAATAGCGCGCGCGCACGCCAGCGGCAAGCCTGTGGATAACCGTCACGACCCTGTTACTTGCACAAGCTAGTGCAGTGCCGACATGTAGTGGAAAATCAAGGCTTGCCAGCGACCGGACACGATATATAGTTGGTTCGAAGCCGGGGCGGGTGCTCCCCGCTCTGGACAGGTCTCACGGCAATCCGGGGCGAGGAGAGAATCCGGGATGGATGGCGATTTCAGGACTGATTTTGTGCGCGAACCGGGTGCGTTGAAACATCACCCGGCGCTGGTGCTCAATGCCGATTACCGCCCGCTCTCCTATTATCCGCTGTCGCTCTGGCCCTGGCAGGAGGCGATCAAGGCGGCCTGGCTGGACCGGGTCGATATCATCGCCGAATATGACGAGGTGGTGCGCAGCCCCAGCGTGGTGCTCCGAATACCCTCGGTCGTGGTGCTGAAAGACTATGTGAAACCTCAGAAGCGCGTGGCCTTCACGCGCTTCAATTTGTTTCTGAGGGACGAATTCCGCTGCCAGTATTGCGGTGGCAAGGGGGATCTGACCTTTGACCATGTGGTGCCGCGCGCCGCCGGGGGCGTGACCAGCTGGGAAAACGTGGTCGCCGCCTGCGCGCCCTGCAACCTGCGCAAGGGGTCGAAATCGTTGCGCCAGGCCAATATGTCGCTGCGCCGCCCGCCGCGCCGCCCGCAGGCCGAGGAATTGCAGAATGTGGGCCGCAAGTTCCCGCCCAACCACCTGCACGAAAGCTGGATGGATTTCCTCTATTGGGATGCCGAACTGGACGCCTGACGCTCAGTCGGCGGCTTTCTTCACGAATTGCGATTTCAACCCCATCGGGCCGATGCCGGGGATCTTGCAGTCGATATCGTGATCGCCCCCCACCAGGCGGATGTTGCGTATCTTGGTGCCCACCTTGACCACGGCCGAGGATCCCTTGACCTTGAGATCCTTGATCACGGTCACCGTATCGCCATCGGCCAGCAGATTGCCGACACTGTCGCGGATGCCCGCCTCGGCTTCTTCTGTCGCCTGCCATTCATGGCCGCATTCGGGGCAGTTCAGCAGCGCATCCACCTGATAGGTGAAGGTAGAGGCGCAATCGGGGCAGGGGGGCAAGGTATCGCTCATGCCCCCGCCATACTGATCCGCTCGCCCGCTGGCAAGGGAGCTGTTCGCGCGTGCCGCGCGATGCCTCCGGCGGGGATATTTGCAGCAAGAGGAAAGACAGGGGTCCATTCCTTCATTTCGCCACAAATACTCCGGAGCGCGAGGCAGCGCCTCGCATGCCTTTACCCCGCCGCAGGCGCCGCCCGTTGCAGCATGCCGAACAGGTCGCGCGGGTCGTCGGGGTCGGCCAGCAGGTCGAGCGCGTGATAGAGGCCGGTCTCCTGCAACCGGTCGCGCACATAGCGCAGGGCCGAGAAATCCTCGATGGCGAAGCCCACGCTGTCAAACAGGGTGATCTGGCGGTCCGAGGTGCGGCCGGGCACCTTGCCGGTGATCACCTGCCACATCTCGATCACCGGATGGTCGGGGGCCAGTTGCTGGATCTCGCCCTCGATCCGGGTCTGCGGCGGGTATTCGACGAAGATGTCCGAGCGGTGCAGGATCGCCTCGGCCAGTTCGGTCTTGCCCGGGCAGTCGCCGCCGATGGCGTTGATATGCACGCCCGAGCCCACCATGTTGTCGGTCAGGATGGTGGCATATTGCTTGTCGGCGGTGCAGGTCGTCAGGATCTGCGCGCCTTCGATCGCCTCTTCGGGGCTGGCGCAGCTCACCACCTCGATCCCCTGACCAGACAGGTTGCGGGCGGCCTTGGCGGTGGCGGCCGGGTCGGTGTCATAAAGACGCACGGATTTCAGGCCGCAGATCGCCTTCATCGCCAGGGTCTGGAACTCGGACTGGGCGCCATTGCCGATCATCGCCATTGTATGCGCGCCCTTGGGGGCAAGGTACTTGGCCACCAGGGCCGATGTTGCGGCGGTGCGCAGCGCGGTCAACAGGGTCATCTCGCTCAGCAGCACCGGATAGCCCGTTTCGACCGAGGCCAGCAGGCCAAAGGCGGTGACGGTCTGCAACCCTTCCTTGGTGTTCTTGGGGTGGCCGTTCACGTATTTGAAGCCGTAAAGCTCGCCATCCGAGGTCGGCATCAACTCGATCACGCCGACCGGCGAGTGACTGGCCACGCGCGGGGTCTTGTCAAAGCTTTCCCAGCGGCGGAAATCGGCCTCGATATATTTGGCGATGCCGCGCATCATCTCTTCGGCACCGATATGGTGCACCAGCTGCATCATGTGATCGACCGAGACGAAGGGCACCAGCGCCTTGTCCGAGGGGATGGTGGTGGCGGTCATGCGGCGATCCTTTCCGGGCGGCGTGTCAGGTGGATGCCGGCGATCATGCAGCGGACGGATCCGCCGGCGGTTTCTATGGTGGGGATCGCGAGCGGCAGCAGTTGTGCCGAGCGTTCGATGACTGCGATCTGATCGGGGGTCAGCGCCCTGTGGGCGCGGGCCGAAAGAGCCAGCAGGCGGCGATGACCGGTCAGTTCGATGGCGTTTCCGGCAAACTCGCCGATCTGCGCCGGGGTCAGGTCGATGACGGTGCGCCCGTTTTCGGCCAGACGTTCGGCGACGGTCCGGCGCCGTTCGGGGTCCGGGATCATCGACAGGCAGATCAGCGCATAGTCGGTGCCGATCCCCATCAGCACATTGGTGTGATAGACCGGGCAACCCTGTGCGTCGGTCGCATCGAAACAGACGGGTTCATAGTTGAAATGGGCGCAGAAGCGTTCCAGCAGCACCGGGTCGGCCCGGTGCGAGCGGGCGACATAGGCGATGCGGCCGATATGGTCGAGCACCATGGCGCCAGTGCCTTCGAGCGCCAGGCCGTCCTGTTCCAGCCCGCTATAGTCGATCACGTCCGAGACGCGGTATTCGCGTTTCAACAGCTCGATCACGTCCGGGCGGCGTTCGCGGCGGCGGTTTTCGGCATACATCGGATAAAGCGCCACATGGCCGCCGGTATGGGTGGAAAACCAGTTGTTGGGAAAGACGCTGTCGGGCGTGTCCTGTGTGCCTTTGTCATCGAACACATGCACCCGGACGCCCGCCGCGCGCAGGGTGGCAACGGCAGCATCGAACTCGGCCAGGGCGTGCGGCGCGGTGTCACCCGAGGCGCAGTCGGTCTGGAACGCGTTGTCGGCGCGGGTTTCCGGGTTCGAGCGGAACACGTGCGGGCGGATCATCACCACCGCCTGGGGGGCCTGGATCGTGGTCATGAAAAGCTCCGCGTCGGGCGGTCGAAAACGCGGCGGCCCAGCGCCGAGGCGGCCAGATCGACCATCAGCTGGGCGGTGCGGCCGCGTTCGTCGAGGAAGGGGTTGAGTTCGACCAGGTCGAGGGAGGTCATCAGACCGCTGTCGCAGATCATCTCCATTACCAGATGGCCCTCGCGGATGGTGGCGCCGCCGGGCACGGTGGTGCCGACGGCGGGTGCGATGGCAGGGTCGAGGAAATCGACGTCGAGCGAGACATGCAGCAGGCCGTTGGCCGCCGCCACGGTATCGAGGAAGGCCTGGAGCGGCTTTGCGATTCCGGTCTCGTCGATCTGGCGCATGTCGTGAAAGCGGATCTTGGTCTGTTGCAGCGCCTCGCGCTCGGCGCGGTCGACCGAGCGCAGGCCGAGGATGCAGATATTGCGTTGCTTCACCGGGTTGGTGATCACCGGGAATCCGGCAAAGCCGCCGCGCCCGGTCACATAGCCCAGCGGCGTGCCGTGCAGGTTGCCCGAGGCGGAGGTTTCCGGCGTGTGATAGTCGCTGTGGGCGTCGAGCCAGAGCACGAATTGCGGGCGCCCGACCCGGGCGGCGTGATTGGCCACACCCGCCACGCTGCCCAGCGCCAGCGCATGGTCGCCACCCAGAAAGATCGGCAGCCCGCGCGGCATCGCCTGTTCGGCGGCGCGGATCAGGCGGTTGGTCCAGCCGATGGTGCGGTTGGGTTGATGCAGATGGGTGTCGTTCGGCTCGGGCGCGTGTTCGGCGGGCGAGAGATTGCCCAGGTCTTCAACGATATGGCCGAGATCGGAGAGCGCCTCGGCCAGGCCGGCAGTACGATAGGAATCGGGGCCCATCAGGCAGCCGGTGCGGCGCTTGCCGCTGTCGACCGGGGCGCCGATCAAAATGCAGCGTTTGGCAGTCATAGGGTGCAGTCTCTTTGCGTTTTTGTCAGATTCTGATCGAAACGTGTTGAATTCCAGTGGTGATTTTGCTCAGTAGGAAGGGGGATTGTGCAAATCGGAAATCATCATGGACAAAACGGACGAGCGCCTGATTGCCGCACTCAGACATGACGCGCGGGCGTCGCTGTCGGATCTGGCGCTGCAACTGAACCTGTCGCGCACCACCGTGCGGGCGCGAATCGAGCGTTTGATGCAGCGTGGCGATATCCTGGGTTTCACGGTCACGTTGAAAGAGGACGTGTTGAACGATCCGGTGCGTGGGCTAATGATGATCGAGATCGAAGGGCGTGGCGCCGCGCGCATCACGCGGCAGTTGCAGGGGCTGAAACAGGTGCGGGCAATCCACTCGACCAATGGCCGCTGGGATCTGATCGTTGAACTGGGGACCGAGACGCTGGAAGATCTCGATCACGCATTGGCGCGGATCCGCCTGTTCGAAGGCGTGCAGGCCAGCGAAACCAGCCTGCTGTTGTCGACCAAGAAAGCCACCTGAGGGGGAGGGGGCGCTGCCCCCGTCGCCCCAAGGGGCGACTCCCCCGGAGTATTTTCAGCGAAATGAAGGGGAAGGGCGGGTGCGTCGCCGCGAGAGCGCGGTCAGGCCCGCCGGGTCGCGGCCAGCAGCCAGATCAACGCCAGGGCCAGCGAGATCAGCCCGTTCCAACCCGCCATCGAGATGCCGAACAGATCCCACGGGATCTCGTCGCAGCGCACCAGCGGCGCCTCCATGATTTGCGCCATCAGCTGTTCGGCGCTGAGACCGCCGATCGGGCCGGAGGTGCAGGTTGTGGGACCCTCCCACCAGCCCTGTTCGACACCCGCGTGATAAAGGCCGATGCCAGCTGTGGTCAGGGCCGCCAAGGCGCCGGCCCAAGGCAGAATGCGCCAGCCGGTTGCCAGCGTCACCGCCCCGATGAGCACTGCCGCCCCATGCGGATAGCGTTGCCAGATGCACAGTTTGCAAGGCGCCATTCCGCCCAGATATTGAAATCCCCAGGCCGCCAGCAGCAGCGCCGCCGAGCCGCCCGCGGCCAGGAGAACCAAGCGGTTACGTGTCATCACAGATACCTCACCAGAAAGAAGCCGCCGATAAGCAGCGCCATGAAGACGGTCATCACCAGCCCGAGACGCTTTTCGATGAAATCGCGCACCGGGGCCCCGAATTTCCAGAGCAACGCGGCCACCAGGAAGAAGCGCAGCGCCCGCGCCAGGATCGAGGTGGCGATGAAGGTGCCCAGCGGCATGCCCGTCCAGCCCGACATGATGGTGATCACCTTGTAGGGGAAGGGGGTCACACCCGCCGTCAGCACCGCCCAGAAGCCGAAATCGTTGAAGCGGGTGTTGAAGGCCTCCATCGCCTCAGCCTTGCCCATCGCCTCGAGGATCGGCGCACCGATACTGTCATAGAAGAAAGCGCCGATGGCATAGCCCAGCAGGCCACCCAGCACGGAGGCCACCAGTGCCACCAGCGCGATCAGCCAGGCCCGCGAGGGGCGGGCGAGAATCATCGGGATCATCAGAAGGTCGGGCGGGATCGGAAAGACCGAGCTTTCCAGAAACGCGACCAGCGCCAGCGCCCAGAGTGCGTGACGGTGATCGGCAAGCGCCATGGTCCGGTGATAGAGCGATGTCAGCATGCCGCCCGTGCCTGCCCTGTGATTGAGGTTGCAGGTTGCAAACCATGCGGCGCGGTTGGGGTCAACCGTCTTGCCGATCTCGTTTTTGCCTCTGGACCTTCGCCGCGGCTGCGGCTAATCCATGTCCTCAGGTGGCCCAAGTGGCGGAATGGTAGACGCAGGGGATTCAAAATCCCCCGCCTTTACGGGCGTGAGAGTTCGAGTCTCTCCTTGGGCACCAAATAATCTTGCAGGGCAGGTGCAATTGGATCGGGCTGAACGGCGATGGGTCCTGAGGGCGGTTTCCGTTTGGGAATCCTGCGCGTGAACCCGGCGAAAGAAATGCGGTCAAAGCCGACCGGGAAACAGGCTCACCAAGCGTCGGAGTATTCTGAAGAAATGGAAGCCCGAGAGAAGACTGGTGCCGCTGAAGGGACTCGAACCCCCGACCCCATCATTACGAATGACGTGCTCTACCAGCTGAGCTACAGCGGCACTCTTCTCTTTGTGCGGGCCGAACGCTGGCCACCACCATCAACACCGCGCCGCATCAAAGCGGCATGAACTGCCCGGATTCTCGGGCAATCCGGCCGAAGGAAAGGCGCACATCCTGACGCTCCGGCGTTGCGCTCGCCGTTTAAACGCAACGGCCAGACCACGCAAGGCCAAATCGGAGAACCGCGGCCGCGTGAGTGGGGCCAATGCCGCGGCGCGAAAGGATGGACAGGCGTGCGCGCCCGTTGCTAGTTGAGGCGGGCACAAGGGGATCGGGCCATGCGGATCAGACCGGCTTGTATCGGCGATATCGACGCCCTGATGACGATCCGGGCGGCGGTGAGTGAAAACCGGCTTTCGGATCCGGCGCGCGTCCCGCGTTCGGACTATCTGGACTTTCACCGGAACTCGACCCTCTGGATGTGTGAAACCGGCGGGCAGGTGGTCGGTTTTTCCGCCTGCGATCCACGCAATGGGAGCATCTGGGCGCTATTCGTGGCCCCGGGCCGCGAAGGGGGCGGCGGTGGCCGCGCGCTCCTGGCGCGGGCCTGTGCCGATCTGCGGCGCGCAGGCTGGAGCAAGGCTTGGCTTACGACCGGGGCAGGGACGCGGGCCGAGCGGTTCTATCGCCGCGTCGGTTGGCAGGTCTTTTGCGAGATGTCGGATGGCGACCTGCTGCTTTGGCGCAGTCTGCGGTAACGGGCGGGCAAGCGCGGGGGGAAAATCTGCGATATCGGTTCACATCTGGCGATTTCGCCAACCGGTTCACCCCTGCGGGTTGACAAGTCCAAAGCCCGGGTGGAACCCTTGATCCATCGGGACCCGCGCCCCGCGCGCCCTGACGGATTGCAGCCCGCCCCTGCGCTTCGTATGGGCGATAGCCGGCGGAGGCAGTCCCGGAATCTATCTCTCGGGCGTTTCTGCCCGCGTATAATAACTAACGGGAGTTACAGCATGAATCGGAACAGCAAGCTTGGTCTTGGCGCATTGGTCACGGCGGCCTTCATGGCGCCCGCGGCGATGGCCGAAGAGTTCATCACCATCGGTACCGGCGGTGTGACCGGCGTCTATTACCCGACCGGCGGTGCCATCTGCCGTCTGGTGAACAAGGGGCGCAAGGAACATGGCGTGCGCTGTTCGGTCGAATCCACCGGCGGTTCGGTCTATAACATCAACACCATCCGCGAGGGCGAGCTGGAATTCGGTGTGGCGCAGTCGGACTGGCAGTACCATGCCTATAACGGCACCTCGAAATTCGAAGAGGCGGGCAAGTTCGAAGGCCTGCGCGCGGTCTTCTCGATCCATCCCGAACCCTTTACCGTGGTTGCCCGCGCCGATGCCGGCATCAAGAGCTTTGACGATCTCAAGGGCAAGCGGGTGAATATCGGCAACCCCGGTTCGGGTCAGCGCGGCACCATGGACGTGGTGCTCGAGGCCAAGGGCTGGACCACCGGCGATTTCGCGCTGGCCAGCGAGTTGAAGGCGGCGGAACAGTCGGCGGCGCTCTGCGACAACCAGCTCGACGCGATGATCTATACCGTCGGCCACCCGTCGGGCTCGATCCAGGAGGCCACCACCGCCTGTGACTCCGTGCTGGTGAGCGTCGATGGTGACGCCATCGACAAGCTGATTGCCGATAACAGCTTCTATCGCAAGGCCACCATTCCCGGCGGCATGTATCGCGGCAATGACGGTGACACCACCACCTTTGGTGTGGGCGCCACGTTGGTGACCTCGGCCGATGTGTCCGAGGACGCGGTTTATGCGCTGGTGCAGGCGGTGTTCGACAATTTCGAAGACTTCAAGAAGCTGCACCCGGCCTTTGCCAACCTCAAGGAAGAGGAAATGATCAAGGACGGTCTGTCGGCGCCGCTGCATGCGGGTGCCGAGAAGTATTACCGCGAGCGCGGCTGGATCAACTGATCCGCGACGCGATGATTTCGGGCGGGGCGCGATGGCGCGCCCCGCTCACTCCCGGCGGGGGCCGGGCAATGGATAAATGACGCCACCAGCCAAAGCAGCACGGCGTGACAGGGAGAGATTTTCATGACCTCTGAGATTCAGGGCAAGCGGCCGCTATCCGAAGAAGAGCTTCAGGATCTTGTCGCCTCGTCCGATGCGGGCGCGCGCGATCCGGCTGGCAGCATCGGGCTGTTCCTGGCCATCGTCGCGGTGATCTGGTCGGTGTTTCAGCTGATCCTGGCCTCGCCGATGTCGAACATGATCCTGCCCGGCAGCATCGTGAACAACTCGCGTCAGGTGCATCTCGCCTTTGCCCTGTTTCTGGCCTTTGCCGCCTATCCGGCGCTGAAATCCAGCCCGCGCGACCGCATTCCCGCCCAGGACTGGGTGATGGCCGTGCTGGGGGCGGGGATCGCGCTGTATGGCTATATCTTCTATGACAAGCTGGTGAATTCGGGCGGTCTGGCCGACGATACCGACAAATGGATCGCGCTGGTCGGTCTGATCCTGCTGTTCGAGGCCGCGCGCCGCGCGCTGGGGCCGGCCATGGCGATCATCGCCACCATCTTTCTGGCCTATGTGTTCTGGGGCGCCTCGGAATGGGTGCCCGAGGTGATCCGCTGGAAGGGCGCCAGCCTGAAAAAGGCAATGAGCCATATGTGGATCACCTCCGAGGGCGTGTTCGGCATCGCGCTGGGGGTCTCGACCAAATTCGTGTTTCTCTTCGTGCTGTTCGGCGCGCTTTTGGACAAGGCGGGCGCGGGCAACTACTTCATCAAGATGGCGTTCGGCGCGCTGGGGCACCTGCGCGGCGGCCCGGCCAAGGCCGCTGTTGTCGGCTCGGCCGCGACCGGCCTGATCTCGGGCTCGTCCATCGCCAACGTGGTTACCACCGGCACCTTTACCATCCCGCTGATGAAGCGGGTGGGCTTTACCAGCGAACAGGCCGGCTCGGTCGAGGTGGCCAGCTCGGTCAACGGCCAGATCATGCCGCCGGTGATGGGGGCTGCGGCCTTTCTGATGGTGGAATATGTGGGTATCTCCTATGTCGAGGTGATCACCCATGCCTTCCTGCCTGCCGCGATCAGCTATATCGCGCTGATCTATATCGTGCATCTCGAGGCGGTGAAGCGGAACATGCCCACGCTGGGCGACCGCGAGGTGCATCTGATCCGCACCGTGGCGGGCATGCTCAGCTTCTTCGTGATCTTTGCCGGGCTGTGCTATGCGACCCAGTTCCCGGCGCAGGCGATTGCCGCTTGGGCGCCCAGTTCCGCCGGGCTGATCATGGGGCTGATCGTGACAGCGATCTATATCGTGCTGGTGTGGTTCGCCGCGCAGGTGCCCGATCTGGAACCCGACGACCCTAATGCCGAGGTGGTCGAACTGCCCGATATCGCCCAGATCTACAAGGCGGGGCTGCATTACCTGCTGCCCATCGTGGTGCTGGTCTATTTCCTGATGATCGAGCAGAAATCGCCCGGCCTGTCCGCGTTCTGGGCGACCGCGCTGCTGTTTGTGATCCTGCTGACTCAAAAGCCGCTGAAATCGCTGTTCCGGGGTGAATCCGCGATGGCGACCAGCTTCATGTCCGGGGTCGCCGATCTGTGGCAGGGGCTGATCGACGGCGCCCGCAACATGATCGGCATCGCGCTGGCGACCGGCACGGCGGGCGTGATCGTGGGCACCGTCACCCTGACCGGGGTGGGGCAGGTGATGGCCGATCTGGTCGAGTTCCTGTCGGGCGGCAACCTGGTGCTGATGCTGGTGATGGTGGGTCTGCTGAGCCTGGTTCTGGGCATGGGCCTGCCGACCACAGCCAACTATATCGTGGTCAGTTCGCTGATGGCCGGTGTGGTGGTTCAACTGGGCGCACAATCGGGGCTGATCGTGCCGCTGATCGCGGTGCATCTCTTCGTCTTCTATTTCGGCATCATGGCGGATGTGACGCCACCGGTGGGGCTGGCCAGTTTCGCCGCCGCCGCGGTGTCGGGGGGCGATGCGATCAAGACCGGTTTCACCGCTTTCTTCTATTCCCTGCGTACCGTGGCGCTGCCGTTTGTGTTCATCTTCAACACCGACATGCTGCTGATCGACGTAGGCTGGGTGGGCGGCATCCTGGTGGCCATATCCGCAACCATCGCTGTGCTGGTCTTTACTGCCGGTACCATGGGCTTTTTCCTGACCCGCAACCGCATCTATGAAAGCGTTGCGCTCATCCTGGTGGCTTTCGTGCTGTTCCGGCCCGATTATGTGATGAACCGGATCGCACCGCCATTCGAGCTGTTCGAACCCGCCCGCCTGGAACAGGCGGTGGGCGATGCCGCGCCGGGCGACGTGCTGCGGGTCATCGTGTCTGGGCCTGATTTCGACAGTGGCGAGATGAAGGACCTGAGCCTGGAGCTGACCGTGGGCGACGAGGCCGACGGCGCCGCCCGGGTCGAGGCGATGGGTTTCCTGCCGTTCGAGGAGGACGGGCTGATCAAGCTCGAAGAGCCGCTCTTTGGCACGCCGATCGCTGAATCGATGCAGGATTTCGACTTTTACGCTGACGAGGCGGTGCGTGTCGTCACCGTCAAGGCCCCGGCCAATCAGCCACCCAAGGAGCTGGTGTTCATCCCGGCGCTGCTGCTGCTTGGCCTTATCGCCTTTCTCCAACGCGGCCGCGCCGCCAGACAGGGAGTCCCCGCATGAGCAGCTCTGTTCTTTGTGCCGTCGATATCAGCAATCCCGACAGCGACGCCCCGATCCTGAAACAGGCCGCGCGCCTGGCCGATCTGGACGGGGCGCGGCTGGACGTGGTGACCGTACTGCCCGATTTCGGCGAAACCTGGGTTTCGGGTTTCTTCGAGGCGGGCCATCACGACAAGGCGGTCAAGGCCGCTCATGACACGCTGGTGGCGCTGTGTACCCAGACACTGGGGGCCGAGCGCAATGCCGATATCCGCCATGTGGTGGCCACCGGCACCGCCTATAAGGAGATCCTGAAAACCGCTGAAAGCGCGGGCAGCGATCTGATCGTGGTGGGAGCGCACAAGCCCGATCTGGCCGATTACCTGCTGGGCCCCAACGCCGCCCGCGTGGTGCGCCATGCGCCGGTCTCGGTCTATGTGGTGCGCGCGGGCTGACCCCGCCTGCCGCATCTGGATTTTTCAACCGTCCGTGGTAGCCTTGGCTGTCGGCGCTATTTCGCCGGCAGTTTCTTTGAAGGGTAATTTGACATGACGGATATTCGCGCCGATCTGGGCGAGGCGCCGATCTCGGCCAATGAGGACCAGATCATCGCCGACATCATTCAGGCGAATCTCAAGATGATGGAGGTCGAGGAGAACGGCTTCAAATGGCGGGCCCAGCATCCCAAGGGGCATGGCGCCATTCCGGCCCGCTTCATCGTCGGCCCTGACGTGCCGCAAGCCCATCGCGTGGGGCTGTTTGCGCAACCCGGTGAGTATGCGGCGCTGATCCGGTTTTCCAACGGTACCGAACGGCGCGACGATCCCAAGGGTGGCGATGCCCATGGCATGGCGATCAAGCTTTTCGGCGTGCCGGGCGCGCGGGTCGCGGGGGCGGCGGACGCCAAGGGCACGCTCGATTTCGTGCTGGTCGACAACGAGACCTTTTTCGAGGGCGATCTGAACGAGTATTCCGCCTTCAACGATCTGGTTTCCGAGGTTCTGAATTTTAAACGCAACGGAGACGAGGCGCTTGCCGCAATCGTGAACGGTATCTACTTGAAATTCCTCAAGAAGTATTTCAGCCACGATATCTATGCGGTGGCCCAGAAATTCGGCGATCAGCATCCGACCTCGCCCCTGCGGGCGATTTATTGGAGCACGACACCGTTTCTGCATGGCGATATCGCGGTCAAGCATCGCGTGGTGCCCGATCCCGCGCCCGCGCCGGGAGAGTTGCGCGACGGGGTCGAGGGCGCGGACGGGCTGACCGAGCAATTGCTCGACGGATTGTCGGGCAAGGCAGCGGCCTTTGATTTCTATATCCAGCCGCAAGAGGACGTGGCCGCGCATCCGATCGAGGATCCCAACGTGAACTGGACCGAGAATGGGGCGGGCTGGGTGAAACTGGCGCGGATCGAGATCCCGGCGCTTGACGCGGGCGATGCGGTGGCGCGCGCGGCTCGGGTCGCGGCGGGCGACAGGATGGCCTTTAACCCGTGGAACACGCTGCCCGAACATCGACCGCTGGGTGCTGTGAACCGGGTGCGCAACAAGGTCTACAAGGAGCTTGCCCGCGCCCGCAACGCCGACGGGGTATAGGCCAGAAAGCAGAAGGTCGCGCCCGTCCTCCGCGTTCGGGCGCGATCCTGCTTCACTCGCCCCCGTAGCCCGTCATTTCCAGATAGCCGCGCCCGGCATGGCTGCCGCTGACGCGCACCGGCCCTTCCCAATAGGCAAAAGACGTGCCCATCCACGCCTTCGGGTTCAGCGCCTCGACTGTCACGTCCAGCCCCCGCGCCGGGATCGCCAGCCGCCAGCGCACCGGCACCTCGGGGCCTGCTCCGCTGGGCGCAGTGGCCAATGGCTCGGCGCGGATACTGCCATCGGGCAGGGCGGTCGCGTGCCCATCGGCTCCAATCCATGTTCCGGATGTGAAATCCGTGTCGCCGCGCAAGCGAAAGGCCATGACGCGGCTGCCGTCGTCCAGCACCAGCGAGAACCAGTCCCAGCCGCTCTGATCCTCGGCCAGCGGTTGCGAGGACCATTCCCGGTCGATCCAGGCCTGTCCGGTCACAGGCATCTCTCCGTCGGGCAGGGTCAGGCTGCCCGAAACCTCCAGAAACGGTTGTGAATAGTAATAGCTGGCCTGACCGGCCGCGGATTTGACCGAATAACCGCCCTCGCCATGCAGGACCAGCGGCCCCCTGGCGCGCATGGTCAGGTGATAGGCGAAATCGCTTCCCCCGGCGCGCAGCACCATGTCGCCCCTCATGTCGCCCGCCATCTCCCATTCGTCGATCCAGGCGTGAAAGGGGGTGGCCTGGGCGCCTGCCTGTCCAATGCCGCCCCGCGACAGCCGCTCGGCAAAGAGGTGGCTGTCGGGCGTGGTCACGGCGGCATGTCCCATCCACAGCTGCGGGCTGTGCCAGCCCGGTGCCTCGCCCGGTTTCAGGGCAGAGCGGAACAGCGTCCATTGCAGGCCATAATCACGCCCGTCCGCCCCGGTCAACGTGGCGGTCAGGTACCACCATTCGATGCGGAAATCGGGATGTGGCCCGTGATCGGCGGGAAAGGCGGGGCTGTGCCCGCGCTCTGGCACGGCAAAGCCGTCGGCCTCGGTTCCCAGCCCGGCAAAGCCCTGCGCCAGCGCCGCCCAGGGCCAGAGCAGCAGAAAGACAAGCAGCCTAGCGTTCATTGGCAAAGACCCTCAGCAGGTGGGCGGGTGGCAGGCGGTACAGGCGCAGCGCGGGCAGGGCGGCGGCCAGCGCGCCGGTGGCCAGCGCCAGCCCGATCAGCCGCAGCCAGTCGAGCGGGAACAGATACATCGGCAGCCGCCAGCCAAAGGCCGCCACGTTGATGACTGCCAGCAGAAGCCAGGCCAATACCAGCCCCAGCGGTAAGGCCAGCACTGCCGTCATCGCCGCCAGCGCCACCGCGCGCGCCAGTTCCAGCCGTGCCAGTCGCGCACGGGTCAGCCCCAGAGCCCAGACCGGTGCCAGCTGCGGCAGTCGTTGAGTCCACAGGGTCAGCAGGCTGGTGAGGATGGCAAACCCCGCCACCCCCAATGTCAGGATGTTGAGCGCGCCGGTCACCAGGAATGTCTTTTCAAAGATCGCGCGTGAGCGGGCCTTGAGCGTCTCCTGACGGATCACCGAGCCGGCGGGCAGGTCGAATGTGGCGTCGATCTCATCGGCCAGTCCCTCGGCCCGCTCAGGCGCCAGATGTACGCCGAACCTTGTATTCGGCGTGCCGGGGTAGCGGTCTAGCAACTGCTCCAGCGACACGATGGCCTGACCGGTCGGGTTGCCGTAATCGGAATAGACGGCGGCGACAGGCAGGCTCCAGCCAGGAGCAAGCTCGACATTGTCGCCGGGCCAGAGCGCTTCGCGCCGCGCCATCTGTTCGTTGATCAGCGCCGCTTCTCCGCGCATCACCCGGTCCCAGTCCTGCGCGCTGCGCGCGATCAGCGGCCAGTGGGTGCGATAGCTCGGGTGATCGACGATGCCATAGACGAACAGCGGCATGCCTGCGCGGTCGATCTCGGTCGAGCGGATCGGCAGCACCGCATCGGCGCGCGGTTCCAGCCAGTCCGCTAACGCGGCGCCCTGCGCATCGTCGCGGGCGGTGACATAAAGGGTCGAGGTCAGCCGCTGGTCAAGCCAGCCGTCGAAGGTGAGGCGAAAGCTCGCCACCATGGTTCCTACGCCGATATTGGCGGCCAGTGCCAGCAGCAGCGCCATCAGCGCAAGTGACAGGCCGGGCAGCTGTGCCCGCATGTCGGACCACAGCCATTCTGCAACCGGGCCACGCGCCCGCGCAGCGCCGATCGTCAGCAGAACCGAGAGGGTCGGCGGCAGCGTCAGCGCGGCGGCCATCAGCACCGCGCCCAACAGGACAAAACCGCCGATCAGCCCGCCGCTCAGCGCAAAGCCCGCCAGCCCACCCAGCAACAGCGCCAGCGCCAGCAGCAGCTGGGTCCGGGCGCGCGGGCGCCCGCTGCCCCAGGCGCGCTGCCCGGGAGCGGCCAGGATCGGCATGCGCGCCAGTCGCCACAGCGCCTGCGCGCTGGCCAGCAGGGTGCCCGCCACCGCCATGCCAAGGCCCGACAGCAGCCAGACGGGCCTGAGTTCCAGTGCGCCCGAGACCGGCGCGCCGTAGAGACCGCGTAGCGTGGCGGCCACGTCCGGCAGCAGGGCGGCGGCCACCACATAGCCCAGCACCAGCCCCGCCGCGCCGCCCAGCAGCGCCAGCAGGCACAGCTCGGCCAGCAGCAGCCGGGTCAACAGCCGCAGCGGCAGGCCCAGCGCGCGCAGCGTGCGGATAAGGCCGCGCCGCTGTTCAAACGCCAGCCCGACCGCGCCATGCACGATGAACAGGCCCACCACGAAGGAGAGCAGCCCAAAGGCGGTGAGGTTGAGGTGAAAACTGTCGGTCAGCCGCGCGATGTCCTTGGCGCCGGATGCCGGTTGGCGGATCAGGTCGGGCGCGATCTCGGCCAGAGGGGTGCGGCGCAGCGGCTGCTCGGGCAGGACCAGCAGATGCGAGATCTGGCCGGGACGGTTCAGCAGCGTCTCGGCGGTGCCGATATCGGTCAGCATCGTGTCGGGGGGCAGGGCGGTGGTCGCGACCACGGGCGGCAGGCCGGGTTCACCCTGCAAGGTCAGCGCCAGCCCTGGCGCGGCAAACAGACGTCCGGGCGCGGTCAGCGCCTCGACCGGGGCGATTTCGGCGGCGGCGGCGCTTTCGGCGATGGCGGGCAGGTCGGGATAGGTCAGAAGGTCGATGCCGGTCACCGCCACCGCACGCAGGCCCAGCCGCATCTCGCCTTCGAGAACCGCCGCCACCTGCCACCCTGTCCGTCGCAGCGCAAGATAGTCATCAAGCGTCAGGGCCGCCCCGTCCGCACGGCGCAGGCGGTCCAGTCCGCCAGCGCCGATCTGGTTGGCGGCCTGTGCGTAAGAGGCGCGCGCCTCACCGTTGATGGCCTGCACCGCCGACCACAGACCGGTGGCCAGCGCCACGCCCAGAAGCAGCGTCACCAGTTGCACCGGATGGCGCCGCCAATGCGACCCCAGCGCCAGAAGCGCGGCGCCGATCACGCCGCCACCCGCCCGCCGGTCAGATGCGCGCGCCGGTCCAGCCGGGCGGCGATGGCCTGCGAATGGGTCACCAAAAGCAGCGCCGTGCCGCTGTCGCGCACCAGGTCCAGCATCAGGTCCAGCACGGTGCCGGCGGCGGTCTCGTCGAGGTTGCCGGTCGGCTCGTCCGCCAGCAACAGTTTCGGGCGCCCCGCCATGGCCCGCCCGATGGCGACCCGCTGTTGCTGCCCGCCCGACAGCTGCTCGGGATAGCGTTCGGTCAGATCGCCCAGCCCCAGCCGCGCGGTGATCTCTTTCAGCCAATCGGCATCCAGCCGACCGGCCAGCCGCGCCTGGAACGAGAGGTTCTGTGCCACGGTCAGCGCCGGGATCAGGTTGAACTGCTGGAACACCAGCGCCACGTGGTCGCGCCGCAGCGCCGCCCGGCCCGCATCGTCAAGCCGCGACAACGCCACCCCGTCCAGAATGATCTCGCCGCTGTCGAACCCGTCCAGCGCGCCGGTCAGGTTCAAGAGCGTGCTCTTGCCGCTGCCACTTTCGCCGGTCAGCGCCAGGCTCTGCCCCCGATCCAGCGTGATCGAGGCGCCGCGCAGCACCGGGCGGCCGCCTGGATAGGTCTTGGTCACGGTATCGACGGTCAGAAGCATGGGCGCGCGGCCTCCGGGCAGTTATGGGTCAGAGAATGGTCCGTCCACCGCCGCTGTCCAGCCCCAAGCCGCGATGGCCACCTTTCGCCGCAGGACACGGGTCGCGATTGCAATCGGTCGCACGCGGCCCCATGTGCAAAGGGTCAGGAGCCGTTTCATGTTCAGAACTACCCTTTTGCTTGCTGTCCTCGCCGCCGCGCCCGCCTTGGCACAGGACCGCGCCGCCCTTTGCCATGAGAGGGCGCTGAAACAGGCGGGTATCCGTGACACCGAATGGTCGCAGGGGCGCACGACACTGCGCCTTGGAGGGTCGGTGGGCGTGGGTGTGTCGCGCTCCTCGGGGCCCGCGACGCAGGGGGCGCCGGCCTATGCCGGGTCGGCTGCATCGGAGCGATTCGAGGAAAAGCGGCGCAAGAAGATCTACACCCGGACCTACGACGACTGCATGGCGCAGACGCGCTGAGCGTGACGCCGCGGCCTGAGGGGGCGGCGGGGTTGCACCCACTGGCCAGCACCGTCATCCTGCGCCCGGAGCGAACAGGCGCAAAGGCGGGGAACCGATGACACTCTTGCAACAGATCATGTGGGGCAGCCTGTATCTGGGCCTGTGTTTCGTGGTCGAGGTTCTGCTGCTGGTCTGGTGTACCTTGCTGCTCGTGCGGCTTGCGGCGCGGCTGCGGCATCTGTCGCAGGCGATGCGGACGGCGGCAGTGATGTCGGTCTCGCTGGTCTTTATCGTGTTGGCCCATACCTTGCAGGTCTGGCTCTGGGCCGGGGTCTGGATCTGGAGCGATGTTCTGGTCGACTGGAACGAGGCGCTCTATTTCTCGCTCGTTACCTATACCACGCTGGGCTATGGCGACATCGTGCTGGGGCCGGGGCTGCGCATCTTTGCGGCCTTTGCGGCGGTGGCGGGGCTGCTGACCTTTGGCTTGTCGACCGCCTATCTGGTGGCGCTGATGACCCGTGTCTTTGAAGGGCGGTTGCCGCGCTAGAGGATCGGGGCAAACAGCCGTGCCAGCGGCGCGCCATAGCGGATGAACGCCGGCTGCGCCTCCAGGCTGCGCGTCAGCTCGGTACTGCTGGCAAAATCATGCTCCAGCATGGCCGCCACCTGCGCGGCCACGGTAGCGTCAAAGAACAGCGCCATCGCCTCGAAATTCAGGCGGAAGGACCGGTTGTCCAGGTTGGTTGTGCCCACGGCGGCGATGGTGTCATCGACCACGAACACCTTTTGATGCAGGAATCCGTCGGTATAGCGCATCACGCGCACCCCGGCCTCGCGCACCTCGTCGAAATAGGCGAAGGCCGCCAGCCAGGGGATGGTGTGGTCGGCCTCGTCGGGTACCAGAAGGCGCACATCGACCCCGCGCAGGGCGGCATGTTTCAGCGCCGCCAGAATGTCGAGATCGGGTACGAAATAGGGCGAGGCGATCCAGAACCGGCGCTGTGCCGCGGTGATCGCGGCAAAGAACATCATGGCGCCGCTCTCGGTCCGGTCACCGGGGCCGGTGGCGACGATCAGGGCATTTGCATCCTGCTGGGCCAGTCGGGTATCCCAAATGAGAAGATCAAGCAGGTCCTCGCCCCGCGCCCAGTGCCAGTCCTCGGCAAAGACCAACTGGAGTTGCAGGACAGAAGGACCGGTGATTTCCACATGAGTATCACGCCAACGGCCCATCGCCGGGTCCTGGCCCAGATATTCGATGCCCACATTGTGGCCGCCGATATATCCGGTATGCCCATCCACCACGACCGTCTTGCGATGGTTGCGATAGTTGACCTGAAACCGGGTGTTGGGACCGCGCTGCTTGCGCGGGTCGGCTATGTCGATACCGGCGGCGCGCAGATCCTCGACATAGCTGTCCGACAAACGGTAGCTGCCGATGGCGTCGGTGAGGAAGCGCACCTTGACCCCGCGCCGGGCCGCCGCGATCAGCCGGTCGCGCAGTTCCAGCCCCAGATCGTCGTCGCGCACGATATAGAATTGGATCAGCACATAGTGGCGCGCGGCATCGATGGCGGCAAAGAGCGCGGCAAATGTGGCCTCGCCATCGACCAGCAGCCGGGCGCCATTGCCCCGGCTCACCGCCATATGGGCGATCTTTTCAAAAGGGCGGGTGTTGACCATCACGCGGTCGGGATCGGGGGCGGTGGCATCGGCATGGGCGCGCAGCCCGGCCACCACCCGCTCACTCTCGCGCCGCGCGATGCGGTAGCCGCGAAACCGGTGATGGCCAAGGAACAGGTAGAGCGGCACCGAGGCCCAGGGCAGGGTGAGCAGGAACACCACCCAGCCGACCGCGCCCTGCGGTGTGCGCGCGGTGCGCGCTGCCTGCACCGCGCAGACGATCGATGCCCCGTAGAGGCAGAACACGATCAGCGACAGAAGAGCGGTCCACATGTCAAAGCCTTAGCAGGCGCACGCGCGTTGGCATAGCCCCGGATGCCGGTTCAGACCTCGGCCCGCATCCGGTGTTCCAGCTGGAGCAGGTCTGCGCGCAGCTCAGGCCGGATCGGGCCGGGGCGCGGCGTGTCGGCCAGCGTGGTGAACCAGGTCTCGGGGCGGGGCGCGTGGCGTTGCCGCTGCCACGTGAGGCCGCGCAGCACCGCCTCCGCCTCAGGCGGCAGGCGGTCGGGGATCTCGGCGCCGCTGAGCGTGGCCCAGACCCCGGTCCAGGCGCGCGCCACGCTCCACGGGTTGTAGCCGCCGCCGCCCAGCACCAGCAGGCGCGGGCAGAGTGCCGCCAGCGCCCGCACCGTGTCCCGGTGCGCGCAGTTGGACAGCGCCAGCCGCGACAGCGGGTCCTCGGCCACCGCATCGGCGCCGCATTGCAACACAACCGCGTCGGGGCGGAAACCGGAGACCGCAGGCAGGATCAAGTGATCTAGGATTAGCGCGAACTCGCTGTCATTGAGATCGCGTGCCACCGGCAGGTTCAGCGCCGCGCCGCCCGCGTCCTCCTCGAGCGCGCCGGTAAAGGGCCAGCGCCGCGCCTCGTGGACCGAGATCATGCGCACCGTCTGAGACCCGTGAAAGGCCGAGGCGACCCCGTCGCAATGATGCGCGTCGATATCGACATAGGCGACGCGGGTGCAGCCCAGCCGTTGCAGCGCCAGGATCGCCAGCACCGGGTCATTGAGATAGCAGAAGCCGCCCGCGCGGTCGGCAAAGCCGTGATGCGTGCCGCCGCCGGGGTTGAACACGCGATGGCCCTGCGCCACCAGTTCGGCCCCCAAGAGCGAGCCGCCCGCCGCCGTGGCCGGGCGCCGGAACATCTCTGCAAAGACCGGGTTGGGCAGGGTGCCCAACCCGTGGCGGGTGCGGGTCTCCTCGCTCACCGCCTGTTCAGCCTCGGCCCGTTGCAGCGCGGCGATATAGTCGGGCGTGTGAAACGCGGTGAGCGCGGCCGGACGCGCGCGCGGGCTGGTGCGGTATTGGCCCGGTGCGAACCAGCCCAGCGCCCGGCATAGATCAATCACGGTGGACACGCGCGGGATCGCCAGCGGATGCACCGCGCCATAGGTCGAGCGACGATAGATCTCGGAACCGATGAACAGGGCCTCGGGCAGGGGGGCTGTCACGCGTTTGGGCCCTGCGCCTCGGGGTGGCCGTCCTTGGACATCAGCACCGCCACCGGCCGCAGCGCGGGGACATGGCGGAACACGATCAGCATGCAGACCGTGAGCGGCACGCTGAGAAAGGCACCGATCAGCCCCCAGACCGCCGTCCAGAAGGTCAGCGCCAGGATCACCATGAAGGTGGACATGTTCAGCGACCGCCCCAACAGCGCCGGGTCGAGGAAATTGCCGATCAGGAATTGCACCGTGCCGCAAAAGAAAACGATGACCAGAAAGGGCGTGATGGTGTCGAACTGCACCAGCGAGGCAAGCGCCGGAAAGATCACCGCCACGATAGACCCGATCGAGGGAATGAAGTTCAGCGCGAATGTCAGCACCGCCCAGGTCTCGGCAAATTCCAGACCCAGCAGCGTGAATACGGCATAGCTGATGCCGGCGGTCAGCAGGCTGACGAATGTCTTGACGCCCAGATAGCTTTGCAGATTGTGCGAGATCGCCTCCATCACCTGGCTCATGTCCCGGCCCAGTTGGGGGTCACGGGCCGCCAGCAGCAGCTTGATTCCAAGCACCCGCCGCTCGGCCAGCAGGAACGCCACATAGAGCGAGACCAGCAGGAAAGTGTTGAGCAGCGAGGTGGCGCTGCCCAGCGCCGTTCGGGTCAGGGCCGACAGGTCGATGCGGATCAGGTTGTCGCGCACGAACCCGGTGACCTCTTCGCCCAAGAGCGCGGCAACCCGGGTCACCGCCTCGTCAAAGGCATTCTCGTAACTTGCGATGGCGCGGGCGAATTGCGTGGCCTGCCCCCCGATCACCGCGATCATGACGAAGAGACCGGCAAGAACCACCGTGATCCCCGCAAGCGTGGTCAGCCAGACCGGCGCGCCGGTCGCGGCATGGACCCGGTCGCTGATCGCGGTGACCAGAACATAGACCAGAAAGGCCAGCGCCAGCGGGATCAGAAATCCCGCTCCGGCATAAAGCGCCAGTACGGCCAGTGCCAGCAGGATGGCAATGTCGCGCAACTGGGCCAGCTGCGGGCGCGTCGGGGCGGGGGCGGGATCGGGCTGTGACATGTCGCGGCCATGTTGCACGGACCTGCTCCCGGCTGCAATCGCGGACACCATGGCGGACGGGCAGGGCCGACCGTGCTCAGCGATGCGTCATTGGCGCGGAAGGGACCTTCGGTACCCGCGCGACCGTGGCACGGCTGGAACCCGGTACCGCCAGCGGCTAGATTGCCCCCATGACGCGTCCGGCGAATCCCTCTCTTTCCCTGCCGCTGCGCGCGGTCTGGCTGGCGTTGAGCCGGTTTCAGGCCAAAAGCGGTTTCGTCATGAGCAGCCATGTCGCGATGTCGATGATGATGGCGCTGTTTCCTTTCATCCTCTTCACCGTGGCGCTGGCGGGCAGTCTCAGCCAGAATCTGGTGACAGATGACCTGATCCAACTGATCTTTGGCACCTGGCCCGAACAGGTTGCCACCCCCATCGTGGCCGAGCTGAACGCGGTGCTGGAGGGTGCGAATTCGCGCGTCATGACGCTGGGTGGCGTGCTGGCGGTCTATTTTGCCTCGAACGGGGTGGATGCGGTGCGCGAGGCGATGTCGCGGGCCTATCACGACGCGGAAACGCGGCCCTTCTGGAAGACCCGGCTGCTGTGCATCGGGATCGTGGTGGGGGGCGGCGCCATCGTGCTGGCGGTGGCCGCGTTCGAGGTGGTGATGCCGATCTATACGCGGCTGGTCACCGAGGCCCTGCCGGGAGAGGCGCCGGACTGGCTGTCGGTCGAACGGCTGAGCTGGATTTTCGTGGTTGCGATGCCGGCGGGCGCGGTTCTGGCCTGCCATGCGCTCTTGCCCGCGCGGCGGCATCCGCTCAGGCGGATCCTGCCGGGGGTGGTGCTGACGCTAGTGCTCTGGGCCGGTTGCGGCTGGGGTTTCTCGCTCTATATCGCCAATTTCGCCAGCTATTCAGCGACCTATGCCGGGTTGGCGGGGGCGATGGCGGCGCTGATCTTTCTGTATCTGAATGCCGCGATCCTGATCCTGGGGGCCGAGTTCAACGGGGCGTTGATGGATCTGGCGCAGGACGCGGGCTGAAGGGGCTGCCCCGAAGCGGCCCCGATTGCGCCATCGGAACGGCCAACCCGCGTGGCAGGATGAGCGTTCCGGGGACATCAGGTTCCGGCTGCCGGAGAGATCGTATGCCCGCAATCCGCGACAACACGAGACATGACCGCCTGTTCGCCTTGCTGCACCAGCAGAACCGAGCCGGAGCGGTCTGTGACAGGCTGTACCCCCAGGCGCTGACTGCCGGCGATGCGCTGCGCCTTCAGTCGCGTGCTGCGGCATCGTTTCAACCGCAGCGACTGAATTCAGGGTATTTGCGCGCGGCAGGAGCCGGAAAACAGGTGTTTTCCGGGCCGTTTTCCGTCACGGAAAACGGCGCCCGCCTAGCCGCGAAAGCCGGTGGCCACCACAAACTTTTCGGAACTGTCCGACCGTGAGGCGGGTGGTTTCACGTTGGCGACCTTGGTGAATTTCTGCTTGAGCAGTTTTTGCAGGTCGCCCTCGGCCCCCCCGGCCAGTACCTTGGCCACAAAGGTTCCGCCCTCTTCGAGCACGTCAAAGGCCAGATAGGCCGCCGCCTCGCACAGCGCGATGATCCGCAGGTGATCGGTCTGCTTGTGGCCCGAAGACGAGGCCGCCATGTCCGACATCACCACATCCGCCTTGCCGCCCAGCCACTCCTTGATCCGGTCATCGGCACCGTCGTCGAGGAAATCGAGCTGATGGATCTCGGCCCCCGCGATCGGTTCGACCTCTTGCAGGTCGATGCCCAGCACCCGGCCCACGCGCTTGTCGCTGCGCTCGCCCAGCGCGTTGACACGTTTGACCGCCACCTGACACCAGCCGCCGGGGGCGCAACCCAGATCGACCACCCGCGCACCCGGCACAAGAAAGCGGAACTTGTCGTCCAGTTCGAGAATCTTGAAGGCCGCGCGCCCGCGATAGCCTTCGGCCTGCGCCCGCTTGACATAGGGGTCGTTCAACTGGCGTTGCAGCCAGCGGGTCGAGCTGAGCTTGCGCCCGCGGGCGGTCTTGACCTTGACCTTGAGGTCACGCTGTCCGCGTCCGGATGTGTTCTTTGCCATGTCGTCTGGCCTCTCTTTCGCTCTGGGCGATACGGCGATTGGCCGCCGGATTCAAGCCGGACACGCCTAGAACGGTCCATCCTCCAGTACCCCGTCGGCGCTCATCTGCGCGTAGAGCAAGCCTTCGCGCAGGCCCCGGTCGGCCACCGACAGCCGGTTGGTGGGCCAGCATCGAAGCAGCGCCTGAAGAATGGCCGAACCCGACATGATCAGCGCATGGCGGTCTTCGCCGATGCGCGGGTCGCGGCGGCGTCCCTGCGGACCCAGGTCCAGATAACCCCGGATCACCTTGTCGATCTGCTCGCTGGTCATGCGCAGCCCGTCGACCTTGGTCCGGTCATACCGTTTCAGCCCCAGATGGCTCGCCGCCACCGTGGTGACGGTGCCACTGGTGCCGACGATCTGGAACCGGTCACGCCCCAGCTGGCTGCTATAGGGCACGAAATCGGCCAGCTGCTCTTCGAAGAACCAGCTCATCAGCGCAAAGCGCGCAGAATCATCTTCGACATCGTTGAACTGGTCGCGCAGGGTCGCGACCCCCAGCGGCACGCTGATCCAGTCCACCACCTTGGCGGCGGGAAAGGGGCTCTCGGGCGGGTGAAACCCCGCGTGCAGCCGCATGATGGCCGAGGGTCGGTCACGGCGCGGCACCGAAGTGAGGTCGATCCAGACCAGCTCGGTCGAGCCACCGCCGATATCCACCACCAACAGCTGCTCCGAGCGGGTCGAGACCAGCGGCGCGCAGGAGATCACTGCCAGCCGGGCCTCTTCCTCGGGCTGGATGATTTCAAGTGTCAGGCCGGTCTCGCGCCGCACGTCGCGGATGAACTCGCGCGCGTTCTTGGCGCGGCGGCAGGCTTCGGTCGCGACCAGCCGCATCCGGTGCACCTTGTTGCGCTTGATCTTCTGCTGGCAGATGCGCAGCGCCTGAATGGTGCGCGCCATCGACGAACGAGACAAACGCCCCGTGCGTTCCAGCCCGGCCCCGAGCTGGACGGATTTCGAGAAGCTGTCGACCACATGGAAACCGCTGCCCTTGGGCTGGGCGATCAGCATGCGGCAACTGTTTGTACCAAGATCGAGCGCCGCATAAAGGGCGTCCGGATCCGGCCGGTTCGGCGCGGGGCTTTCGACCGCTTTCGGGAACGCGCCCGCACCTTTGGGACGCTTGGGCGCCATGTTTCACGCCCTCCGATTTCGTGTTAGCCTGAACCTAGGATCCGATCCGGCGCGGCGCAAGAGATTTCCCTGCGATCAGGGGCAGAACCGTCACACAGGTTTAACACTCCCATGCGACAGCATCCGCGATCGCCGGCCCTCGTGCCGGTCCGGATTCTGCTGGCAAGCCATGGAGCACGCTGTGAAAAACGACGCTACCCTGACATTCGACGAATTTGACGAGGCGGTGAACCCGCGCCCCGAGGACTGCGATTTCGACCATGTGGTCGAAGAGGCGCTGTCGCGCCGCGGCTTCCTGGGCGGGGTGCTGGCAATGGGCGGGTTTGCCGCCCTTGGCGGTGCGGTTCTGCCGCGTGGGGCCGAGGCTGCGACCAACCGCTTTGCCTTCGAGGCGGTGGCCGCCTCGACCGCCGACGAGATCGTCGTGCCCAAGGGGTTCAAGGCCGAGATTCTGGTGCGCTGGGCCGACCCGCTGTGGTCTGATGGCGTGGCCTTCGATCAGGCGACGCGCGGCACCGCCGCCAGCCAGGCGCGCGCCTTTGGCGACAATACCGACGGGATGGAGGTGTTCCATCACCAGGGCCGCACGCTGCTGGTGGTGAACAACGAATACACCAACCGCGAGATCATCTGGGGCAACCGCGCCGACGGCAAGGCCGAGACCGATGACGACGTGGAAAAGGGCCTGCTGGCCCATGGCGTGACCGTGGTCGAAGTGGCCCATGACGGCAGCCGTTGGCAGGTGGTCACCGACAGCCCCTATAACCGCCGCATCACGCCGCGTACCGAGATGGCGCTGACCGGCCCCGCCGCAGGCCACGACCTGATGAAGACCGCCGCCGATCCGACCGGTACGGTGACCTTCGGCACCTGGAACAACTGTGGTTCAGGCAAGACCCCATGGGGCACCTATCTGGCCTGCGAAGAGAATTTCAACGGTTACTTCTCCGCCTCTGACGAGGCGCATGAGGTCTCAGCCGAACTTGCACGCTATGGTGTCTCGGCCAAGGACTGGGGCTATGGCTGGGCGCGGGTGGATGAGCGCTTTGACGTCGCAAAGAGCCCCAACGAGCCCAACCGTGCCGGCTACGTGGTCGAGATCGACCCGCGTGACCCGAATTCGACCCCCAAGAAGCGCACCGCGCTGGGCCGGTTCAAGCACGAGAATGCCGAATGTGTCGTCAATCGCGACGGGCGACTTGTGATCTATATGGGCGATGACGAGCGGGGTGAGTTCCTGTACCGCTATGTCTCGGACGGGGTCTATGCCGCCGGTGTCGATACCGACGCGCTGATGGAAAATGGCACGCTTTACGCGGCCAGGTTCGACGCCTCGGGCAAGGGCATGTGGCTGGCGCTGACGCCCGAGGCCACCGGTATGAGCCAGGCCGAGATCTGTATCCATACCCGGATCGCGGCCTCGAAACTGGGCGCCACCACCATGGACCGCCCCGAATGGGTCACGGCCAATCCGAACGCGGACGAGGTCTATTGCGCGCTGACCAACAACAAGAACCGCGGCGTCAAACCGAACAAGGGTGGCGACGAGACCCCGGCCGAGGGGCCCAATCCGCGCGAAAAGAACAACTATGGCCAGATCGTGCGCTGGCGCCCCGAAGGCGGCGACCACACCGCCGAAGGGTTCGATTGGGATCTGCGGGCAATCCGACGGTGCATTCCGACACTTACGCCGGGTCGGAAAACGTCAACGCGGGCAACATGTTCAACTCGCCTGACGGGCTGGCATTCGACAGCAACGGGCTGCTCTGGATCCAGACCGACGGCAAGTATTCGAACGAGGGCGACTTTGCCGGTCATGGCAACAACCAGATGCTGGCGGGCGATCCGGTGACCGGTGAGATCCGCCGCTTTCTGGTCGGCCCGCGCGAGGCCGAGATCACCGGCCTGTGCTGGTCGGGCGACCGCCGCACCATGTTCGTGGGCGTGCAGCACCCGGGCGAGGATGGCGACAGCCACTGGCCCGATGGTGGTGACAGCGTGCCGCGCTCGGCGATCATCGCCGTCACGCGCGAGGATGGCGGCCTGATCGGCTGATACAGCTCACTTTGCAAACCAGAGCCCCGGGCGCCGCAAGGCCCCGGGGTTTTTCGTGACATGATCGCGGCTCATCATCTTGCTGAAGAATTCGGGCGGGCGCGGGCGCGCGATCCGGGTTAAGCCCTGTTGCGCGGAAGGTCCGAAAACGACAAAGGTCGCTGCACATCGCGCACGTGTCGAAATCGGACCGACCCCGCCCCATATTGACCGCTAGAACCGGCTCACCGGATCAGGAGGAATCGACTGCATGCCCGAGGTTACCATCGTCTACTGGCGGGACATCCCGGCTCAGGTCATTGTCGGCAAAGGCCGCCGCGGCGCCAAGCGTCAGTTGGAGGAGCGGTTCGAGCAGGCCATCGACCGCGCCGCGATGAAAGTGGGCGCGCAGGACACCGATGCCTATCTGGCCGAGTGGCGCAAGGCCGAACCTTACGAGGTCGCCGGTGACCCGGCGGATATCGTCGAGGCCGAGGCCCAGCGTCTGGAACGGGAATACGATCGCGACCGGATCAAGGCGCTGATCGCAAACGACGGTTGGGCATGAGCCCTCAGAGCATATGGGAGGCCGTGATGGCTTTGCTGAACTTCAAGAAACGCGAGACGGTCGAAAACGGCCCCGTGAACCCCACCGTCGAGGCCTTTCTCAAGGATTACTCGATCGAGGTGATGCCGCGCACCGCGGAAAAGGTCGAGGATTTCCGCGCCCTGCTGCCCGAGGGCACCCGCGTCTATATCGCCCATATCGAGGGCACGCCGATCGAGGACATGGTAGCAACTGCCAAGCGGCTGGCCGCCGAGGGCTATCCGGTCATGCCGCATTTCCCGGCGCGTATCATCAAGGACGCAAAGACGCTGGAAAACTGGATCGCCATGTACCAGGGCGAAGCCGGGGTCGAGCAGGCGCTGCTGCTTGCAGGGGGCGTGGCAGAGCCGCATGGCGACTTCCACTGCTCGATGCAACTGATGGAAACCGGCCTGTTTGACAAGGCAGGGTTCAAGCGTCTGCACGTCGCGGGCCACCCCGAGGGCAACAAGGATATCGACCCCAAGGGCGGCGATGCCAACGTGATGGACGCGCTGCGCTGGAAGCAGAAGTTCAACGAGACCACCGATGCCCAGATGGCGCTGGCCACCCAGTTCTGTTTCGAGGCCAAGCCGATCATCGCCTGGGCCAACGGGCTCAAGGATGCCGGCATCGACCTGCCGATCCATATCGGCATCGCCGGTCCGGCCAAGCTGCAGACCCTGATCAAGTTCGCCATCGCCTGCGGCGTCGGCCCCTCGCTGAAAGTGCTGCAAAAGCGCGCGATGGACGTGTCCAAGCTGCTGCTGCCTTATGAACCCAATGATGTCGTGACCGAACTGGCCGCCCACAAGGCCGCCAACCCCGATTTCAACATCACCAATGTGCACTTCTTCCCGCTGGGCGGCATCAAGACCAATGCCACCTGGGCGATCAATAACGGCGGTGCCAGCACCCGCCCCGTAAACCCGACCTGAAAGGCCAGACATGACCCGCACCATCGTTGAAAGCAAAACAAAAACCGCGATCATCGGCTTTGACCAGCCGTTCTGCGTGATCGGCGAGCGGATCAACCCCACGGGCCGCAAGAAACTGGCCGCCGAGCTGGAAGCGGGCGATTTCTCGACCGTGGAAAAGGACGCCATCGCCCAGGTTGCGGCCGGGGCCACCGTTCTCGATATCAACGCGGGTGTTGTCTACAACTCCAACCCCAACCCCAACGAGACCGAACCGCCGCTGATGCGCAAGATCGTCGAACTGGTGCAGGGGCTGGTCGACGTGCCGCTGTGCATCGACAGTTCGGTGCCCGGTGCGCTCGAGGCCGGGCTGGCGGCGGCCGAGGGTCGTCCGCTGCTGAACTCGGTCACCGGTGAAGAGGAACGGCTGGAGCAGATCCTGCCGCTGGTCAAGAAATACAACGTGCCCGTGGTGGCGATCTCGAACGACGATACCGGCATTTCCGAAGACCCGGACGTGCGCTTTGCCGTCGCCAAGAAGATCGTGCAGCGCGCCGCCGATTTCGGCATCCCGGCCCATGACATCGTGGTCGACCCGCTGGTGATGCCGATCGGCGCCATGGCAACCGCCGGCCAGCAGGTCTTTGCCCTGGTGCGTCGCCTGCGCGAGGAACTGGGCGTGAACACCACATGCGGTGCCTCCAACATCTCGTTCGGCCTGCCCAACCGGCATGGCATCAACAACGCCTTCCTGCCGATGGCAATGGGTGCGGGCATGACCAGCGCGATCATGAACCCGGTGGCGCTGCCGGTGACGCAAAAGGCCATTGCTGAAAAGCGCGAGGCCGTCGCCGCCGCCGGCATCATCCTGCCCGAGGGCATGGATGACGAGACCTTTGTGACCATGTTCGGTCTGGGCTCGACCCTGCCGCGCGCGGGCAAGGAAATGGAGGCCATTCGCGCCGCCAACCTGCTGACCAATAACGACCCTCACGGCGCCGAATGGATCCGCTCCAACAAAGCGCCCGCGGCCGAGGGGGACGAAGGCCGGGGCCGGGGTGGCCGCGCCGGAGGCCGTCGCCGCCGCGCCTGAGCGCCTTCCAGATAACAGCCGAAAGGCCGGGCCGGTTGCCCGGCCTTTTGCATTCTGGCCAACGGGGTTGATTTTTGCGGCGTCAGACCAAAGACTGATCCCCGGAACACGCGCGCCGATCCCTGCAAAGGTTGGATATGGCACCTGAAAAGACCCTGACTCTCGCCGACGCGGACCTGAGCCTGTCGCTGTCGAAGCGAAAGTATCTGTCCCGCTTGCAAGAGCAGCAGTTGCTGCTGTCCCGCATCCAGCAGGCCTATCTGTTTCATGGGCACAAGGCGGTTCTGGTGTTCGAGGGTTGGGATGCGGCGGGCAAGGGCGGTGCCATTCGCCGGATCAGCCAGGCTCTCGACCCGCGCAGTTTCAAGGTCTGGCCGATCGGGGCGCCCCGCAACTATTACCTCAACCGCCACTACCTGTTGCGTTTTTTCGAGCGCCTGCCGCCCGAGGGCGCCATCAGCGCCTTTGACCGCAGCTGGTATGGCCGCGTTCTTGTCGAACGGATCGAGGGGCTGACGCCCGAACACCGATGGCGCGCGGCCTATCGTGAGATCAACGAGTTCGAACGAATGCTGATCGACGATGGCACCCGGATCGTGAAACTGTTCTTTCACGTCTCGGCTGACGAGCAGATGCGCCGGTTCGAGGAGCGTCTGCGCAATCCGCTCAAGCGCTGGAAACTGACATACGAGGATTTCCGCAACCGCGCCCGCTGGACCGAGACCGAAGAGGCGGTGAACGAGATGTTCGCCCGCACCTCGACCGCGCGCGCCCCCTGGACGCTGATCCCCGCCAACAACAAGAAATATGCCCGTGTCGCAGCGCTCAGGGCGGTGACGGCGACGCTGGCGCAGGGGGTGGACCTGAACCCGCAGCACCTGGACCGCCGCACCATCGAGGCGGCCGATCAGCATCTGAACGTGGAACAGGACCTGATCGACAGCCTGCGCGCCCGGACCGAGTGAGGGCAGGAGCTCAGGGCGCGGTGCGCCCGATTTCACCGCTGTCGAGCACCGGGGCCACATCCATGTCCTCGGCATCCAGCATCGCGGCAACCCGCTCCAGCGCCGCCACCAGCATTGCCTGTTCCCAGTCCTGCATCGCCAGGAACCGGCTGACATAGCGCTGTTGCAGCGGGTCGGGTGCGGTCGCCAGCGTTTGCTGTCCAAGATTGGTGATCAGGATGTCGGTCTGGCGTCGGTCGGATTGCGACTTTTCACGCTGTACCATGCCTCGGGCAACCAGCTTGTCTACCAGCACGGTGACAGTGGCCTGGCTGACGCGCATCCGGTTCGAAATGGCGGTGGCGGTGCTCTGGCCGGTTTCGCCCACCACTTGCAACACCCGCAGTTGCACCGCCGTCAATCCGGCCGATTGCGCCAGCTCGCGCCCGAACATGTCGGTGGCGCGCAGGATGCGGCGCAAGGCGATCAGGCTGCTGTCGATCCGGTTCATGAGGACTCCAGGCGCAATTCAGCCAGAATGGCAATTTCACCAGAGGATGACAAGCGGAGGGTATCGAATATCCAACGATAAACTAAGTTTGTACTGCAGCCTCATAGGTGGAAATTGTGACATAAGCGCGCAATTATGGGTGAGATTTGAATTGTGCGGATCTGTATGATACTTAGTTAATCGAAGCTTTTAGAGGAGTCACTAATGAAGCATTCCCTGGACCTGTTCGAGCAACCCATTCCCGTGCTGCGCGCACCCGTGCAGCAGGATGGAGCGGCCGTTGCCGCCCTGGCCCATTGCGACAAGCAGGAACTGGTGGGAACGCTTCTGGGCGATCTGGCAGGGTGCGATGATTTCGTCGAAACCTCGGTCGTGGCCGAGCTTGACGGCGAGGTTGCCGGCGCGGTGCTGGCCTATATCCTGCCTTATGATCCGCAGACGCTGTTTGTCTGGCAGGTCAACGTGGCAGAGAACGAAGAGGGCAAGGGGTTGGCATCGCTGATGTTGGGGCAATTGCTGCGGCGCGAAGCCTGTGTCGGGGTGACCCGTGTGCAGACGGCGATTCCGGCCAGCGACGAGATATCATGGGCGTTGTTCCGGCGCTTTGCCGGTTGGCAGCGGACGCGCATGCGAATCGAACCTTATGTGACGCAGGCCCTGTCTCCGTTCCGGCGCAACGAAGCCGAAAACCTGATCACCATTGACCTCACCGAACCACTTGGCCAGGTCGCCTGATCGCCTGTGTCTTGTCCGCCCTATTAAGGCTGCTTAACGCTGCGCTGCGAACGCAACGGGGCGTCTTGCTGCAGGCGTCCCAGTGCTATGCCGGGCACGCAGGGCGATGGAAGCCTTCAGGTGAGAAAGTTCCCATAAATATCTGATTTATGGGAGTTTTGGCTCCGGCGGTAGGGATCGAACCTACGACCAATTGATTAACAGTCAACTGCTCTACCGCTGAGCTACGCCGGAACGGTGCGGGCCGTATAGCAATCCCGATTCACCGCGTCCAGAGGGGGGAGAGAAAATTCGTCGAATTTTCTCGGGCGTTCAGGAACGACGGTGAAACCGGGCCGACACGGCCAGCTTTGCCTCGGGCGCAACCCGGTCGCGACCGGTCAGATCGACCAGGTGGGCGAACACGTTTCGTGTGGCGGCGGGCAGCAGCGCAGCGGGCGTTTCTGTGTAGATGCGCCGGGCCAGCGCCTCGGCGGTGGCGGAACCGTCGGCCAACGCCGCAAGGATCGCGCCTTCGCGCCCGAGGCGGTGACTGATCAGCCAGTCGAGCCGCGCTCCTGGCTCGGTCACGGCGGCACCATGGCCCGGATGGAACAGCCGCCAATCGCGGGCGCGCAGGTCGCGGCAGGCGGTCATGAAATCGGTCAGGTCGCCATCGGGGGGCGAGACCAGCGAACTGGCCCAGCCCATCACGTGATCGGCGGTAAAACACACATCCTGCCAGGCCAGCGCGATATGGTTGCCCAGATGCCCCGGTGTGTGGATCACCTCCAGTTGCCAGCCATCGCCCTCGATTCGCGCTCCATCGGCGACCGTGTGATCGGGCAGAAATCCGGTGTCGATACCCTCGCCACCCCCCGCCAGCCCCTGTGCGGCCAGATCGCGCATCACCGCGCTGCGCCCGGCCTCGGGCCCGCCAAAGGCCAGAACCGGCGCGCCGGTGCGCTCGGCCAGCGGACGGGCCAGCGGCGAGTGGTCCAGATGCGTATGGGTCACGACGATATGGCTTATGCTCTCGCCCGGGCCAAGCGCGGCCAGAATCGCCTCCAGATGCGCCTCGCTCAGCGGGCCGGGGTCGATCACCGCCAGCTCTCTTGTGCCCACCAGATAGGTATTGGTGCCGCGATAGGTCATCGGCGAGGGGTTAGGCGCCACGATCCGCCGTATCCCGGGCTCCAGCTCGATGGGGGTGCCGATGGGCGGGTCGAAATCGTCGGGCGGCTGGGTCATCTGTCTCTTTTTCTCGCTCTGGCACCGGGGTAGGTTTAGCCATGACATTCCGCTGGCTCAAACACTATATGCCGCGCAGCCTCTATGCCCGCGCGGCGATCATCATCGTCGTACCGGTGATCGCGGTGCAGATCGTGGTTTCTGTCGTGTTTCTGCAACGGCATCTGGAGGATGTGACCACCCAGATGACGCTGACCGCCGTGCGCGAGATCGAACTGATCATGCGCCAGGTCGCCGGCACCGAAACCCAGGCCCAGGTTCAGGTGCGGCTGCGGCCGGCTCTCGACGCCTTGCAGGTCAGTCTGCGATTCGTGAATGACGGCGACGTGCCCTCAGACGATCTGCGACCCTGGTATGATTATACCGGCCGACAGGTTGAACACGTTCTGCGCAGCAGGGTACAGGATGTGATCGCGGTGGAACTGCCCGATACCCGGGTGGTGCGGCTCTATCTGGGCAGCGCGCTGGGTCCGGTCGAGCTCATCTTCGACCGCCGCCGCATGTCGCCCGCCGCGCCGCACCAGCTGATCGTGACGATGGTCGCCTTTGGTCTGTTGATGACCGTGATTGCCTTTCTCTACATGCGCAACCAGCTCAGGCCGGTCAAACGGCTGGCCGATGCGGCGCAGGCTTTTGGCCGGGGACATACGGTTCCCTATTACCCCTCGGGCGCCATCGAGGTACGGGCAGCCGGCAGCGCCTTTCTGGACATGCGCGCGCGGATCGAACGGCAGATCGAACAGCGCACCCTGATGCTCTCAGGGGTCAGCCATGATCTGCGCACACCGCTGACCCGGTTGAAACTGGGACTGGCGATGATCGACGAAGAGGATGCCGCGCCCATGTTGCAGGACGTGGCCGAGATGCAGCAGATGCTGGACGCGTTCCTCGATTTTTCGCGTGGAGTGTCTGAAAGCACACCCGAAAAGGTCGATCCGGTCGCCTTGCTGAAGCAGGTGGTGGAGGATGCGCGTCGCGCCGACCGCAATGTCGCGCTGGTGGCCTGCGAGGTGCCCGAGGGCGATACCGTCACCCTGCGGCCCACAGCGATCCGGCGCGCGGTCGAGAATCTGATTGCCAACGCGGTTCGCTATGGAACCAGGGTCGAGGTCAGTCTGGCGGTCACGCCAAAGTTCCTGCGCATCCGGGTCGAGGATGACGGTCCCGGTATTCCCGCCGACAAGCGCGCCGAGGCGGTGAAACCGTTCCAGCGGCTGGATGCGTCGCGCAACCAGAACCAGGGCGGCGGCGTGGGCCTGGGCCTTGCCATCGTTGCCGATATTGCCCGCGCCCATGGCGGCGCGCTCCGGCTGGGCGACAGTGAACGGTTGGGGGGGCTCTGCGCCGATATCGTGATCGGACGCTGACCGGACGAATGCGGAGAATGTGGTAGGCCCGGCAGGATTTGAACCCGCAACCAAAGCGTTATGAGCGCTCTGCTCTAACCGTTGAGCTACAGGCCCGCCATGGGCCATGCCTAACACGATCCGCACCCGCGTCAAGCCTGACCGTTGCATGCAAGGGCGCAATGCACTAACTCCGCGCGCAAGCAATCGTGAGGATGAACCGATGACAGCGGGCAAGAACGGTATGACCTATGCCGAGGCGGGTGTGGATATCGACGCGGGCAACGCCCTGGTCGACCGGATCAAGCCGGCCGCCAAGCGCACCAACCGCCCCGGCGTGGCCAGCGGGCTGGGTGGCTTTGGTGCGCTCTTCGACCTCAAGGCGGCGGGGTATCAGGATCCGGTCCTGGTGGCCGCGACCGATGGGGTCGGAACCAAGCTGCGCATCGCGATCGACACCGGGCTGGTCGACGGGGTCGGCATCGACCTGGTTGCCATGTGCGTCAACGATCTGGTTTGCCAAGGCGCCGAACCCTTGTTTTTCCTCGATTATTTCGCGACTGGCAAGCTTGAAACCGACACTGCCGCCCGCATCATCGAAGGCATTGCCGAGGGCTGCGTTCAGTCCGGCTGCGCCCTGATCGGCGGCGAAACGGCGGAAATGCCCGGCATGTATCCGGCAGGCGATTTCGATCTGGCGGGCTTTGCCGTCGGCGCGATGGAGCGCGGCACCGCGCTCCCCGAAGGCGTGGCAGAGGGTGACGTGCTGCTGGGTCTCGCCTCGAACGGGGTGCATTCCAACGGCTATTCGCTGGTGCGCAAACTGGTGGAAATCTCGGGCAATAGCTGGGAATCGGATTGCCCCTTTGGCCCCGGCAAGCTGGGTGAGGCGCTGCTGGCGCCGACCCGGCTTTATGTGACCCAGGTTCTGTCGGCAATCCGCGCCGGTGGCGTACATGCGCTGGCCCATATCACCGGCGGTGGCCTGACCGAGAACCTGCCGCGCGTCCTGCCCGAGGGCATGGGTGCCAACATCGACCTCGACACATGGGAACTGCCGCCCGTGTTCCGCTGGATGGCCGAAACCGGCGGCATCGCCGAGGGTGAAATGCTCAAGACGTTCAACTGCGGTATCGGCATGATCGTGGTCTGTGCCGCCGACCGGGCCGAGGCGCTGACCGAGTTGCTGAGGGCCGAGGGCGAAACTGTCGCCCGCATCGGCACTGTCACCACCACGCCCGGCATTGCCTACACGGGCAAGCTGCTGTGAGCCCAAAGCGCGTCGCGATCCTGATCTCGGGCGGCGGGTCGAACATGGTCACGCTGGTCGACAGCATGACCGGCGACCACCCGGCGCGGCCCTGTCTGGTGCTGTCCAATGACGCAAACGCGGGCGGGCTGGCCAAGGCCGCCGCGCGCGGCGTGGCCACCGCAGTGGCCGATCACCGCCCCTATGGCAAGGACCGCGCCGCGTTCGAGGCCGAACTGATCAAGCCGATCCTCGACGCGGGGGCCGATATAGTCTGCCTTGCCGGGTTCATGCGGGTGCTGACCGCCGGTTTCACCGACCGCTTTCAGGGTCGGATGCTGAACATTCACCCCTCGCTGTTGCCCAAGTACAAGGGGCTGCATACCCATGCCCGTGCGCTGGCCGCGGGTGAAACCGAACATGGCTGCACGGTGCACGAGGTGACGTCCGAGCTGGATGACGGCCCGATCCTGGGTCAGGCCCGTGTCTCGATCGAACCGGGCGACACGCCGGAAACGCTTGCCGCCCGTGTGCTGACCTGGGAACACAAACTCTATCCCGCGGTCCTGCGCCGCTTTGCCGGTGGCGACCGCCGCCCTGTCTGGCTGCCCTGACGCAGGGACGGGCGCGCCATAGGGGGTTTGCAGAGCAGGGGTGTTGGCCCTAAGGTGAGCGAAACCGACCCGTTCCGGGGGCACGGTCGGAGCCAAGGAAAAGAACAAGATAAAAACCGTATGAAGACCCTGACAACCACTCAAGAACTGGCCGCGTTCTGTACGGCGGCCGCCAGCCAACCTTATGTGACCGTCGATACCGAGTTTCTTCGGGAACGGACCTATTACTCGAAACTCTGCCTGATCCAGCTGGCCTATCCCGGTGACGGCGACGACTGCGCCGTTCTGGTCGATCCGCTGGCCGAGGGGCTGGAGCTGGAACCGCTTTACACGCTGTTCCGCGATACCTCGGTGGTCAAGGTGTTCCATGCCGCCCGGCAGGATCTCGAGATTTTCTGGGTGGATGCGGGAGTGTTTCCCGAACCGCTGTTCGACACCCAGGTCGCGGCCATGGTCTGTGGCTTTGGCGAGCAGGTCGGATACGAAACGCTGGTACGCAAGATCTGCCGGCAGGGGCTGGACAAGACCTCGCGCTTTACCGACTGGTCGCGCCGTCCGCTGACCGATGCGCAGAAGACCTATGCCCTGGCCGATGTCACCCATCTGCGCCAGATCTATGAACATCTGGCCGCTGATCTGGCCAAGACCGGGCGCAGCCACTGGGTTGCCGAGGAATTGCGCACGCTGACCGACCCGGCAACCTATGACATTCGCCCCGAAGAGGCCTGGCGCCGCATCAAGACCCGCACCAACTCGGGCAAGTTCCTCGCGGTGGTGCGCGAACTGGCGCAGTTCCGCGAAAGCTATGCCCAGGACAACAACGTGCCACGCAACCGGGTGTTCAAGGATGACGCGCTGATCGAGCTGGCCTCGACCAAGCCGCGCACCCATGCCGATTTGGGGGGCTCGCGGCTCTTGTTGCGCGAGGCACGCAAGGGGGCGATCGCCGACGGTATTCTGGCGGCCGTGGGGCGCGGGATCGACTGCCCGCCCGAGCGGATGCCCAAGGTGAAGAACGGGCGCGAGAACCTGCAGGTGAACCCGGCGCTGGCCGATCTGTTGCGGGTGCTGCTGAAGGCCAAGACCGAGAATGTGGGCGTTGCCGCCAAGCTGATCGCCAACAGCGCCGAGCTGGACCTGATTGCGGCCGGCGAACGCGACGTGCCGTCGCTGACCGGTTGGCGGCTGGAAGTGTTCGGCGCCGATGCGTTGCGGCTGTGCGAGGGTGAGATCGCGCTGGCCGCCAAGGGTCAGAATGTCGAGGTGGTGTCGCTGTAACGCCAGCGTCGCCCGCCCTTATCCGAACAAAGGCTCTGCCCGAGACGCCGCCGCCGGGCCTTAGCGGCGCCGGGTTTCCAGAGCACCTTCCTTCGCCTCGACCCGGATCACCTTGATCCCGGCCAGATCCTGACGGGACACGCTGACCGCTTCGCGGATGGTGCGGGTCTGGACCGGACCCTGTGGTGTCGCGTCCTCGGGATAGACCACACGGAACGCATAGGCGAGGATGCCGGCCTCGGTATTCTCGGGCGTCACGATCGGGCGCAGTTCGGTATTGAACGCGCCCTGGCGATTGGCAACGCCGACGACCGAAATGATGGCCCCCGTGGTGGTGGGCTCGACTTTCAGCTCGGTCACCTGTGTGATCAGGATGCTGCGGTCCTTGGGGTCGGGGCGCGCAAAGAGCCCCTTGCCGGAACTGTTGGGGATCAGCGGGTTGACGTCCTCGGACGCGGCAGCCTCGACCGGTGCCGGGGTCGAGGGGCCGAACCAGTTCGACGGATTGACCCGCGAGTCGCGCCAGCCGCCACAGGCCGTCAGCACCGATCCGGCGGTCACGAGAGCAATCAGTGGTTTCAGCATGGGGTGCCCCGCAAGTCCTTGGTGTTTTCCTGTCTATCGGTTAGCGCATCGCGGCACGCTTGAAAAGCCATGGCAGGTCTGGACAGCGGGTCGGACGGGGCTTAGGTCACTGCTGACCCGCATATGACCTGAGCAGGAGCGAGACATGGCCAGCCCCGCCTTTGAGGAGATTGTCGAGGATTTCGAGTTTCTCGACGATTGGGAAGACCGCTATCGCCATGTGATCGAGCAGGGCAAGGCGATGGACCCGCTGGACGAGGCGCTGAAAGTGCCTGCCACGCGGGTGCATGGCTGTGCCAGCCAGGTTTGGCTGCATCCGGTGATCGAGGATGGCGTGTTCCGCTTTGACGGGGACAGCGATGCGATGATCGTACGCGGGCTGATCGCGGTCTTGCGCGCGCTCTATAACGGGGTGCCGGTGACCGAGGTGGCGCGGATCGATGCGCGCGCCGAGCTGGCCCGGCTGGGGTTGAACGACCATCTGTCGGCGCAGCGCTCGAACGGGCTGCGATCCATGATCGAGCGGATTCGCGAAACGGCTGCCGCCGCCGCGTAATCCGCGTCACGCAAGGTCGGCCAGGCAGGCTTGATCCCGTAGGCGGAGTTTTTCGAGAAAGTTCCGCAACAGCGTCACCCGGCGCGGGCGAAAGCTTTCGCCTGTCCGTTGATAGCCTTCGATACGCGTGACGTGAAAGCTGCGAAAATCCTGTCGCTTGCAGCACCAGGCCAGCAGCATCACGCTGCGGTCGTGATAGGACAGCGCAAGCGGATAGATGCGGCGCCGGGTCCGGTCCTGTTTCAGGTCGCGATAACCGATGTCCAGCGCCTCTTCAGCCCACATCGCCTCGCGCAGCAGGGTCATGTCGATGGTGGGTGTCGCGGGGGTGATCAGGCGTTGCACCAAGTTGACCGCGTGCATGGCCTGACGTTGCTGGCGTTCGGGCAGGGTGGCCAGGATCTTGACCAGCGCGTCGCTCGCGGCCTGTGCCAGGTCGCTGTCTCCGCGCTGGGTCACGTCGGCAAGCCCCAGTGTCAGTGCCTCGATCTCGATCTGGGTAAAGGTCTGCGGCGGCAGGGCCGGGTCCTCGACCATGGAATAGCCAAGCCCCGCCGCGCCCTCGATCCGGGCGCCCGCTGCCCGCAGACTGTCAATGTCGCGATAGATCGTCCGCTCGGACACCTCCATCGCGGCGGCAAGCCGCGCGGCGGTCACCGGCGGGCGCAATCCCCGGATCAGGTGCAGCAGTCGGAACAGGCGGTCGGTCTTGGGCATGGCAGAGTATGGCCGGAAACATCCTGACAGGAACTGGCAAGAGGGTACGGGCACATGGGGGCATCATCAACCCGACATGTGAAAGGTCAGAAACATGCCAACGCTCTACTACTCGCCAAATACCCGTGCCTCGCGCGTGATCGCACAGCTGATGCTGATGGGAAAACTGGATCAGGTCGAGGTGGTCACTGTCGAGGTTCCGCGCTTTGACGGCAGCGGGCGGCGCGACCCGCGCAATCCCCACCCCGAGGGCAAGGTTCCCTTTCTGGTCACCGATGACGGTGAAGAGGTGCGCGAAAGCGCGGCCATCATGATGTATCTGGACGAACTGTTCGGCCAGCCCCTGAGCCCCGCTATCGGCGCGCCGGGGCGCGGCGCTTACCTGAGCTGGATGGCCTATTCGGGCGGGGTGCTGGAGCCGGTTCTGGTGGCCGCGTTTTCCGGGCTGGATCACCCGGCGCTGACCGAGACCTTTCGCGGCATGGATGAGGTCTGCGCCGTGCTGGAGAGGGGGGTGAAAGATCGGCCGTTCCTGCTGGGCGACACGGTGAGTGTCGCGGATATCCTGCTGGCCTCGCCCTTTCAGTGGGCGCCGCACCTGATGCCCGACACTCCGGCGATCAAGGCCTGGGTCGAGCGCGTCGGCAACAGCCTGGATGGCGCGGCAATCGCCGCCTATGAGGCCCGTGCCATGGCAGGTCTGGCTACGTTGAAAGAGGCCTGAGCAAGGAGCGCGCGGCGCTAGTCGCCGCGCGCGTTACCGTCCGCCCAGCCGGCGAGCGTGGTTTCCAGATCACCATAGCCGGTGAAACGACGCTCGAAGGCGAGGCCCAGCCGTTCGGCACAGGCACGCGCCTTTTCTGTCAAGGCCGGATCGTCGGTCTGGGCCTGGTACACCAGCTTGGTGTAATTGCCGAACATCATCGGGATCAGCTCGGGGTGGCGGTCGAACCCCATCGGTTTCCAGACAAAGGCATCGAATTGCCGGACCAGGAAATCGGTCAGGTAAAAGGCGGTGATCTCGTCCTGCGAGACCTCGGCGAAGCGCGCGTTGCCTTCGAAGAAGGAATAGCAATGCGGACCCTTGACCATCTCGACCCCAAGCCGCGCGCAAGCGGCCTCGAGCAGGCCACCGGTGCCGCAATCGGCATAGACGACGAAGATATGCTGATAGGTGCCGCGGTGGCGCGCCACTGCTTCCTCGACAGCCGCGGTGATCCGTTCGGGATAGACATGCAGGATGGCGGGCAGGCAGGTCAGATCCATATGGGTCCAGCCGTTGCGGTCGCGCAGGTCCAGAATCTCGCGCGCCAGGGCGCCGCAGGCAATGAGCAGCACCCGCGCCCCGCCGGTGGTCAGGCTCAGGCCGCTGCGGGTCAGCTGGGCGTCATCTGGGGCGGTGGTCATATCGGGCGCCTTTACCGGTTGTGGTGGCGGCAGAATGCCCGGCGCCGTCGCGGAAAGGCAAGTGCGGCTGCGACAGGTCGTGTCAGGCTACCGACAACAGCGCCTCGTGCTGGCGGATGGCGGGCCGTGCCAGCGGGCCATAGCTGGCAAGGCCCATCGCCGCCAGTTCCGGGAACAGCGTCAGGATTTCATCGCGCGCTGCCTTTTCCAGGCCGGACCAGCCCATCTGGCCGGGATGAAAGCTTTCGGTCGCGCAGCCTTCGGCCCAGATGATTTCATGCCGGTCGAACAGCAGGTGGATATAGGTGACCTCGCCCCCCGGCGCGACAAGGATGTCGCGCGCATTGACCAGATGCTTGGCGGTGACAAGCGCCTGGGCATGGCCGGTGATCAGCTCGGCCCGCCAGCCTTCGATCAGCATCCGGTGCTGCGGTGACACGATCAGGTCGCGGCGATTGTCCAGCGCCCCGGCGCGGATCAGGATCGGAGCCAGCGCACCGGTGGCGCGCACGGTGGTATGTCCGATCCAGCGCAGCGGCTGATCGCCATGGTCGAGTGTGCGGATCAGGTCACCGGGCCTTAGCTCTTCGATCAGGCGCGGACCCTGGGCGGTATCGATGATGGTGCCGGGAGTGAAGCAGGTCACCAGCTGCCAGTCCTGCCGATTTGCGGTCAGACCGGAATAATTGGCGCCTCCGCCGGTGACGGCATCAAGTGTGATCGACTCGATGATTCCCGCCTCGAGCGCGGTCTGGTCGGCATTCGCGTTGAATTCCGGCACCAGATAGGTGTTGCCGTTCACATCCTGTGCCAGCACTGCGGTGATGGTCGCTGTGCTGCCATCGGTATAGGTGATGGTGGCATCGTAAACGGCAGTGCCGTCAAAGGTTTGCGCCGGGCCGCCGTCGATCGAGAACTGCTCGGCCGGATTGTTGTCCATGTCAAAGAAGCTGCCGGGATTCCCTACCGCGCTCCAGGTCACGGCGCTGTCCACCAGCGGATTGGCAACGCTGCCAAAGGTCAGGCCCACCAGCGCCCCGGCGTTTTCGGCAGAGTTGTTGCCTTCGAACGTGTCGATATCGGCCAGATTGCCGAGAAACAGCGCGGTAAAGGTCGTTGGCATTGGGCACCTGTCAGCAGCTTTGGGGCACTGACGAAAATTAGGCTGTGATGGTGGCCAAAGTCAGGGGGAATGTTGGCGGTTTCGTGTCGTCGGCGGAAACGGGCCAAGCGAACCCGTGCACCCAAACGCAAAGGGCCGCCCCGAAGGGCGGCCCTGACTGTACCCGCTGGCGTGCTCAGCCGGCCATGCGGTTATGCTTGCGACCGACGAAATCCTTGGCGGTTTCCACCGCAACGGCGGCATCGCGGCAATAGGCGTCGGCACCGATCGCCTTGCCGAATTCCTCGTTCAGCGGCGCGCCGCCGACCAGAACGATATAGTCGTCGCGCTTGCCCTGTTCGACCAGCGTGTCGATCACCACCTTCATATAGGGCATGGTAGTGGTCAGCAGGGCGGACATGCCGAGGATATCGGGCTCTTCTTTTTCCAGCGCTTCCAGATAGTTCTCGACCGGGTTGTTGATGCCCAGATCGACCACCTCGAAACCGGCGCCTTCCATCATCATCGACACAAGGTTCTTGCCGATGTCGTGAATGTCGCCCTTGACGGTGCCGATCACCATCTTGCCTACGCGCGGTGCGCCGGTTTCGGCCAGCAGCGGTTTCAGGATGGCCATGCCGCCCTTCATCGCGTTGGCGGCCAGCAGCACTTCGGGAACGAAGAGGATACCGTCGCGGAAGTCGGCGCCGACGATGGTCATGCCGCCCACCAGAGCCTTGGTCAGAACGTCATAGGGCGCCCAGCCGCGTTCGATCAGGATGTTGACGCTTTCTTCGATCTCTTCCTTGAGACCGTCGTAAAGGTCGTCGAACATCTGCTGGACAAGTTCTTCGTCGTCGAGTTCCGACAGGATGATGTCTTCTTCTTCCGACATGGCGCAATTCCTCAATCTTGGGCGGGGCGGGCCCCGGGGGTGCCGTTTTTTTCCTTTTTGCCCGAAGGTCACTTTTCGACTGCGTTGATTGCGACATGGGCGGTGTTGCAACCGACCTATAGGATGAAAAATGCCCGAATGATAATGAGTATTGCGCAGCTAGATCATCAATGTCCCGCATATACCTGCTGTCGGACAGGTCGCTTGCGACCAGATCGGCAGCATCTTTCGCCTTGCTGAATGTTCGCTTAATGTTCTAGTTTTGGGCATGCAGACTCACCCCGTACCCCCCTTGATTTCGGCCCGGCCCGTCGGGCGTGGCGCGCGCAGCAACGATGCGGGCCGGTTCGAGCCTCTGGATCGGGTGGCCGAACCTGATGGTTGGGATCGGGAGGAGGATCTGCCGCCGCTCAGGACCCAGGTCTTGCTGGAAACCGCGCGTAGCCTGATCAGCTATAACCGCTCGCCCGATCTGCCCTTTGATCGCTCGATCAACCCCTATCGGGGCTGCGAACACGGGTGTTCCTATTGTTTCGCCCGGCCCAGCCACGCCTATCTGGGCCTGTCGCCGGGGCTGGATTTCGAAACCCGGCTGGTGGCCCGGCCCAACGCGGCCGAAGTGCTGCGGGCCGAGTTGAGCGCGCGCCGCTACAAGGTGGCGCCCATCGCCATCGGCACCAATACCGACCCTTATCAGCCGCTGGAAAAGACACATGCGATCACCCGTGCCTGTCTACAGGTGCTGGATGCGTTCAACCATCCGGTTGCCATCGTCACGCGCGGGGCGCTGATCGAACGCGATCTGGACATTCTGGCGCCGATGGCGGCGCGTGGGCTGGTGCGGGTGGGGATCTCGCTCACGACGCTGGATGCGGGGCTGGCCCGCCGGATGGAGCCGCGCGCACCATCGCCTGCGCGGCGTCTTGCGATGATCCGGGCGCTCAGCGGGGCTGGGGTGCCGGTGCGGGTGATGACCTCGCCGCTGATTCCCGGCCTGACCGATCACGAGCTTGAGGCGCTGCTCGCTGCCGGGGCCGAGGCGGGCGCCGATACCGCCAGTTGGATCATGCTGCGGCTGCCGCGCGAGGTGTCGCCGCTGTGGCAGGAGTGGCTGGCCGAACACGCGCCCGCCCGCGCGGCCAAGGTGATGGCCCGCCTGCGCGAGATGCATGGCGGGCGCGACTATGACCCGCGCTGGGGTCACCGGATGCGGGGCGAGGGCGAGTATGCCCAGATGATCGCGAAACGGTTCCGCGCCGCCTGCAAACGCATCGGGCTGGCGCAAGAGGCGCCAGCCCTGAGATGCGATCTGTTCCGGGTGCCCCCGCAGCCCGGCGATCAGCTGAGCCTGTTCTGAGCGGGCAGGGTGCTCAGTAGGTCTCGACCAGTTCCGTGTCCTCGACCGGGTCGCTCGCCATCATCTCATAGGCCAGTTCGTCATGCATGGGCTGGGTCATCAGCGCCATGACATCGTTCAGGTAATACTCGTCGTCGCAGATCGGCGGCTGCGGGTCGTCCCCGCACTGGCCGATCAGCTTCAACGAGCCATCGCGGTCATCGCTGCCCTCGTCCCCGACCGAGGTCAGGCGCAACCCGAAATACTCGCCGCTGAAATCCTCCAGGCTCAGCCCGTCGGGATGCGACAGCGTAAAGCTGGTGGCGCGGATATCGTCGCCATGCCCGATGCCGTTCTTGCCAATCGAGATGCCGGCATCGAAGCCGTTTGCAGTCTCGCCCGTCTCGCCATCCTGGGCGCCCTCCATATTGGCACCGTTGCCCAGATCGTTGACCGAACCAGCGTCGAATTTCGATCCCGTGACATCGTCGCCGGTCACCGTCATACCGTCCAGCAGGCTGTCATCGCCAACATTGAAGAACAGGCCGGTGATATCGCCGATCTGCCCCGTCGCGTCGGGATCGTCGCCCTCGAGCACTTCAAGATCGACGCGGATCTCACCATTCTCGAGCTGGGTCAGCACCACCTCGGTGTTGACCGGACCCTCGATGACAAAGGCGCATTCGTCCTCGTCATGGTCTTCCCCGTCATCGCCAGTGTCGCCGGTGCTGTCGCTGACGGTCTTGACGATGCCATTGCCGGTGTCGGAATCCACCACCGCGGCCAGGCTGTCGAGGTCGATATCCGAGATGCTGAGTGGCCCGTTCTCGGACCACATGGTGAAATTGGCGGCGCTGACATGGCCTTCGGTCGAATCCGGGGTTGTCCCGAACTGGATGCCCGCATCATAGCCTTCGACCAGCTGGGCGCCGTTGCTCAGGCTGTCGACGGCATCCGGGTTCAGCTGAACATCGGTGACCGGCGACCATTGCGTGCCTTCGTTCTCGGCGGGCCAGATATGCAATCCGTCCAGTGTCGCATCATCGTTGAAATTGAAGAAGAACCCGTCGAGATCGCCCACCTCGACCGAAGGGTCCTCTGACTTGATGTCGATGAACAGCCCGCCGTCGGGCTTTTCCACGATGGTGACCAGAAGGCGCGGTTCGCAGCCCAGTGTCACGGTGATTTCTGTTTTTTCGCCAATGGTTCCGGTCATGAAAACCCCCTACTAACCCGCGTTACCAGCCGCTTTCGAATTCCGAAGCCGACGCTACCCGTCACGCCATATTCCCGCCATGAAATTGACGCATTTGCTGCTGGATGGCGGGTTTTGCGGGGTGCGGCGTTTACGAGGCGTCAACGATGTCGCGGGGCGAAACGGATAGCCGAGATTTCCGAAACAGAAACCTGGCGTGGCTGTGGCAGCGCAGGCCGGGGATTCGCATCTGCCCGAGACCTGCCGTCTTCGCGGGACCGGGCCGAGCGGAACCGGCAGGCACAGAAAAACCCCGGCGCAGGGATCCGCCGGGGCTTGAAACCGGATCGACCGCGGATCAGCGGTCTTCGATATCCACATAGTCGCGCGCGGTCGAGCCGAGGTACAGCTGACGCGGGCGGCCGATCTTGTGCTGCGGGTCGGCCAGCTGCTCTTTCCACTGGCTGACCCAGCCCACGGTCCGCGACACGGCGAAGATGGGCGTGAACATCGAGGTGGGGAAGCCCATCGCCTCGAGGATGATGCCCGAATAGAAATCGACATTCGGGAACAGCTTTTTCTCGGCGAAATAGTCGTCGGCAAGCGCCGCGCGTTCCAGTTCCTTGGCAGTGGCCAGGATCGGGTTGTTTTCCACGCCCAGCAGGTCCAGCACCTCGTCGGCGGACTGTTTCATCACCGTCGCGCGCGGGTCGAAGTTCTTGTAGACCCGGTGGCCAAAGCCCATCAGGCGGAACGGGTCGTTCTTGTCCTTGGCGCGGGCGATATATTCGGGGATGCGGTCGGGCGAGCCGATCTCCTTCAGCATCTCCAGACAGGCCTGGTTGGCGCCGCCATGGGCCGGGCCCCAGAGACAGGCGATACCGGCGGCGATACAGGCAAACGGGTTCGCGCCCGAGGACGACGCCAGACGCACGGTCGAGGTCGAGGCGTTCTGCTCGTGATCGGCATGCAGGGTGAAAATCCGGTCCATCGCGCGGGCCAGGATCGGGTCGACATGGTAATGCTCGGCCGGCACGGCAAAGCACATTTGCAGGAAGTTGGCCGCGTAATCCAGATCGTTGCGCGGATACATGAACGGTTGACCGATCGAATACTTGTACGCCATCGCCGCGATGGTCGGCATCTTGGCGATCAGGCGGTGGCTGGCGATCTCGCGCTGATGCGAGTCGGCGATATCGGTCGAGTCGTGGTAGAAGGCCGACATCGCGCCGACCACACCCACCATGGTCGCCATCGGATGCGCGTCCCGGCGGAAGCCGCGGAAGAAATAGTGCATCTGCTCGTGGATCATGGTGTGGCGGGTGATCGTGCTCTCGAACTTTTCCAGATCGGCCGCGGTCGGAAGCTCTCCGTACAGCAGCAGATAGCAGACTTCGAGATAATGAGATTTCGCGGCCAGCTGGTCGATCGGATAGCCCCGATGCAACAGCTCTCCGAGCTCGCCATCGATATAGGTGATGGTGCTGTCGCAGCTGGCGGTCGAGGTGAAACCGGGATCATAGGTGAACACGCCCGCCTGGCCATAGAGTTTGCGGATGTCGATCACATCCGGGCCTGTCGAGGGCGAAAGGATTGGCAAATCGTAGGATTGGCCGTTCAGGCTGAGCGTGGCGGTTTTCTTGTCTTCAGTCATCGATTTCCCTTCCTCATGGCAGGCACGGACACGGGCGGAGTCCCACGCATCGCATGCGTCAGGGCCTGCGCACAGCCGCGCAAGCCCAGGTCTTAACCGCGCAACATTGCCTGATCGTGAATGTCAGGCTGCGTTCGCCGCGTCCCGGAGACGGGCCAGACTTTCGTCCCGGCCCAGCACCAGCATCATGTCGAATACCGAAGGCGTCACGGCCCGTCCGGCAAGCGCGGCCCGAAGGGGCGCGGCAAGCTTGCCGAACTTGGTTCCATGCGCCTCGGCAAAAGCGTTCAACGCTTCTTCCAGACACTCTCTCGTCCAGCTAGCATTTTGCAACTGCGGCGTCAATTCTGTCAGTATACCATCGGATACACTGGTCAGGGCCGCCGCTGCCTTCTCATCTGGCTCGATCGGGCGAGTGGAAAGGATAAATGAAGCTTTTTCAAGCAGTTCAGGGAAGGTGCGTGCCCGGTCCTTGAGGCAATACATCGCACGTTCCAGATCACTGGATTGTGTGTCGGTAAGAGCTGGAAGATCTGCTGCCGCAAGATAGGCCTGAATCTCATGCCGCAACGCAGCGTCATCTGAGACGGCAATGTGCTGACCGCTCAGATTTTCCAGCTTTTTCAGGTCGAACCGGGCAGGGGATTTGCCGATTCCATCCAGATCGAACCATTCGCGCGCCTGCGCGTCGGTAAAGAACTCGTCGTCGCCATGGCTCCAGCCCAGTCGCGCCAGATAGTTGCGCATGCCGGCGGCGGGATAGCCCATGGCCTGGTATTCCTGCGCCCCCAGCGCGCCGTGGCGCTTGGACAGTTTCTTGCCGTCGGGTCCGTGGATCAGCGGGATATGAGCCCAGACCGGAACGTCCCAGCCCATCGCCTGATAGATCATCATCTGGCGGGCGGCGTTGTTCAGATGGTCGTCGCCCCGGATCACATGGGTCACGCCCATGTCGTGGTCATCGACGACCACCGCCAGCATATAGACCGGTGTCCCGTCCGAGCGCAGCAGCACCATGTCGTCGAGCTGGTCGTTGCGGATGGTCACATCGCCCTGCACCCGGTCGCGGATCACGGTTTCGCCGCTCTCGGGCGCCTTGATGCGGATCACATAGGGCCGGTCGGGATGGGTCGCCGGATCGGCGTCGCGCCAGGGACTGCGGAACAGGGTCGAGCGTTTCTCGGCCTGGGCGGCCTCGCGAAAGGCCTGGATTTCGTCCTGCGTCGAGAAGCACTTATAGGCCTTGCCCTGGGCCAGCAGCTCCAGCGCCACCTCGGCATGGCGCGGCGCGCGCTCGAACTGGCTGATCACCTCGCCGTCATGGTCCAGCCCCAGCCAGGCCATGCCCTGAAGGATCGCCGCCGTCGCCTCGGGGGTTGAGCGCGCCCGGTCGGTATCCTCGATCCGGAGCAGGAACTTGCCCCCGCGCCCCCGCGCGTAAAGCCAGTTGAACAGCGCCGTGCGGGCGCCGCCGATATGCAGGAAACCGGTGGGAGAAGGGGCAAAGCGGGTGACGACCTGATCCGGCATAAGGGCAATTTACCTTTTGGTAACCGTGAAGGGGCTAGGGTTCTGCGGTCTGTCTAACGAGCCGGACGAGTGGGAGCAAGCATGCGCGTTCTGCCACGGATCGAGGCCGCGCTGCTGGCGCAGCGGGGGTATCTGTTTCCCTGGGTGCCGGTCTGTCTGGCGCTGGGGATCGGTGGCTATTTCCTGCTGCGCGTTGAACCGGGCCCGATCCACTATGCTCTGATCGCCGGGATTGGCCTGTTGCAAGGCCTCTGGGCGCTGCTCCGTCCCGGTGCCTGGTCGCCGCTGGGCTGGGCGCTGGCGCTGATCGCGGCGGGGTTTGTTCTGGCGGGTGCGCGCGCGCATTCCATTGCCGCCCCTGTGATCGAGGGGCGCTATTACGGACCGGTCGAGGGGCGGGTGGTCGCGCTGGACCGGTCCGCTTCGGACAAGCTGAGGGTGACGCTGGATCAGGTGCGGCTGGATCGCTGGATGCCGGCAGGGTCGCCGCGCCATGTGCGGATCTCACTGCATGGTGACGAGCGTGTGCCTGAACCCGGCAGCCGGATCATGACCACCGCCTATCTGTCCCCGCCGCAGGGGCCGGTCGAGCCGGGCGGGTTCGATTTCCGCCGCCATGCCTGGTTTCAGGGTCTGGGCGCGATCGGATATACCCGCGTTCCGGTGCTGCTGGCGCGTCCGCCAGACCGGGCCGAGCGTGACATGAGCGTGTTCGCCCTGCGCATGGCGGCCTCGGTTCATATCCGCGCCCGGCTGCCGGGCGATGTGGGCGGCTTTGCTGCCGCTGTCACCACCGGCGACCGTAGCGGCGTGAGCCAGGGCGCGCTTGATGCGCTGAGGGCCAGCAATCTGGCGCATCTTCTGGCGATCTCGGGCCTGCATATGGGGCTGCTGGCGGGGTTTGTCTTTACCGCGCTGCGGGTGGCACTGTCGCTGATCCCGCCTTTGGCGCTGCGCCTGCCGGTGCGCAAGCTGGCCGCGCTTGGCGCTTTGACAGTGGCAGCGGGCTATCTGGCGCTGTCAGGCGGCAATGTGGCGACCCAGCGTGCCTTTGTGATGGTGGCGGTGATGCTCTGCGCCATTCTGGTCGACCGGCGGGCGCTGTCGATGCGGGCGGTGGCAATGGCCGCGCTGATCGTGCTGGTGCTGCGACCCGAGGCGTTGCTGGGCCCGGGCTTTCAGATGAGTTTTGCCGCCACTGTGGCGCTGGTCGCGGTGTTCGGCTGGCTGCGCGAGGCCGAGATCGGGTTGGGGCCGCGCTGGCTGAATCCGGTGGTGGGGGTGGTGATTTCCTCGGCTGTGGCGGGGCTGGCGACGGCGCCGATCGGGGCTGCGCATTTCAATACGCTGGCCCATTACGGGTTGGTGGCCAATCTGCTCTCGGTGCCGCTGATGGGGCTGGTGGTGATCCCGGCGGCGGTGCTGGCGCTGGTGCTGGCGCCGCTCGGGCTCGACTGGATCGGGCTCGAGCTGATGGGGCTGGGCCTGCGCTGGATCCTGGGCGTGGCCGATTGGGTTGCGGGGCTGGAGGGCGCGCGTGGCTACGTGATGCGGCCCGATTGGGTGGTGCTGCCCATTCTTTCGCTCGGCGCGCTCTGGCTGGTGCTGTGGCGCGGGCGGGCGCGGTTGGCGGGCGTGCCGGTGATGGCGGCGGCCTTCTGGCTCTGGTCCGGGGCCGAGCGGCCCGGCGTGCTGATCGCCGATACCGGTGGGCTGGTGGGGGTGATGACCGAAACGGGCCGCGCGCTGAGCAAGCCGCGCGGTGCGGGCTTCATCGCTGGGGTCTGGCTGGAAAACGATGGCGACGGCGCCGACCAGATGGCGGCGGCGGCGCGCTGGCCCGGAGCGGATATGATGCGACGGATAAACGTGGGTGGGGTCGAGATCGTGCATGTGACCGGCAAACGCGCGGCGCAAAGCCTGAGCGGCTGCGTAAAGGCGCAGCTGATCGTCTCGGCCGTCCCGCTTGCGGTGAGCGGACCTTGCGAGGTCTATGACCCCAAGCGGCTGGCCCTGACCGGCGCGCTCAGCATCGGACCAGAGGGAATGGAAAGCGCCGCACGCCTGGCTGGGCGGCGCCTGTGGAACGGCGCCGCGCATCGGACCGCAAACGCGGATCAGTAGGTGCGGATCAAGCCGACCAGCCGGCCTTGAACCCGCACGCGGTCCGAGGGCAGCACGCGGGTCTCGTAGGCCGGGTTCGCGGCCTCGAGCGCGATACTGGCGCCACGGCGATAGAAGCGTTTCAGCGTCGCCTCGCTGTCATCGACCAGCGCCACCACGATATCGCCATTGTCGGCGGTCGAGGCCTCGCGGATCACCACCACGTCGCCATCGTTGATCCCGGCCTCGATCATCGAATCGCCCTTGACCTCAAGCGCGTAATGCTCGCCCTGGCCGACCATGCTGCCGGGGACCGCCACCTGATGCGAGACCTGGCTGATCGCCTCGATCGGCACACCGGCGGCGATGCGGCCCATCACCGGCAGTTCCAGCGCGTGGATGGTCACCGGTTCCGCATTGGCGGGACGCGGCCGGTCGGGCCGGTCGCCGTCGATCACGCGGGGCTGAAAGCCCACCGTGGGTTCGCCACCAAGGCTTTCGGGTAATTTGACGATCTCGATAGCGCGGGCGCGGTGGGCGAGACGGCGGATGAATCCACGCTCCTCCAGTGCGGTGATCAGCCGGTGAATGCCCGATTTCGAGCGCAAATCCAGCGCCAGCTTCATCTCGTCAAAACTGGGCGGCACACCATCCGCTTGCAGTCTTTTGTGAATGAATTCCAGCAGATCGAGTTGCTTCTTGGTCAGCATTCCCCATACCTCTCCGGTCACGCGTTTACATTTGTTCTACGCATGTTCCTGTTTTGTGTCAACAATCCAGGTCAGAGGATCAGATCGGGACGTATCGAACCCGCTCGCCGGCGGCGCGGGCCGGGTCCTCGGGCGGGCGCATCAGCAGCGCGTTGGCCTGGGCCAGGATCGACAACAGGGAACTGTCCTGATCACCAAAGGTGGCGATCTGCCCATCGTTCACCCGGGCACGCATGTAGTGTTCGCGCGGTCCGTTGGGCCCGAGGGGCGCTCTCAGCACGGCCTCGCACAGGCTGATACCCGGATCAAGGTCGAGCATCCGTCGTAGCATGGGAAGGATGAAGATGTATCCGCAAACCATTGCAGAAACAGGATTACCCGGAAGGCCCACCATCGGCATGTCACCGATCCGGCCCGCCATCAGCGGTTTGCCGGGGCGCATCCGCACCTTGTAGAAAGCTTGTTCCATCCCGAGAGCCCCGGCCACCTGAGCGACCAGATCGTGATCACCCACCGAGGCACCGCCGATGGTGATCACCAGATCGGCGCCGCGGGCCAGTTCAAAGGCGGTGGTCAGCGACGCGCGGGTATCGCGTGCGATGGGCAATACCCGGACCTGCGCGCCATTGGCCTCGAACAGGGCATTGAGACCGAACGTGTTGGACGCGATGATCTGATCGGGGCCGGGTGTTTCACCGGGCATCACCAGTTCATCCCCGGTCGAGATCAGGGCGACCACCGGGCGGCGCCGTACCGGCACGCGCGGGATGTTCATCGAGGCCAGCAGCGCCACATCCTCGGGCCGCAGGATACGCGGCGCGGCAAGGGTCTGTCCGACCCGGAAATCGACGCCAGCCGGGCGGATATTGGGCTTGTCACCGGGCGCGTCCGTGATGGTGACCAGGTCGCCGGTGCGGTTCACATCTTCTTGAATTACAACGAAATCCGCGCCTGCTGGCACTGGCGCACCGGTAAAGATACGCACCGCCTGACCCGGGCCCAGTTCGCCATCGAACCGATGCCCCGCCGCGGCCTCTCCAATCACCTTGAACATGGCGTGACGTTCGACCTCGGCGGATTTCACCGCATACCCGTCCATCGAGGCGGCGGCAAAGGGCGGTTGATCCCGTGTCGCGGCAACGTCGTGTGCCAGAACCCGGCCTGCCGCGTCCGCCAGCGGTGCCTCTTCGGCGCCAAGCGGTTCCACCAGGTCAAGCAGCAGCGCGCGGGCCTCTTCGACAGTGATCATGTCGCCTCGTAACGCCCTGATTTACCACCGTCTTTCAGCATCACGCGGATGCCGCCGATCTGCATCGCCTTGTCCACCGCCTTGACCATGTCATAGACTGTGAGCGCGGCGGTCGACACCGCGGTCAGCGCCTCCATCTCGACACCGGTCTGGCCGGTGGTGCGGACCGTGGCGGTGATGCGAACGCCGGGCAGCTCGGGGTCCAACGTCAGGTCGACCGCGACCTTGGTCAGGGCCAGCGGATGGCAGAGCGGGATCAGATCGGGTGTTCGCTTTGCGCCCATGATGCCCGCAAGCCGCGCAACCGCCAGCACGTCCCCCTTTTTCGCGCGTCCCTCTGCCACGATATCAAAGGTTTCCGGTGCCATGCTGATGTGACCCTCGGCCACGGCCACACGATCGGTCACCGCCTTGTCGGTGACATCCACCATATGCGCATCGCCCTTGGCGTCGAAATGGGTCAGGCTCATCACATCGCTCCGGGCATCAGCGGATCGGCGAGTAGGGTGCGGGTTGCCTCGGCCACGTCGTCCTGGCGCATCAGGCTTTCGCCGATCAGGAAACAGCGGGCGCCATAGCGCGCCATGTCGAACAGGTCGGCGGGCGTGTTCAGCCCGCTTTCACAGACGATGATCCGCTCTGGCGGCACCAGTTTCGACAGTTTGCGGGTGGTATCCAGCGTCGTCTCGAATGTCTTGAGATTGCGGTTGTTGATACCGATCAGCGGGCTTTTCAGGCGCTCGGCGCGTTCCAGTTCTTCGGCGTCATGCACCTCGATCAGCACATCCATGTTCCAGTCGAACGCGGTCTGTTCCAGTTCCTCGGCCTGGGCATCGTCGACCGAGGCCATGATGATCAGGATACAATCCGCCCCCAGCGCACGCGCCTCGACCACCTGATAGGGATCATACATGAAATCCTTGCGCAGCGCGGGCAGGTTGCAGGCGGCGCGCGCGGCGGTCAGATAGGATTTGGCGCCCTGGAAACTGGGCGTGTCGGTCAGCACTGAAAGGCACGTCGCGCCGCCCTCGGCATAGGCACGCGCCAGCACGGGCGGGTCGAAATCGGGGCGGATGAGGCCCTTGGACGGGCTGGCCTTCTTGATCTCGGCAATCAGGCCATAGCCCTGGCGCGTGGCCGCAATCAGCGCATCGGCAAAGCCGCGCACCGGATCCGCCTCGCGCGCCTCGGCCTCGACCACCTCCAGCGGTTTGGCGGCCTTGTCGGCGGCGACCTCTTCCAGCTTGTAGGCCTTGATCTTGTCGAGAATCGTATCGGTCATCTTGCGTCCTGTGTGATGCGGGAAAGAGCCTCGACCTTGGCGCGGGCCTGGCCGCTGTCGATGCTCTGGGCGGCGAGGGCGACACCCTCGCGCAGGTCGGCGGCGCGGTCGGCCACCACCAGCGCGGCGGCGGCGTTCAGCAGCACCGCGTCGCGATAGGCCGAGGGCGCGCCATCCAGCAGCGCGCGAAACGCGGTGGCGTTTTCCTCGGGGGTGCCGCCGACGATCGTCTCGAACGGATGGACGGGCAGGCCCGCATCCTCGGGATGCAGCTCGACCTCCTTGACGGTGCCATCCTCGAGCGCGGCGACCCAGCTGACCCCGGTAATGGTCAGCTCGTCGGTGCCGTCCGAGCCATGCACCAGCCAGGCGCGCTCCGAGCCCAAGAGGCCCAGCGTCTCGGCCATGGGCCGGATCAGCGCGCGACTGAAAGCGCCGGTCAGTTGCCGCTTGACCCCTGCCGGGTTGGTGAGCGGCCCGAGAATGTTGAAGATGGTTCGGGTGCCCAGTTCGGCTCGGGTGGGCATCACATGGGCGGTGGCCGGGTGATGCATGGGCGCCATCATGAAGCCGATCCCGGCCTCGTTCAGAGCCTTTTCAACCACTTGCGGGCCAACCATCACGTTGATGCCCATCTGGCTCTGCAAATCGGCGGTACCGGATTTTGAACTCAGGTTGCGGTTGCCGTGCTTGGCCACCACCACGCCCGCGCCCGCCACGACAAAGGCGGTGGCGGTCGAGATGTTCAGCGTGTTCTTGCCATCGCCACCGGTGCCGACGATATCCATCGCACCCTCGGGCGCACGCACCGCGTTGCATTTGGCGCGCATCACGGCGGCGGCGGCGGCGTATTCGTCGACCGTTTCGCCGCGCGTGCGCAGCGCCATCAGCAGGCCGCCGATCTGGCTGGGCGTTGCCTCGCCATCGAACAGGATGGTAAAGGCCTGCTCGGCCTCGGCGCGGGTCAGCGAGCGGTCGGCAGCGGCACCGATCAGCGGTTTCAGCGCATCACTCATGCCGGTACCTTCATCACGTCGAGGAAATTGCGCAGCAATGCGTGCCCATGTTCCGAGGCGATGGATTCGGGGTGGAACTGCACCCCATGGATCGGCAATTCCTTGTGTTGCAGCCCCATGATGGTGCCATCCTCCAGCCAGGCGGTGACCTCGAGACAGTCAGGCAGGCTGTCGCGCTCGACCACCAGCGAGTGATAGCGGGTCGCCTCGAACGGCGAGGGCAGGCCTGCAAACAGACCTTTTGCGCTGTGATGCATCTGACCCATCTTGCCATGCACGATCTCGTGGCAGCGCACCACCTTGCCACCAAAGGTCTGTCCGATGGTCTGATGCCCCAGGCACACGCCCAGCAATGGCGTGCGGGTCTCGGCGGCGGCCTCGGTCAGTGCAAGGCAGATGCCCGCCTGATCAGGGTCGCAGGGGCCGGGGCTGAGCAGGATGCCCGCCGGGTTCAGCGCCATCGCCTCCTGCACATCCAGCGCGTCGTTGCGGCGCACCTCGATCTCGGCGCCAAGCTCGCCCAGATAGTGCACGAGGTTGTAGGTGAAACTGTCGTAATTGTCGATCAAGAGCAGCATCTTGAGCCTTGTCCCGTCGGGTATTAGGGGCTGGTGGCACGGGGGCCAGCCAAGGTATAGTAATCGCGCCCCTACATGTTCAGTCTTGCGCGGCAGCGTCAAGGGCAGACGGGGCGAACGGGCAAAAAGTCGAAGCAGGACCAACAAGAGGCGTGAGGATATGGGCGGATTCATCGGAGGACTACTGGCCGGGGCGGTGTTGGTCTTGGCGGCGGCGGCCTGGCTGTCGCTGACGACACCTTTGCCGCAGCGTCCCGAGGTGGCGGCAACACCCGCGGCGGCGGAACCGGCGGCGGAACCTGCCGAGGACGGGGGAATCGCGGCCCCCGGTCGTGACGCCGATCTGGTGGAACTGGCGCCGCGCCAGCCCGAGGCGGCGCCCGGCGCCGAAACGCTTGGCGCCCTGGACGAGGCCGACCGCCAGCCCGCCGACAAACCGCAGGTGGGCGGCGCGACCGATGCCATCGACCGGCCCGAGGGCAGCGAAACCGCTGCCGTGCAGGTGCCGGGGACGGGTGCCGGTGTGACCCAGCCGCAACTGGCGAGCCCCGCCGCTCCGCAGGATCGCAGCGAACCCGAGGTGAATACCGAAGCCCCCGCGCAACCCAACGTGCCCTCGACCAGCGTGACTGCCGAGGTGACCGCGCCCAGCCTGCCGGAGGCCGCACCAGAGCAACCCGTCGTCGCGACCGATCCGCAGGTGTCCCAGGAAGGGGGAAGCGTGACCGAGGCGCCCACGACAGACAGTGCACCAGCGCCGGATACCGCAACGGCGGCGCCCGCAGTGCCGCAGGAAGAAGAGAAGCCGCGCATCGCCGCCCTGCCGCAGATCGGTGGGGCCGAAGAGGGCGCGACACCACGCGTCGGCACCCCTGTGGTGCCGCTGACAGAGCGCGACAATGGCACCGACGCCCCGACCGAGGATGGCCCGCGCCCGATCGAGGCCTATGCGGCGACATTCGAGAACCCCGAGGACAAGCCGCTGATGTCGATTGTCCTGATCGACGATGCCGAGGGGCTGGGCAGTGAGGCGTTGCGCGATTTTCCCTATCCGTTGACCTTTGCGCTGGATCCGGCGGACCCGCAGGCCGCCGAGAAAATGGCCCGCCACCGCGCCGCCGGGGTCGAGGTGATGCTGATCGCCGATCTGCCCGCCGCCGCCAGCGCGCAGGATGCCGAGGTCTCGATGGCGGTCTGGCTGAAGGCGCTGCCCGAAACGGTGGGCATCCTCGAGGGCACCGGCACCGGCATCCAGGGCAACCGGGCGCTGTCCGATCAGGTCACCGCCATTGTCGGTGGCAGTGGGCGCGGGCTGCTGACCCAGGATAACGGGCTGAACACGGTGCAGAAACTGGCCGCGCGCGACGGTGTGCCCTCGGCGGTGGTGTTCCGCGATTTCGACGGGGCCGGACAAAGCCCCACGGTCATGCGCCGGTTCCTCGATCAGGCGGCGTTCCGCGCCGGGCAGGAGGGCGCGGTAGTGATGCTGGGCCGGCTTCGGCCCGACACGATCTCGGCGCTGTTGCTGTGGGGGTTGCAGGACCGCGCCAGCCGGGTGGCGCTGGCGCCGGTCTCGGCAGTGCTGACACGCGATCCGGGCTGAGGCCGGTAGGTGTTGCCAAAAGGAGCGCCTGCGGCGCGCTCTTTTTCTTGTGCGCCTCCGGCGGGAGTATTTGCGGCGGAATGAAGGGTCAGGTTTGGCGTGAAATCGCAACGCCAAGCGCCAGGGCGTCTGGGCCGAGCTTGAGGGGCGTCTCTCGGGCGAGCAGGATCTGGCCTGCGGCTATGGCGGTTGTTTGACAGCTTGCCGTGCCGCTGAGGAGATAGAGCGCGACTTCTTCGGGGGTGGCGGCAAGGGTACGCGTCCCGGTAAGAACGCTGACCGAGCCGCTTACCCGGCGGGGATCGAAGATCAGGTTCAGGTTGCGCACGGGACCGTCGGGCAGTCTTCCGGTGATCGGGAGATCGCCCGAGAAAGGCAGGGGGGCGCCAAGTTGGGCCCGCAAAACGCGCCCGTCGGTGTGCAGTTCCATTCCGCTGCCGTGGACCACGGTCAGAATACGCATCTGCCCGGGAAACACCGAGAACGGACCCTCGGCGGTAACCTCGGCCAGGCTGAGCCGCCAGTGCCCGGGCTCTCCGGCGATCTCGCGCGTCACGCCGCCGCCGTTCTTCCAGGGAACCGGGGGCAGGCTGCGCGGATCGAGCAGGTGCATCAGCTGTTGCGCGATCCGGTGAACCGGGCCGCATCCGCCGCAGCGCGGCGGATGGCGTTGGATTTATGCACCGTTTCCATGAACTCGGCCTCGGGGTCGCTGTCATAGACCACGCCGCCGCCGGCCTGGATATAAAGCTTGCGGTCCTTGACGATGGCGGTGCGCAGGGCGATGCACATGTCCATGTCGCCCCCGGCGCTGAAATACCCCACACCGCCGCCATAGATACCGCGCTTTTCCGGCTCCAGCTCGTCGATGATCTCCATCGCGCGCACCTTGGGGGCGCCGCTGACCGTACCGGCGGGCATGCCGGCAAAGAAGGCATCCAGCGCGTCCTTGTCCGGGGCCAGCTCTCCGACCACGTTCGAAACGATATGCATCACGTGAGAATAGCGCTCGATGATGAATTTCTCGGTCGGGCGCACGGTGCCGATCTTGCTGACCCGGCCCGCATCGTTGCGGCCCAGATCGAGCAGCATCAGATGTTCGGCAAGTTCCTTCTTGTCGGCGAGCAGATCGGCCTCGTTGGCGCGGTCCTCTTCCGGGGTGGCGCCGCGTGGGCGGGTGCCCGCGATGGGGCGGATCGTCACCTCTTGCCCAAAGACGCGCACCAGGATTTCCGGGCTGGCACCGACCACCTGAAAGCCGCCGAAGTTGAAATAGAACATGAAGGGCGAGGGGTTGGTGCGCCGCAGCGAGCGGTAGAGCGCAAAGGGCGGCAGCGGAAATTCCTGCGTCCAGCGCTGTGCCGGGACCACCTGAAAGATGTCGCCCGCACGGATGTAATCCTTGGCCTTTTCGACCGCCGCCTTATAGCCCTCGCGGGTGAAGTTCGACACCGGCGGCGCGACCTCATGTGCCTCGCCCAGATCGCGGGTCTCGGCGGGCATGGCGCGTTCCAGATCGCGCACCGCATCCATCACCCGCTCAGCCGCCTGGGCATAGGCGGCGCGCGCCGATTGGCCGTCGCTGACCCAGGCGGGCGAGACAACGGTGACCTCGCCCTTGACCCCGTCGAGCACCGCCACGACCGAGGGGCGCATCATCACAGCATCGGGCAGGCCCAGCGGATCGGGGTTCACATCGGGCAGATGTTCGACCAGCCGCACCATGTCATAGCCGAGATAGCCGAACAGCCCGGCCGAGGCCTGCGGCAGATCCTCGGGCAGCGCGATGCGGCTTTCGGCCAGAAGCGCGCGCAGGTTGTCGAGCGGATTGCCCTCTTGCGGCTGGAACCCATCGGGATCGAACCGCGCCTGCCGGTTCAGCGCAGATTGTTCGCCATGACAGCGCCAGATCAGGTCCGGCTTCATCCCGATGATCGAATAGCGCCCGCGCACCTCGCCCCCGGTCACCGATTCGAGCATGAAGGCGTCTTTCTGCGCGCCTGTCAGCTTGAGCATCAGCGACACCGGCGTGTCGAGATCGGCGGCCAGGCGGGTATGAACGACCTGGTTCTCGCCCGCCTCATAGGCGCGGGCGAAGGTTTCGAAATCGGGTGTCAGCGCCATGGGGACCCCTTATTGAAAGCTGGCCTGCACCGCGTTCAGCGCGCGCTGGTCCAGGGTCGGCTGTGCCCGTGTCTGGGCGTCGCGGACATAGATGTCGAACAGGTTCTGTGCCAAGGCCTGGCTCATCTGTGCATTCAGCGCCCGTTTCATCTGGGTCAGCTCGTCGGTATCGGCGGGCGGCAGTTCCTCTTCCAGCCGCACGATGAACGCGGCCTCGTCGCCCGCGATCACCTTGAGGTCGCCGGGCCTCATGGCAAAGACCTGCTCCATGAAGTCAAACGGCGTGCCGTCGATGAAGGCGGTGCGGGTCAACCCGTTTTCCACCCGATGCGACAGGCCGGTGGCGGTGAAATCGCCATCGGTGGCGAGGCTTGTCACCACGCTGGCGGCCTTGTCCTGAAGCGCGCGGCGGGTGGCGTCGGCGGTCCAGGCGGCGACCACGCGCTCGCGGGCGCTGTCGAGCGGTTCGGGGCGTGGCTCCAGCTCTTCGTCCAGGCGCAGGGCAAAGACGGCGCCGTCTTCGAGAAAGCCGATTTCGGGGAAATCGCCCTCGGCCACCTCGGTCGCGGCCTCGCGGAACCCGGCATAGGCGGCGACCCCGTCCGAGCTGTCCTCGGTCCAGTCGATCTGACCCAGTTCCATGTCGGTATCCTGCGCCAGCTCTTCCAGCGTGGCGCCACCGGCCAGCATGTCGTTGAGGGATTCGGCCTGTGCCTCGATCAGGCGGCGGGCGCGTTCGCCGGCAAGCTCGTCGCGCAGTTCGGCCTCGACGCTTTCAAAGGCGGTGATGCGGGCATCGAGCGTGCCGTTCACGCGGAACAGCGCGGGGCCCAGATCCGAGGGCAGGGGGCCGACCACATCACCGACCTCGGCGGCGAACACCGCCTCGGCGGCGGCACCCAGATCCTGTGCGGTCAGGTCTCCCATGTCGACGTCGGTCAGCGAGAGACCGCGCCCCTCGACCAGCTGTTCGAAGGTGGCGCCGCCGACCTCGACCTGGGCCATGGCGCTTTCGGCGCTGGCCTGATCGGCAAAGACCAGACGTTCGACCAGGCGACGCTCGGGCTGCTGGTAGTTGCTTTCGCGTTCCTCGAAGAGACGGCGCACCGCGCCCTCGTCCAGCTCGACCCGGTCGAGCAGCATTTCGGGTGTCAGCAGCGCATAGGTCAGCCGCTTGCTGCGCGGCAGCATGAACTGGTCCTGATTTTCGGCGTAATAGGCCTCGACCTCGGCCACATCGGGGGTGGCAACCGGGGCGTCCAGTGACCTGGTATCGACGGTGGCCATGGTAAAGCTGCGACGGGCGCCCACGAACTGCGCCAGCGTGTCGGCATAGGTATCGGGCATGACCAGCCCTTCCATGATCGCGCCCTGCACCAGGGTACGCGCCGATTCGCGGCGCAGATCGGCCTCGAACTCGGCCTCGCTCAGCCCGGCATTGTCCAGCGCATAGCGATAGCCCTCGGGGTCGAACTTGCCGTCGACGCCCTGAAAGGCGGGGATCTGCACGATCTCGCGGCTCAGGTTCTCGTCACCGATCGAGATACCCAGTCCGGCCACCTCGTTATCGAGCGCTGCAATCGCCACCAACCGCGCCAGCACGGCCTGGTCGATACCCAGATCGCGCACCTGGCTCATTTGCAGGGGTTGACCGGTCTGCGCCTCGATGGCGCGGATCTCGCGTTGCAGCTCGCGGGCGTAGGCGTCGACGCTGACCGTCTGCTCGCCCACCTGCGCCACGGTGCGCACCGTGCCGCTGAGGTTGACGGCGCCGAAACCGGCAAGCCCCGCTATCAGCAGACCCATCAGGATCCAGACAAAGGTCTTCGATAAGCTTTTGACACCTGCGGACATGTCGCCCCCTTGTTTCGGCTGGATTGCGGCGATTTCGCCTTGCCCGTTCGTTTGTCGCCCTGTCTACGCCGGGCGCCCGGGCTGGGCAAGGTCAGAAGCGGAGCCCTTTGAGCCTGTCGAACAGCTGGCCGATCCCGGCGCGGTCGAGATTGGCAAAGGCCACGCGCAGCTGGCGGGCGCCGGCGGGGTCGCCCTCGGGCATGAACATGGTGCCGGGCAGCACCAGCACCCCGGCATCCCGCACCAGCCGTCGGGCCAACTCGTCCGAGGGGATATCGAAGGGATGTTCAAGATAGGCGAAATAGGCGCCCAGCCCCAGCAGTTTCCAGCCCTCGGCCGCGAGCGCGGGCATGCCCTCGGCAATGGCGGCGCGGCGGTCCAGGATCTCGTCCCGTTCACCTGCCACCCACTGGCCCAGATTGCGCATGCCCCACAGTGCGGCATGCTGGCCGATCTGGCCCGGGCAGATGGCGACGGTGTCGAGGAACTTCTCGATCTCGGCCAGCAGTCCGGTGTCGCTGGCCAGCGCGCCGACCCGGTGTCCGGTCAGCCGGTAGGCCTTGGAAAACGAATAGAGATGCACCAGTGTCTGGTCCCAGTCGGGCCGGGTGAACAGGTCATGCGGGGCACCGCTGCGGCTGTCGAAATCGCGATAGGTCTCGTCCAGCAGCAGGCGCAGCCCGTGTTCGGCGGCCAGATCGTAAAAGGCGCCGACCAGCTCGGCGGGGTATTCCACGCCGCCCGGATTGTTCGGCGTCACCAGCGCGATGGCGCGGGTGCGCGGCGTGATCAGGGCGCGCGCCGCTTCGACATCGGGCAGCAGATCAAGGCCGGTGGCCAGCGGCACGGCCGTGACCCCTTCCATGTCGAGCCACATTTTATGGTTGAAATACCATGGCGTTGGCAGGATGACCTCATCCCCTTCGCCGGTAATGGCCGAGATGGTGGCGGCAAAGGCCTGATTGCAGCCCGAGGTAATCGCCACCTGTTCCGGTCTGACCGCGCCGCCATAGTGGCGGCTGATCTGGGCGGCCAGCTCGGCGCGCAGATCGGCGTTGCCCAGCACCGGACCATAGAGATGCGCGCTGTCCTCGGTCAGGGCGAAATCGGCCATTGCCTGACGCAACGCCTGCGGCGGCGGCTCGACAGGCGCGGCCTGGCTGACATTGATCAGCGGCCGCTCGGGCGAAAAGGTGACACCCTCCAGCCAGCGTCGCGCCTCCATCACCGGCGGCGCGAATGTGGTGGCGGTACGGGTCGGGGCCATCTTGGATACTCTGTTCAGGAGGTGGGGTCTTGGTGCAGAAAGCGCGCCCTTTCGGGCGCGCTGGCAGTTGGATCAGTCGGTGCCCCGATAGGGTTCGACATATTGCAGCGCCATGTCCCATGGAAAGAAGATCCAGGTGTCCTGGCTGACCTCGGTGATGAAGGTATCGACCATCGGCCGGCCCTTGGGTTTGGCATAGACAGTGGCGAAATGGGCGTTGGGATACATCTCGCGCACCAGTTCCAGCGTCTTACCGCTGTCGACCAGGTCGTCGATGACCAGAATACCAGTGCCATCGCCCATCAGACCGGCGTCGGGCGCTTTCAGCACCTGCGCCTGTCCCTGGGCCTGATGGTGATAGGATTTCACGCTGATCGTGTCGACGGTGCGAATATCCAGTTCGCGGCTGACGATCATCGCCGGGGCCATGCCGCCGCGCGTGATCGCCACCACCGCGCGCCAGGCGCCCTCGTCGGGGCCCTGGCCATCCAGCCGCCAGGCCAGCGCCCGGCTGTCGCGATGGATCTGGTCCCAGCTGATGTGAAAGCCCTTTTCATGGGGCAGGCGATGCGGATCCTTGGTGCTCATGCCGACTTACCCCCCCGTTATCCCTTGTCGATGTCGGGGGCGTCGACCGCCTTCATCCCGACAATGTGATAGCCGCTGTCCACATGCAGGTTCTCGCCCGTGACACCCGAGCTGAGATCCGAGAGCAGGTAGAGCGCCGACTTGCCCACATCGTCGATGGTGACATTGCGGCGCAGCGGCGAGTTATACTCGTTCCACTTCATGATATAGCGGAAATCGCCGATGCCGCTGGCGGCCAGCGTCTTGATCGGCCCGGCGCTGACGGAGTTGACGCGGATACCGTCCTTGCCCAGATCCTCGGCCATGTATTTGACCGACGCCTCCAGCGCCGCCTTGGCCACGCCCATCACATTATAGTGTGGCATCACCTGTTCGGCGCCGTAATAGGTGAGGGTGATGGCGCTGCCGCCTTCGGTCATCAGCTTTTCGGCCCGCTTCATCACCGCGGTGAAGGAAAAGACCGAGATATCCATGGTCAGCTTGAAATTCGCCCGGCTGGTGTCGACGTAGCGACCGCGCAGCTCGTTCTTGTCGGAAAAGCCGATGGCATGCACGACAAAGTCGAGCTTGCCCCATTTCTGTTCGAGCGCGTCGAACAGCGCGTCGATCGAGTCCTCGTCGCCTACGTCACAAGGCAGCACGATCTCGCTGCCCAGTTGCGCGGCCAGCGGGTCGACCCGCTTCTTCAGCGCATCGCCCTGATAGGAAAAGGCCAGCTCTGCGCCCGCATCCGCAAGCGCTCGGGCAATGCCCCAGGCGATGGATTTGTCATTGGCCAGTCCCATGATGAGGCCGCGTTTTCCGGCCATCAACTGATTTGACATGTTCGGTTCTCCGCCTGTCGTCGCGTCATGAGCTTGTGGTTTATGCTATAGAACATGTCCCTTCAAGGGCGCGCGCTCTTGCCCGTGTCGGGAAGAGGGCCTAGGCTCTGTCGCAGTTGTTCAAGGGGATGGACATGAGTGACAGGACTGGCATCTTCGCCGGTGATGACCCGTTTGCTATTGCACGGGAGTGGTTGGCCGAGGCCGAACAGTCGGAACCCAACGATCCGAACGCCATTGCGCTGGCGACGGTTGACGCTTCGGGCCTGCCGAATGTGCGGATGGTGCTGCTGAAAGAGATCGAACCGGCGGCCTTCGTTTTCTACACCAATTACGAAAGCGCCAAGGCGATCGAGCTGGAGCAGGCTGGTAAGGCCGCCTTTGTGATGCATTGGAAATCGCTGCGCCGCCAGATCCGGGTGCGCGGCACGATCACCCGCGAAGCGGGGCCGCAGGCCGATGCCTATTATGCCTCGCGCTCGCTCAAGAGCAGGCTGGGCGCCTGGGCCTCACGCCAGTCGAGGCCGCTGTCGAGCCGCGCCGCGCTGATGGCCGAGGTTGCCAAGATCACCGCGGCCAAGGGACCGAACCCGCCGCGCCCGCCGTTCTGGGGCGGGTTTCGCCTGACACCTGTCGAGATCGAATTCTGGGCGGATGGCGCATTCCGACTGCACGACCGCTTTGTCTGGCGTCGGGCGGACCCAGGGGAAAGCTGGGATATCCAGCGTCTCAACCCCTGACATTCGCGTAACGTGAAATGCAAGTACGTGAAATATGGGCTTTTTTTCACTTGAAATTCGGAGCTAAAATCCGGCACATCAAGAGCCTGAACTTCACGTCAAACCACGATGGATAGCAAGTGGCCGAAGAATTGAGCAGTGCATACAAGGTCCGGGGCCGGGTAAAATGGTTTGACCCGGCCAAGGGATATGGTTTCGTGGTCGCCGACGAGGGCGGGCCGGACATCCTGTTGCATGTCAATGTGCTCAGGAATTTCGGTCAGAGCTCGGTTGCCGACGGCGCCGCCATCGAGATCATGACCCACCGCACCGATCGCGGTGTGCAGGCAGTCGAGGTCGTCGGCATCGTTCCCCCTGAGCGACCCGAAACGGTCTTGCTGTCGGATTTCGCCGAGATGGACCCCGACGCGATCCGCGCCGCACCGCTGGAACCGGCCCGGGTCAAGTGGTTCGACAAGGGCAAGGGGTTCGGCTTTGCCAATGTATTTGGCCGCAACGAGGACGTTTTCCTGCATATCGAGGTGCTGCGCCAGTCGGGCCTGTCGGACCTGCAACCGGGCGAGGCGCTGGCAATGCGTGTCATCGACGGTAAACGCGGGCGTATGGCGGCCGAGGTGCTGGCGTGGGAAGCCGCGCTGAATTCATGAGCGGCAGACGGTGATCCGCGCGGCGCTCTGCCTGATGGTCTGGCTGATCGGCGCCAGCGCGCTCTGGGCCGAGACCTGCCGGGACGACGAATTGCGGCTGCGTGGCGGCGGCAGCGAATTGCGTTTCTCCATCGAACTGGCGCAAACCCCGCAAGAGCGGTCGCAGGGGCTGATGTTCCGCGAAAGCCTGCCGCGCGGGGCAGGCATGCTCTTTGTATTCGAACACCCCCAGCGCGTGGCATTCTGGATGAAGAACACGCTGATCCCGCTCGACCTGATCTTTGTTGATCGAAGTGGTACCGTGACCCGCGTGCATCCCAATGCGATTCCACATGACGAGACCCCGATACCGGGTGGAGATGCGGTATTTGCGGTGCTCGAAATCAATGGCGGGCTGGCCGCGCGGTATGGCATCGCGCCGGGCACCCAGTTGCGGCACCGTGTTTTTTCGGACGGACCCGCCGTATGGCCCTGTTAGGCCTTTTCAAATCGGATTGCGGCGGATAGGAAGGCGCACGGTCCGGGGCGTGGCGCAGTCTGGTAGCGCACCTGTTTTGGGTACAGGGGGTCGTGAGTTCGAATCTCGCCGCCCCGACCACTTTCTTCTCTTACTCGCCGATGATCTGGCCACCCATGTCGCGCAACAGGCCGATGCGCGCCTCTTGGGCGCCCGGTCCATCCGAGGCGATCCGCCGCGCGGGGCCAGAGGCCTGCGGAACATTCAGGTAATCTTCGAGCGTGGCCAGATAGCGGCCATCGGTCGTTTGGGCGACCTGCAACTGAACCACCAGTTGCGGCAGCGCCTTGAGCGTACCGTCATGGTCCACGATTGCCGCTGCGGTCAGGTCGGCGGGCAGGTCGACCCAGCATTGCCAGGTTCCCGGATCGGGACGTCGCAGGGTTTCGCTCGGTTCGGAACAGGCCGCGGCGAATCCCTCGATCAGGGCTTTGGGGCGGGTCGGGAACAGGGCTGACGCAGAGTTAACCGCAATATCTTGTGTGCACGAAGCCACAGTCAGCAGGGCGGCCAGCAGGCCAAACAGGGGTTTCACCTTACGGAACTTTCCGAGTCGCGGCGTATTTCGGACCCACCATATCGGATCGCGAAAGCGCGCGCGAGGGGGGCTTTCGTCTTGCTGCAACGCAGAAATTGGAGCAACGTCGACTTTCAGTTCCGGATGAAAGCTGCCGTGAAAAAACGGAAATTTTCATGCTGTGCCCGACTGCGTCGCAGCAAGGGCTGGGGATGGCCCTGTGGAGGAATCGCGGCGTCGGAACGGGGGGAGCCGACGGGCTCGCGGGTCAACAGAAAAGAATCCCGCCGGGGTGCAAAAATGCCGTTGACCTTCTATGCCTGCATACGTCAGATTGTATGGGCCGGTTGCACAGCCACAAAATCTGGTAGCAAAGCCAGAGCGGCGGAACGGGCGGGACGAAGAAACCACAGATCACCATGTTCTTAGAACGCCGCGCCACTCATCGCGGCGACGGGCGAATTCGTTCTGGTTCCGGCAACGGGCCGATTGACGGCAATGCGGAGAGCGCCAGCGGGATGGGCCTGCGGGCGGCAAGACCCAAAAAACGACCAGGGGCTGGGGACATGAAGATCGAAAGAAAGTTCACGACGGCGGGACAGGATGCATATGCGGATCTGGAGTTCCGATCCGCGACCTCCGAGATTCGCAATCCGGATGGCACCATCGTGTTCCGCCTCGACGATATTGAGGTTCCCACCAGCTGGAGCCAGGTCGCCAGCGACGTGATCGCACAGAAATACTTCCGTAAGGCGGGCGTGCCCAGCCGTCTCAAGAAGGTGCGCGAAAAGGGCGTGCCGGAATTCCTGTGGCGTTCGGTTCCCGACAGCGACGCCGAAATGGGCGGTGAGATCTCGTCCAAGCAGGTGTTCGACCGGCTGGCGGGCGCCTGGGCCTATTGGGGCTGGAAAGGTGGCTATTTTACCACCGAAGAGGATGCGCGCGCCTATTTCGACGAGATGCGCTATATGCTGGCCACCCAGCGCGCCGCGCCCAACAGCCCGCAATGGTTCAACACCGGCCTGCACTGGGCCTATGGCATCGACGGCCCGGCGCAGGGGCACCACTATGTCGACTACAAGACCGGCAAGCTGACCAAGTCGGACAGCGCCTATGAACATCCCCAGCCGCATGCCTGTTTCATCCAGTCGGTCAGCGACGACCTGGTGAACGAGGGCGGTATCATGGATCTGTGGGTGCGCGAGGCGCGCCTGTTCAAATACGGCTCGGGCACCGGCACCAATTTCAGCCATCTGCGCGCCGAGGGCGAGAGCCTGTCGGGCGGTGGCAAATCCTCGGGCCTTATGGGCTTTCTCAAGATCGGCGACCGCGCCGCGGGCGCCATCAAATCGGGCGGGACAACCCGTCGGGCAGCCAAGATGGTGATCGTCGACGCCGATCACCCCGATATCGAGCAGTTCATCCAGTGGAAGGTGCTCGAAGAGCAGAAGGTCGCCAGCATCGTCGCCGGCTCGAAGATGCATGAAAAGATGCTGAACGGCATCTTTGCCGCGATCCGTGCCTGGGACGGCGCCGAGGTGGATGCCTATGACCCGGCGGTGAACGAGGGGCTCAAGGCCGCGATCCGCGAGGCCAAAAAGGTCGCGATCCCGGAAACCTATGTCAAGCGTGTGCTGGATTACGCCAAGCAGGGCCATACCAGCATCGAGTTCCCCACCTATGACACCGATTGGGACAGCGAGGCCTATAACTCGGTTTCGGGCCAGAACTCGAACAACTCGATCCGGGTCACCAATGCGTTCCTCAAGGCGGTGGAAAAGGATGCCGATTGGGAACTGATCAACCGTGTCGACGGCAAGGTCTGCAAGACCGTCAAGGCGCGCGATCTGTGGGAAAAGGTCGGTCATGCGGCCTGGGCCTGCGCCGATCCGGGCATCCAGTTCCATGACACGGTGAACGAGTGGCATACCTGCCCGGCGGACGGCCCGATCCGTGGCTCGAACCCCTGTTCGGAATACATGTTCCTCGACGATACCGCGTGCAACCTGGCGTCGATGAACCTGCTGACCTTCCTCAAGGATGGCGAGTTCCAGGCCGAGGATTACATCCATGCCACCCGCCTGTGGACGCTGACGCTGGAAATCTCGGTGACCATGGCGCAGTTCCCGTCCAAGGAAATCGCGCAGCTCAGCTATGATTTCCGCACGCTGGGTCTGGGCTATGCCAATATTGGCGGCCTGCTGATGAACATGGGCTATGGCTATGACAGCGACGAGGGCCGCGCGCTCTGCGGTGCGCTGACCGCGATCATGACCGGTGTGGCCTATGCCACCTCGGCCGAGATTGCCGGAGAGCTGGGGCCCTTTGCCGGGTATGAGCGCAACGCCGCCAACATGCTGCGGGTTATCCGCAACCACCGCACCGCCGCTCAGGGCAAGGCCAATGGCTATGAAAAGCTGAGCGTCAAGCCGGTGCCGCTGGATCACGCCAACTGCCCCGACCCGCGTCTGGTCGAACTGGCCATGGCCTCGTGGGACGAGGCGCTGAGCCTGGGCGAGAAGAACGGCTATCGCAACGCGCAGACCAGCGTGATCGCGCCCACCGGTACCATCGGTCTGGTGATGGATTGCGACACCACCGGGATCGAACCCGATTTTGCGCTGGTCAAGTTCAAGAAGCTGGCGGGCGGTGGTTACTTCAAGATCATCAACCGCTCGGTGCCTGCCGCGCTGGAGAACCTGGGTTATTCCAGCGCCCAGATCGAAGAGATCGTGTCTTATGCTGTGGGTCATGGCACGATCGGCAATGCGCCGGGGATCAACCACACCTCGCTGACGGGCCACGGCTTTGGCCCCAACGAGCTGCGCAAGATCGACGCCGCGCTGGAAAGCGCCTTTGACATCCGTTTTGTCTTCAATCAGTGGACCCTGGGCGAGGATTTCTGCACCGGCGTTCTGGGTATCCCGGCGGCCAAGCTGAACGACCCCACCTTTGACCTGCTGCGGCATCTGGGCTTTACCAAGAAGGATATCGACGCGGCCAACGACCATGTCTGCGGAACGATGACGCTGGAAGGGGCGCCGCATCTGTCCGAGGAGCATTACGCGATCTTCGACTGTGCCAATCCCTGCGGCAAGAAGGGCAAGCGTTTCCTGTCGGTCGACAGCCACATCACCATGATGGCGGCGGCGCAGAGCTTTATCTCGGGGGCGATCAGCAAGACGATCAACATGCCCAACAACGCCACCATCGAGGATTGCCAGAAGGCCTATGAACTCAGCTGGTCGCTGGGGGTGAAGGCCAACGCGCTCTATCGGGATGGCTCCAAGCTGAGCCAACCGCTGGCTGCCGCCCTGATCGAGGATGACGACGAGGCCGCCGCGGTGCTGGAAACCGGCACCCCGGCCGAAAAGGCCGCCGTGCTGGCCGAGAAGGTGATCGAAAAGGTCGTGGTCAAGGAGGTGATCCGCAGCCATCGCGAGAAGCTGCCCCATCGCCGCAAGGGCTATACCCAGAAGGCGATCGTGGGCGGTCACAAGGTCTATCTGCGCACCGGCGAGTATCAGGACGGTTCGCTGGGCGAGATCTTCATCGACATGCACAAGGAAGGCGCCGGGTTCCGGGCGATGATGAACAACTTTGCCATCGCGGTCTCGGTCGGCCTGCAATACGGGGTGCCGCTGGAGGAATTCGTCGACGCCTTCACCTTCACCAAGTTCGAACCGGCCGGCATGGTACAGGGCAACGACTCGATCAAGAACGCGACCTCGATCCTGGACTATGTGTTCCGGGAACTTGCGGTCAGCTATCTCGACCGCACCGACCTGGCCCATGTGAAGCCCGAAGGCGCGACATTCGACGATATCGGCAAGGGCGAGGACGAGGGCGTGTCGAACGTCACCACCGTCAGCGACAGCGCCGCGTCGAAATCGCTGGAGGTGCTGAAACAGATCAGCTCGACAGGTTATCTGCGCAAGCGTCTGCCGCAGGAACTGGTGGTGCTGAACGGCGGCGCCAGTGTGGGCGCGGTGGCGCTGGACAGCGCCGGCGACCCGGTCGCGGCGCTGCAGACGCTGGTGCCCGAAACCGGACAGGCCACCGTCGCCGCCACCGGCATGGATGCCCGCACCAAGGCCCGCATGCAGGGATACGAGGGCGAGGCCTGCGGCGAATGCGGCAACTACACGCTGGTGCGCAACGGCACCTGCATGAAGTGCAACACCTGTGGCGCGACGAGCGGCTGCTCGTAACCACGGGGCGACAAATCGCGCCCCCGCCGGGGCGCGTAGGGGCCGGGGGCTTCCCTCGGAAATCCGGCCCCGACGAGATCCGGAACCGGCGGCGCGGCCCATCCGCGCCCGGCGTTCCAGCCGACGGCCCCAGCTGCTGGGGCTGCCGGGTCCCGGGTGGGGCGGGGTGACCAGCCCCCTCACTCGAACACGGGGCGGGTGCGCTCGCCCCCGACGCGTCCAGGCCGCAGGCAGAAAACACCGGGCGGTCAACGATTGAGCCTGGTACGCGAGACTTTACAGGGGGCTTCGGCCCCCTTTTTCTTTGACCCTGACCAAAACGCGAAAAGAGACCCCGAAAGGATCGCTTTTTCACCATGTATCAACGCTATGCGAGGATTTTGGCTCCGGCGGTAGGGATCGAACCTACGACCAATTGATTAACAGGGAACGACTCGCCAAGGGTGGTTCGCCGTACTTGATCAGCAAAATAAGGTAAAGCACTGTTCTGCAACGAAAAACAAGTTGTGCAACCGCCGGTAGAGAACCGAACATGGCGTCACTGAATGTTGCAGAGGATGTTGCAGAGATGCCTAACCACAATCTGACCACCCGCCCGGCCATTGCCAAGATCAAGCACGCACCGGGCAACACCATCATGTATTCCGACCCATCGGTGAAACCCGACCCTGACGCTCGCGGCATCCGCCTTGCCGTTGGGGCCACGAAAAAGACGTGGGTGCTGTCCAAGCGCATCGACGGCAAGGTGCGCTCTGTCACGCTGGGCGCGTGGCCGGACCTGCCGACGGTCTATGCCGCCCGCGATGTGGCGAAGGAAAAGATGGCGGCGATCACCACCCGCACAGACGACCGCTCGACGGGCATTCACACGCTGCGCGATGCGATGGACTCCCATATCGAACAGTCGGACGCATCGGAGTTGACGAAGACCTACTATCGCGAGCAGATCGACCGCCACCTTTCGAAGCTCTTTGACCGGCCCATCGACGAGTTGACCCTGCCGGACCTCGAACGCGCCCTTGCGCCATATGTGGACGCCAACGGCAAGCCGACCTCGACGCAGCAGCACCTGCGCCAGATCATCGGGACCGCGTTTAAACGGGCGTCGGTTGTCCGTCGCATCCCGAACGTGGCCGACGCGCTCAAGAAGGTGAAATACCGGGCGCGGAACAACAAGGTGAAGTTCGATGTGGACGACGCATGGCCCGCCCTCGATCTGATCGACGCCAAGAAGCAGAAAAACCTGATCATCGGCACGGCTTGGGAGGTGATGCTGTTCACCGGCCTCCGCGCCAAGAACGTGATCGAACTCCGCTGGGAGGATATTGACCTCGACAGCGCCCGTCTCCGCGTCGCAGAATTGAAGAACGGGACGGAGGGGGCATTTCCCATTGCTGACCGCGTTGTCGAAGCTCTGCGGGCGCTGCCCCAGCATAGCGAATGGGTCTTCCCGCAGTATGACACGGCCAAGCACATCTACCATCCGCAGCAGTTGAAAGGCGACGGTGTTCGCATGACCCCGCACGATGCTCGCCGCCTGTTCACGACCGCTGCCCGCCGCCTGCGCCTGCCATCCTACATCATCGACCAGTTACGGGGTGATGTGGAGAAGGGCGTTCAGGACATTTACGATCAAGGCTCCATGAGCCATGCCGACGCGAACGCCATCGCGAAGCAAATTGAGGTGGAATGCGGGGCAGTACCTGCTTCCAATGTTGTCCAGATGGGCGGCAGGCGATAACGTCGGGGCGTGCCGGTGTCGCTGTGCGGCGGAACCTCCCGGCATGACCTTATTGCGTTCCATCAGGGGCTGGTGCCGGATCGCATGAGGGCACCCGCCAGCGCCATCAACGGGCCCGTGTCTTATCTGAATGTGAGATGGGAGCCGATGATGGAAGACCTCACACAAGAAATCCGTGCGCTGCGCGACGAACTGCGGGCCTTGCAGGTTAAGCAGACCTTGCCGGACCTCATGACGCCTGCCCAGTGCGCCGAGTATCTGAACCGTTCCGAGGAAGTGCTCTACCTCTGGCGGAAAGAGCGCAACGCCGGTCAGGACAGCGGCCCGCCGTTCCTGCACATTTCCAGCCGGACAATCCTGTATGATCGGGAGGACGTTCTCGCATGGGCGCGTTCTCACCGCGTGAACTGAAAAAGAGGGACGAAGCCGCTATACCTCGTCCCTCAGTCGTTTCCATCACAAGCAAGCGAACCCATCGCATCTACAACTCGCTTATAAGACACGCTTTGGTGGAATCCGACCGGAAAACGAGGTAATAGCGTCTGCATTGAGGATAAAAGCAGATGCGGATTTCTCGCGTATATGGAGCAAGTCGCCCCAGTATTCGAAAAAACCTCCGACCCGATGGCGCGGAGATCAAAAAGAAATTGCCTGACGGCAGTGAAGTGTCGCCAATTGATTGGCCGACGCATTGGTATGGAACGACCCGCGAAGTCACAATCGACACCGTTGCCGCACTCTATGACGGCATAGAGCCGCACGAATGCTTTGTCCTCGGCGGCGCACCTGATGGGCACTATGTCACCCGGCTTCGCCGCACCGATTTCCGTCTCCCGCCCACCGACCTGATGGTTCTTGATGTGGACGGAATGCCCTACGTCGAAGGTCACTCGGATGAGACCCTTCGCGCTGATCCCGAACTCACGATCCGGGCGCAACTGACCCAGATGTTCGGGTCTTTTGCCGATCAGTTTCACATTGTCGTCGCGCTGTCTTCGCGTGCCGGGTTCACGGGCGACTTTCGCGCTCACGTTTGGCTCGGTGTCTCGCCGCGCTGCACTGCCAAAGACATTGCCGCTTTCCAAAAGAAGCAGCCAGTCGAATGGCTAGACACCGGCATTTTCCAAGCTGGCCGGGTGCTGTTCGCTGCACCGCCCGACATTGAAGCCGATCCATTCCCCACCCGTGTCTTTGAGTTCAAAGGCGATGGCTTAGTGGTTGACATGTCCGGCGACGTCCAATCGACCGAAGGCCTTGTCGAACTCAGGAAGCAATTCAGCCGTGGCAAACATGGCCTTTACAAGATGAACACCGGCCCTCTCGACGTGGGAGAAGGCGGCGTGTCGGGCGAGTGCTGGAACTTCATCTTGTCATGCAAGCGGGCGGGCATGTCCGAGGACGATGCGATTGCCGCGCTCCATGACGAGTTCACCCGGCTGGACGTGCCGAACGCGACGTGGAAGCGGATGCGCAAAGTCATCAAGCGCCCCGATGGCATGACCGACCCGGCCTTGGGAGAGGCGCGGCGCATGTATCGCGACATGCGGGCGGGCGAGACGCTGGTGTTTGGTATGCCTGCCTATCGTGAGCCGGAAACCACGCTAACCGCAGCCTCTGAGGCGCTGCGCCGCGCTGTGCGGGATCAGATCGACCGGGAAGGCGTGTTTCTGAACAAGGTCACGCTGGGCGTCGGCAAAACCCATGAGATTGTCGAACTTGTCACATCCCGCGATGTGAAGGCTCTGATCCTCGCACCGAACCACGAGCGGTGCACCGAGATCGTCAACCGCTTGAACGATGCGCGGGAGAAGCGTCTCTATGATGCCTTCGATCAGGTTGGGCAGTTTGAAGAGATCGAAGATCGCTGGCTGGAACGCCCGTGGGAGTCATGGCGTGGCCGGTCAGCCGAGGGGATGTGTTCACGGCTGGATGCCGTCAACGCCGCCTTCCGCGCGGGCGTGTCGGTTCACAAGCACATCTGCGGTTTCCCGACACCCGACGAAGACGGCGATGTGAAACGCTGCCCGCGCTTCGCCACCTGCGCCTATGCGGATCAGGTCATGAACTTCTGGCGCTATAACTGGGTCGCGCCGGTCGCTATGATCTCGCACCTGTCGCGGATTGCCTCCGATGCGGATGTTGTGATCATTGACGAGGGCTGTGTCGAGCACTTGGCCGGAAACAAGGTTGTGCCGCTGGAAGACCTGCTTGCCCCGCGTCCCGGTCGCCTTGGCGAATTGTCCCGCAAGGCCCATTGCGACTTGTTGGAGGATACCCAGACGCTGACCTTTGATGAGGTGCAAGAAGCCCTCGAACTTGAGCTTGAGGAAAAGCCCACGCCGCATGTTGAGCCGGACATGACGGACGAGCAGATCATCGCGAACTGTGAACCCGGATCATACCGGGCTGGCTGCGTGTCGATCTGGCGGGCGATGCTCGCGCGGATGGAGGGCGGCGAGAACCATCTTCATGTCTTCTCGGAAACCAAGAAAGAGGACAACGGCGAGGAGTCAACGCGCTGGTGGGTGGATGTGGCGTGGAGGCGCAAACCGCGCCTTCTTGAAAAGGTGGATACCGTTCTGCTGTTCGATGCCACGCCGAACGAGGTTGCCTTGCGGGCGCACTGGCCGGAGCTTGAGGTGTTTGAGGTCGAAGCACCTAAGCTGAATACGCGGGTGGTGCAGGTCACGGATGCTGTCGGCAAGCGGTCCCAATTGATCAACGACCTTCCGAAAACCGATCCGCAGTTCAAAGCGGAAGAAACCCGCGTGAAGAAGGCGCGGCAACGGCTGGCCGATTGGCTTCGGGCGCAGCCGGGATACACTGTTGTCGTGACCAAGAAGGACCACCGCGAGGCAATCGAAAAAGAGCATCGGTTCGACCGCGTCGCCTTCGCGCACCACGGCGCTGTCGAGGGCAAGGACGTTTGGGACTTCCCGGACGGCAAACGCCTGCATGGGGTCGATGTTGATAACTTGGTTATCCTTGGCCGGAATGCACCGCAGCCATATCACCTAGAGGCGATTGCGCGGCGGCATCACGCGGATGAAGACGCCGTGAAGACGATGGGATGGTATCGCACTGAGAACTGGGAGCTTGGGGGCGGTGTCGCCGGGTATCGGTTGCGCCATGACGATCCGCGCGTCGATGCCGTGTTGAAGAATGTCGCGGTCGATAGCCTGATGCAGGCGGTTGGGCGGATGCGTTCCGTGCGCCGGGACAAGATGGGGCGGGTGTTTGTCATGCACTCGATGCGCCTCGACATTGAGGTGGATGAGTGCGTGTCAGCCGAGCAGGTCATGCGCCGCACGGGCGATGTGACTTTGCTCAGCGCATCCGAGGTGGATCGGGTGTTCGGGGCTGGCGGGCGCAACACGCGGGAGATTGCCAAGCGGGTCACGGCAACGCACAAGTACCGCATGAAGGATAAGGCAGCACAGCCGAAGCCGTATCTGTGCGCGGTAGCGGCTGGCGCGGATGTGGATCAGTGCATGGCCGACTTGGGCGCGGTGTGGTGGGAAGCGGTGTCAGCGGAGTAAATGACATCTTCTCTTATGTAGTACTATAATAGGGAAGATGTCGCTTACTGGTGCCGCATGGCACGGTGCCCAGCGCGATCCTGCGACTGTCACTCGCGGCGGTCTATCCGAGATACGTCAACAATGCTGACATACTTTGCGTCTGACCAATTGATTGGCGATCAAATCCACCGGGGAATTGCCGTGGCACATCAAGCGGTTGGGCAGGCTCTGCAACAACGCTGCAACAGTCAGTTGCGACCGAGTCGCATATGCATAACGGCACCTTTTGGAACCCCCTGCTGCTGACGTGGAAACCCGGTCCCACACACGGAAATATCTCAGCAAAAATCTACGAAGGCCCCCGATCACCGCGACAGCCGCAGCCAGCTAGGCGAGCGCCGCCCGTCTCGACCCTCGCCCCTACGTCCATGCCCGATGCCACCTAACCGCCTTCTGCTGGGCGCTAAGTGCTCTTTGCCTTCGTGCCCTTCGGTTGTCTCTTAGGCTCCAGACTCGTTCTTTTTCATAGCCAGAACAAAACGGTTGCGGCGAGAGCGATGGCTGAGAAGAAGGTTTCC